>JAURPT010000064.1 GCA_030836535.1 Alphaproteobacteria bacterium
AGACGAAATCTGCTCACTCTATGAAGTCGACGAATTCGACGATGCCCTGCAGGCCGTCCGTTCAGCAGGCACGATGGCAGCCCTGACACGGTCAGAAAAAGGCTCGCTCTTGATGCGGGGTGATGAAATTCACCTGATCGACGCTGTACCAGGCGTAGACGTTGTCGACACCACCGGTGCCGGTGACTTGTATGCGGCAGGTGTACTGGCCGGGCTGACCCAGGGGCGCGGGCTTGGTGAGGCGGGACATATGGGTGCCGTTGCGGCCGCTGAAGTGATCAGCCATATGGGCGCGCGGCCCGAAGCTGATTTGAGAGAGATGGTGGCCGAGGCGCTTTAAAAAACCGCACGCCCTTCGATACAATTTTGCGCTAACGCGCAAAATCACTCAGGACGAGCGGTTTATTCGATCAGCCGTTCACACTGAGTGATCCTGAACAGCGTGAAGGATTGTATCGAAGTGTCGAACGGCAGGCTGCAGCCTAATCCATATTCGGCATGTCGATTTTGCCTTCCCAGTCGCGCATCAACATCGGGCCAACAAATTTACCCGCCAGAATATGTACGTGCAGGTGGGGTACTTCCTGGTGCGAATGGGGCCCGTGGTTTGCCAGGAGGCGATAGCCCGGCTCTACCAAGCCCAAGGCCTCTGTCGTCTTGCCCACCGCGCGCCAGAAACCGGCAATTTCGTCTGCACTGGCATTGGCCGTAAAGTCGGCCATGGAGATATATTTACCCTTGGGGATCACTAAAACATGAACCGGCGCCTGCGGGTTGATGTCATGAAAGGCCAGAGCGTGGTCATCTTCATAGACCGTCTTGTTGGGGATATCCCCCCGCAGGATCATCGCGAAGATGTTGTTATCGTCGTAATTCTTGTAATCGGGCATTGCCATAGCTGTTCCCCCTCATCCCTGGCCGACGGGGCATCAACCCTTCGGACGGCTGTTTTTCTCGTCAATCCCTGAAATGCCTTCGCGCCGGGCCAGCTCATCGCGAATATCATTCGGTGACAGGCCCAGCTCGGCCCACATGACCATCATGTGAAACAGCAGGTCTGCCGACTCGGCGATGACTTCCTTGTCATTGCGGCCAACGGCGGCAACCACGGTTTCTACCGCTTCTTCCCCGACTTTCTCCGCAATTTTGCGCAGGCCCTTTTTGTGCAGGCTGGCGACATAGCTTTTCTGCGGGTCCGCAGCCTGACGGCTGAGGATTGTGGCGAATACCTGGTCGATTATGTCTTTGTCGTTTTCACTCATGACACATCCATGCTGGCGCGTTTAACTGCGCACCGCAACCCCGGCGGCACGCATGTGGTCTTTTGTCTCGCTGATCGAATAGGTCCCGAAATGGAAGATCGACGCCGCCAGCACGGCTGTGGCACCGCCATCGCGAATACCTTCCACCATGTGGTCGAGCGTCCCGACCCCGCCAGAGGCAATCACCGGGATGCGCACGGCGTCAGCAATCGTCCGCGTCAGCTCAATGTCGAACCCGTCGCCTGTGCCGTCCCGGTCCATGGACGTCAGCAAAATCTCGCCGGCGCCCAGCTCTTCCATCTTCTTGGCGTGTTCAACCGCATCAATGCCCGTAGGCTCACGACCCCCATGGGTAAAGATTTCCCATTTGGGCTGGCCATCCGGGCCGGGCTCAACGGCTTTGGCATCGAGCGCGACAACAATGCATTGGGAACCGAACTTCTCGGCAGCTTCGCGCACAAAGTCCGGGGTCTTCACGGCTGCCGTCATGATGGAGACCTTGTCGGCCCCGGCGAGCAGCAATTTTCGGACATCTTCAATAGTGCGCACACCCCCACCAACAGTTAGCGGCATGAAGCATTCTTCTGCGGTGTGGCGAACAACATCGAAGATGATGTCCCGGTCTTCATGGCTGGCCGTAATGTCGAGGAAGCACAGCTCATCAGCACCAGCCTCATCATAGACCTTGGCCTGTTCCACCGGGTCACCCGCGTCACGCAGGTCCACGAAGTTCACGCCCTTAACGACACGACCATCCTTCACATCAAGGCAGGGAATGATACGGGCTTTCAGCATTAGCGCAGCACCTCCAGGGCCTCTTGGGCGTCGAGCCGTCCGTCATAAATCGCACGGCCAGAGATCACCCCTTCAAATGTAACGTCTTGTGCCTTCAAGGCCTTGAGGTCTTCAACAGAGGCCACACCGCCAGAGGCAATCACAGGGATAGATGTCGCCCGCGCCAAAGCCGCGGTTGAGGCAACATTCACGCCCTTCATGGCCCCGTCTCGTTCAATATCGGTGTAGATGATGGCGGCGACACCCGCGTCTTCAGACTTGGCGGCCAGATCAATGGCAGTGAGCGAGGAAACCTCGGCCCAGCCTTCGACGGCGACCATGCCATCCCGCGCATCGATACCCACGGCCACCTGGCCGGGGAACAATTTACACGCTTCGCGTACCAGATCCGGGTCATTAACCGCAATGGTCCCCAAAATCACGCGCTTGATGCCTTTATTGAGCCACATCTCAATGGTTGCAAGGTCACGGATCCCGCCGCCCAACTGAGCTGGCAGGTTGGTAGCCTCCAGGATCGCCTCAACCGCATCGCCATTCACCGGCTTGCCGGCAAAGGCACCATTAAGGTCTACGAGGTGTAACCATTCAAAACCCGAGGCCTCAAATTCTGCAGCCTGGTTAGCCGGGCTGTCATTGAACACGGTGGCTTTGTCCATATCGCCCTGATACAGGCGCACACACTGGCCGTCTTTCAAATCGATGGCAGGAAACAGGATCATGCGGCACCTCCTGCCTGTGGCTGCCAGCGCAGGAAATTCGCAATCAGCTGCAGGCCAACTTTCTGGCTCTTCTCGGGGTGGAATTGCGTGCCTACCATATTGTCCCGCCCAATGGCGGCGACAATGTCACCGGCATAATCAACAGTCGCCAAAACATGGGCATCATCTTCCGGCCGAACGCTGAAAGAATGCACAAAATAGGCATGTTCGCCGTGGTCCAGCCCGGCAAAGACCGGGTGGTCTGCCGCATTGGCGCTGATCTGCAGGTCATTCCAACCCATGTGGGGGATCTTCAAATTGTCATCAGCAGGCTCGATCATGGCCACGGTGCCCGGCACCCAGCCAAAGCCTTTATGCGTGCCGTGCTCCAACCCGGTAGAGGCCATCAGCTGCATGCCAACACAGATGCCCAGGAACGGTTTGCCGTCTTGAATGACAGCCTGTTCCAACGCCTCGACCATACCGTCGATTGCCTGCAGGCCCGCCATGCAGTCACCAAAGGCACCAACACCAGGCAGCACGACACGATCTGCTGCCAAAACATCTGCCGGATTACTCGTGACCAGAATGCGCGCATTGCTGCCACCTTCTGCTGCCATGCGCTCAAACGCCTTTTCGGCTGAACGCAGATTGCCGGAGCCATAGTCGATAATGGCCACCAGGTCGCGCTTATTGTTCATGTCTTCTTCCCGAACAGGATTGTCTGCCGCCCCAGCGGCTTGTGCTGCAACAGCGGGGGCAGGCCGCAGCAGATATTCCATCGAGGCTTCTTCCGTGTTACCGCCAGAGGCAACACCAGCTTCTCTATAGCCTTTGCGAGCCAGCGCCGCCCGGCGCAGGTCATAGGCAAAGACACCCAAAGCCACGGAGAAAACACCACGAATGACGTGGTTCGTCATATCAGGCGCATTGACGCTGAGTGCCACCAGCACCGCCACCGTCATCAGCACACCGAACAGCACAGCCTCGCGCCACAGGCGATACCACAGCAGCCAGAAAATGCTGAAGATCACCGCAGGCACACAGAACCCTTCCCGGATAAACAAGGCCTCCGGGTCACGGTCCCCCGGGGCTAGGCCGGGGTGCTCATGGATCGTATATATGTGCATCATCTGCCTGTTTGAACTGCGAATTGGTGCGCCTCGAAAAGGCGCGCGGGAACAAGGAGCCTAGCGCCCCTAGAGCGTTCCGCCAAGCGTACCTTTTGTAGACGGCACAGCCCCTTCCTTGCGCGGGTCGATCTCGACCGCCTGGCGCAGGGCACGGGCCGTGCCTTTATAGCAGGCCTCAATAATATGGTGATTATTGGACCCATACAGGCATTCCACATGCAGCGTCGCGCCGAGCGACTGGGCCAGGGCGTAATACCATTCCTTGAACAGCTCGGAATCCATTTCACCCATGCGCTTTTGCGTCAGGTCGACCTTCCACACCAGATAGGGGCGGTTTGACAGGTCGAGCGCCACGCGAGTGCAGGTTTCATCCATCGGGGTTTCGGCTGCGCCATAGCGGGTGATGCCTTCGCGCCCGCCAAGGGCCTGCGACAGGGCCTCACCCAAGGCGATGGCCGAATCTTCTGTCGTGTGGTGCTGGTCGACATGCAGGTCGCCCTGTACCGACAGGTTGATGTCGATAAGGGAATGGCGCGACAGCTGCTCGACCATATGGTCGAGAAAGCCGATACCGGTGGAAATGTTATACGACCCCGTACCGTCGAGGTTGACCTCAACAGCAATGCTGGTTTCGTTAGTTTTGCGCTCAATTTTACCAGTACGCATGGATGGCCCTTTCAGCCGGAGTTTCCATGCGCCGCTCTATAGCAAGAAGGGCCTTGGCGGGGAAGGGGTTAGTGAGGAGGACAACGATAGTGCTCAATATAACATTCGATCGCGTAGCGCATATCCCGCCATTCCATTTTGACACCAGGGTGCCAATCCTGACCAAATATGTTGCGGCCGAGCTGCTGAAACTCCTCCTCGGGCAACCTAGAATTACGGCACCACCTTCCCATGGGCGGACCAGAAGGGCACAATGGTTGCCCGTTTGGTTCAAGACGGCTGAGATATTCGTGCACAAACAGATCATATTTCAGATCATTGTATCGGGACCAATACACTGGCTTGGTCTCTTCTGTGTGAGGTTCACAATCATTCACGTAGACATTCTCCAATACGTTTGCATACGCATAGATTTCTCCAGCCAATAAGACAAATAGGGTTAAAAAAATGACCAGAAAGCCGCCCTTTAAGCGCCTAGCTTCCAAGACCACTCTGACAGCATCCACTATCAGATATATGAGCAACAACACCCATACGGTTATCAGCATATAGACCAAGGGAATTTGAAGCCCATACGCCCCACACCAGTAATCCTGAAAATCGTAGTCAGGCGTCAAAACAATGATGTAATTGGCTACCAATTGCATGGTTGATGCCAAGATGATTGAGACAGGTACCACGGAAGACAGAAACGGTAGTTTTGCCCGTCTTTTCTTCGCTTTCTCGCAAATCCTGCCCATCAAACCATCCTTAACTATCTCTTTTCATACGGGGAATTTGGTACGCGCCATCAATCAAATTCGGCACACTTTTCCTAGTCTATCAATTCAGCTTACCTTCCGTTCATGCCGAGTGATTTATCCCGCAGGGGTAAATTGTATCGAGGTACGGACACGGTGATGTCGAGACGGGCGATGCACCAATTCGTTCGCACCTCGATACAATTTTGTGCTGTCGCACAAAACCACTCGGCTCGAACGGTAATGAGTAGCTGACGATTAAGGTATTTCGCGTCACCCATTGCATCTGGGGCACATCATCCCTAACTAGGGGCCTATGAGTGAAAATCAGACATGGCACGCCACCACCATTATCTCGGTGCGCAAAAACAATGCTGTCGTCGTCGCAGGCGACGGGCAGGTTTCCATGGGCGATACCATCGTCAAGGGCAATGCCCGCAAGGTGCGCACGCTGGGCAAGGATAGATCTATCATTGCCGGTTTTGCCGGTGCCACGGCAGACGCGTTTACGCTGTTCGAGCGGCTGGAAGAAAAGCTGGAACGCCACGGGCAGAACCTGACCCGCGCCTGTGTTGAGCTGGCCAAGGACTGGCGGACCGACCGCTATTTGCGCAAGCTTGAAGCGCTGATGATTGTTGCTGACGCCGAGGTTTCCCTGCTGGTGACCGGCACCGGTGATGTGTTGGAGACACCGGACGGCATTATTACCATTGGCTCTGGCGGCAATTATGCGCTGGCTGCGGCCCGCGCCCTGATCGACACCGACATGGATGCAGAATCTGTTGCCCGGAAGGCCATGGGCATCGCCGCCGACATTTGTGTTTATACCAATGAAAATATCGTCGTAGAAAAACTGGATACCTAGGTTATGAGCGCCTTTTCCCCCCGCGAGATCGTCTCCGAACTCGACCGCTATATTATTGGCCAAAAGGACGCCAAACGCGCCGTAGCCATTGCCCTGCGCAATCGCTGGCGCCGCCAACAACTGCCAGATGATCTGCGCGACAAAGTGCTGCCAAAGAACATCCTGATGATTGGCCCGACAGGCGTCGGCAAGACAGAGATTTCCCGCCGCCTTGCACGGCTGGCAGAAGCACCCTTCATGAAAATTGAGGCCACCAAGTTCACCGAGGTAGGCTATGTGGGCCGCGATGTGGAATCCATCATCCGAGATCTGGTGGAGTTTGCCATCATCATGATCCGCGACAAAAAGCGCCAAAGCGTGCGCGCGCGTGCCGAGCTAGCCGCTGAAGAGCGGGTGCTCGATGCTTTGGTCGGCGACAATGCCCGCCCGGATACGCGCGACAAGTTCCGCCAGATGCTGCGCGACGGCAAGCTGGACGACAAAGAGATTGTCCTGCAAATGGCCGACCATGGCGCGGGCGGCATGCCGTCTTTCGATATTCCCGGCATGCCCGGGGCGCAAATGGGCATGATCAATCTCGGCGACATGTTGGGCGGGGCCATGGGCAAACCGACCAAGGAAAAGCGCACCACGGTGGCCGAAGCCTATGACCCGCTGATCAACGAGGAAAGCGACAATCTGCTGGATGATGAAGACATCACGCAAGACGCTATCCGGTCAGTGGAACAGCACGGCATTGTCTTCCTCGATGAAATTGACAAGATCTGCGCGCGGTCTGACCGCACGGGCGGCGATGTATCCCGCGAAGGGGTGCAGCGCGACCTGTTGCCACTGATCGAGGGCACAACGGTTTCCACCAAGCACGGGTTGGTGAAGACAGATCACATTCTGTTCATTGCCTCTGGCGCGTTTTCGGTCGCCAAGCCGTCTGACCTGCTGCCGGAATTGCAGGGCCGCCTGCCGATCCGCGTAGAGCTGCGCGCCCTGACAGAAGAAGACTTCAAACGCATCTTAACCGAGCCGGAAGCCTCGCTGATCAAGCAATATAAGGCGCTGATGGCGACCGAAGATGTCACGCTCGACTTTACCGATTGCGGCATTGAGCGCCTGGCGCAAATCGCCACAGAGGTGAACACCAGTGTGGAAAATATCGGGGCCCGCCGCCTGCATACCATTATGGAGCAGGTGCTGGACGACATCAGCTTCGAGGCCACAGACAGGCCTGGCACCACCCTGACCCTCGATGCCGACTATGTGAATGAGCATATCGGCAATCTGGTCAAGGATGACGATCTGTCACGGCATATTCTCTAAGGGCTGTTGATGGCCATGATCATTCGACAAGCAATTGCGGATGATGCCCTGGCCATTGGTGCAATCTACAACCACTACATTGAAAATACCGTGGCAACCTTCCAGCTGGCGCCGCACTCGGATACCTATTGGCAGGACTGGTTCACCCAGTTTGCAGGCAGCGGGCCACACCAATGTTTCGTGGCCGAAGAGAACGGGCAGGTGGTCGGCTTTGCCTATAGCCTGCCCTACAACACCAAGGGTGGCTATGACCAGACGGTGCTGACCAGCATTTATGTCGACGCCGAAATCCTGGAAAAAGCCCCGCGCCCTGGGTTAGGCACGGGGATATATGAGGCACTGTTTAATGCCATTGACAGCATTCACAGAATTTACGCCTGGATCGCCCTACCCAATGAGGCTTCCATCAACCTGCACCATAAATTCTGCTTCAGGCAGGTCGCTACCTTGAGCGAGATTGGCTTCAAGCACGGTCGCTATATTGACGTCGCCGTGATGGAACGACCGGGCTGATCCTATTCAGACCCGGTGGCTGGCGTTGCCATCTCGTCGATAATCTCTGGCTTGGTCATGGCGTCAGCCTCAGCCGGGGCCGGGGTATCCGTTTCAACAGGTGTTTCACCTGCTTCTACTGCCTCCACAACTTCTTCCGCCGTTTCAGCCGCCGCATCTATCATAGTCTCTGCAGCGTCTTCCACCGCCTGTTCTTCAGCTGGAGCGGTGTCAGCCACTTCTTCCATAGAAGGTTCTTCAACCGGTTCTACCGTCCAGGGGGCGGGTGCGACATTCAGCTCCAACAGACGCTGCAGCTCAGCGCGCTTGCGCACAGCCTCGGTCAGCTCCATATATTTCTGGGACGACATGCCAGCCTTCTGCAGGCCGGGCAGCATGGCCTGGGCAGCCAGTTCTTCTTCTGTCAGCGGTGCGGGGGCCTCTTCAGCCGGTTGCTGCGCATCAGATTGATTCTGGCCGCTCATCTGGTCTGCCATGGCGCCAACGCCACCGGCGATATTGGCTGCGTGGTGTGCCGCCACATAGCCATGGGCCCCGCCAATCCCGGCGAAGCGATTAAGCGCCCCATAGCGCACGGTGCTTTGTCGGGCCTGCTCAGCCTGCTGTGCCTGGTAGGCGCAAGCATGCAAATTGCCGCCAGCACAATAATTGGGCGCTCGGTTGCCCGCTACCTTGGCAATCGTGCCGAAATTAAGACCCAGACAGCGCTCTTCGCGCGCCGGGGGCTTTGTCGTAGGAATCGATGTTCTGGTTCACGCGCTTAAGCGCCTTCAGCAGGACATCACCAATCGCTGTTGCACCCTTGCGAATTTCCTTGTGCTGGCGCTTGGCCTTGCGTTCCTTCAATTCTTCATTGCGCACATCAGCAACTAAAGCGGCCCATGATTCCGCATAGCAAAGCTGCGCCTTGCCAACGGCTTCTTCAACCTTGGCCAGGTCTTCAGCTTCTTTGGTGAGGTGGTCACCATACGCTGCGAAGCGGGCGTTGGGGTCCGGGTGATCATCTTTCATCTGATCCGCAAAGGCCATGGCATCACTAACATAGGCGGAATATTTCGCGACTTTGCTGGCGGTCGACGCCGCCTTGCCAAAACCACCGAAGCCACCAAAACCGCCAAAACTTCCGAGCGCGCCGGCTACTTTGCCTGCTGTCTCGATATTTTTGGCATTGTCACTTTGGTCAGCCACCAGGTCTTCCACCTGGTCTACCGGCTCATAACACTCTTTGTAGTAGCGTACCTTAAACGCATATGCCTCTGGTATGGAGAACGCGACCAATACCAGGCCCAAAACAGCAACTCGGATCTGACCTTAACCCCTTTCTTTGTAGTGCGGAGAGTGTTGTCCGAGATGATCAAATGGTCAAGACACTGAAACCAAATACTTATCAGCTTTATCGGATACGTTTGAGCACTACATAAAGCGCGCCGTCGCCCCCATGGTTAGGCCGGGCGGGGTGCCAGGCCAGCACGCGACGGGCATTGTCGCCCTGGGCCAACCATTGCGGCACCACATGGCGCAGCACACCGGTACGACGCATGCGGTAGATATTATCCGGGTCGGGCACCTCTATGCCGCCTTTACCGGTGATCACCAAAACACAGCGTTTGCCGTCTGCCTGCGCATGTGCGAGGAATTTGTTAAGACGGCGGTGCGCCTGTTCCTGTGTCATACCGTGCAGGTCAACGCGCCCTTCAATAGGCAATTGCCCCTTTTTGAGCCGTCGGGCACGCGCGCCGTCCAGCGAGGTAGCGGCTGCCATACTTTGTGGCGTCGGGGCATATTTATCCCGCACACCAGAAGGTGTCAGGGCCGCGGGCGGGACGTCTTCCATCTTCTCACGCTTGCGGGAAGGTACCGGCTTATTGGGCGGTAGGGGTACATTACCGGCGCTTTTACCTTTGTCGAGCGGTGAAACATCGCGGCTGAAGGCCTGCCATAGCGCCTCATCATCCGATGATAGTCCACCTTTCTTCTTGCCGTTGCTCATAGGTCCAGACTTTCGGCCAACGCAACGGGCAGCAAAATGAAATAGCGACCATCCTGTTTCATGCGGCCCGCCCGGCTGCCGGCCTCATCGCCTTCACCCCAGTAGAAGTCACCCCGCACGGCACCCTTGATGGCACCACCCGTATCCTGAGCGACCATCAGTCTGCTGGAGATGTCCTGGTTGGCATCACCGTCCAGCTCCAGCCATAGCGGTGCACCCAGCGGCATGAAGCGCCGGTCGACAGCCAAAGATCGCCGTGCCGTCAACGGCACATTGAGCGCGCCAATGGCACCGACAGAGTCCTGCCGGTGGAAAAACACATAAGACGCGTTGCGGCGCAGCACGCCTGGCCCCTTGTCCGGATTGGCGGCGAACCACATTTTGATGCCCTGGGCACTGGCTTCATGCGGCCCCAACATATTTTCGCGGATCAGATAGCGCCCGACAGACGTATAGGGATGGCCATTCTTGCCATCGAAACCCATACGCAGCTTGCGGCCATCTTCCAACTGAATGATGCCAGAGCCCTGGATATGCAGGAAGAATGCCTCGACCGGGTCTTCCAGCCAGACCAGTGGCAGTGACGCCCCCGGCCAATTGCCCTGCTCAATATCGGCCCGGCTGTAATAAGGCGCCAGCTTGCCATCTTTAACCCGGCCATAAATCTGGCGGCCAGACAGCTCGGGCTCGAATATGCCGAGGTTAACGGACACGAGATCATCCGGGCGTGACATCAGGGGAACACCAAACCCGTCCTGCTGCTGCAGGCGACCCGGCAAAACCGGTACGTAATAGCCGGTAAAGAGGCCCGAGGTGTCTTCACCCATAGCAACGGCATGGGGCACAAAAGCTTCTTCAAAGAATTGGCGCGCCGCACCATCTGCAGCCCCTACAAAATTCGCCAACTCGCAAACCGGTTGCCAGTCACCAACTGTCCCGGCAAAGGCAGCACCATCCATTTTCTTGCCCGCGGGCATCTTCAACAGAGCGGCACAGGAGGCACGAAACGTTGCCAGCGCCTTGGTGTGGTCATCACCCGTCCAGCCGGTCAGGGCCGGCCACTCAACTGGTGACAGGTTGAAGTCTTCAACCGTTGCGGGCACAGGGGGCGGGGTTGGCGCAGGGGCCTGTGTTTCAGGTACAGGTGCAGAGGGCCCGAGCAACCACATGACCAACAGGCCAAAAAGGATGCCGGTAACAAATGTTGCCAACCCGTATAGTTTTTCCTGCAGCACGTCTTTATTCCCCTGAGAGGGTGCCGAAAGCGGTTCTATTCTTCCCGCTGGGTTGCCACCAGTAACCAGTTGGGATCGCGACTTTTGACGTCGCGGGCAAAGGTCCAGACATCGCGCACCACTTCAACATCCGACGGGTTCCCATCGATGATGCGGTCTTCACTGTCGCGCAGGGCACTGATGATTTCGGCTTCAAACCGCACAGTGATCTCTGCCATCCGGCCGTCAACGGCAGCCTCCACGATCTCGGTGGAAACGAGGTCAACCAATTTGGTTTCCATGGTCTGGCCGGCGGCCTCGCGATCATCAATCGCGGCCAGGAAACCATCGCGCACGTCATCACCCAACAGGGGCGACAGCGTTTCACGGTCACCCTGGGCAAAGGCCTCGATAATCATTTCATAGGCACCGCCCGCGCCACCAACAAAACCCTGTGGGTCAAAGCTGCGATCAGCCGCCATGATGGGCGCAACAATAGCCTTGAGAGCTGGGTCCGGATGCAGGTCGACAACGTCTGCGCTTTGCACCTGCTGTGCCGGTGTTTCCTGACGGTCTGCATTGCGCAGGGAAAGCTCACCAATATTGATGGGCTTGTCCGCGGGACCGGGTTCATTCCCCGTATGCCGACCCAAAACACTGTACAGCCGAAGGGCGATAAAGACCGCCACCATGGCAAGGATTATAATATCCAAGGTTCGCCCCTTTAATGGCCCGCAAACAAACCGGCCCGACAAATGCGGCAATGGTTCATTCACGAATTGACATTTCGCCCGGTTATGCCCACCTAAAGGGGCAATGGCTCCGGGCCGCTTCGTCTGTCATACATAATTCCTCTTGGGGTAAAGAACAAGCATGGGCTTACTGATCCTGCTCTTCATCATCGGTCTGCCGCTGATTGAAATCTACGGCTTTATTGCCGTAGGCAACCAGGTTGGTGCTCTGTCCACCATCGGGCTGACCGTGCTGACGGCCGCCATTGGCATGATGCTGGTGCGCGCCCAGGGTATGGGGGTTGTCCGCCGCGCAGAGCAGAACATGGCCCAGGGCGACACACCCATTCGTGAAGCGTTGGAAGGTGTGGCGCTGTTGCTGGCCGGTGTGTTCCTGTTGATCCCCGGTTTCTTTACCGATGCGCTGGGTGCTCTGCTTCTCATCCCCTTCGTGCGCAACTTGATTGGCCTGGCGATATTAAGCCGCGTCTTCATTATGCGCAGCAAGCGGCAGGGTGGCGGCTTCACGGTCGAAGCCGAGTTTGAAGACATTACGCCCCGCAGCAATGACGGCGAACCACCGACTTCGTTGCCCCCCAAGCATTAGTCTTGTGCCGCAGCAAGCCCGCCACTAAAGTCCGCGCCAAGCTTCCCCAACCAGAAGGACAATCATGAGCGACGAACAAGCAACGACCGGGACCGAACAAGCCAACCCCCAGTTCAGCATGATTTCCCAATATGTGAAGGACCTGTCCTTAGAAAATCCGCGTGCGCCGGAAAGCCTGCAGAAGATGCAGGGCAACAACCCGGACATCAAGATCAGCGTCAACATCAACGCCCGCAAAATTGGTGAAGAAGGTTATGAAGTTGCCTTGATGCTCTCTGCCACGGCCAAGGTGGACAAGGAAACCATGTTCATTGCCGAGCTGAATTATGGAGCCTTGTTTGGCATTCGAAATGTAGCTGAAGACCAGTTGCAACCCTTGTTGCTGGTGGAATGCCCACGCCTGATGTTCCCCTTTGCGCGCCGCATTTTTGCTGATGCCGTGCGGGATGGCGGTTTCCCGCCCGTGATGCTGGACCCCATCGACTTCCTGGCGCTGTATCAACAGCAGAAGGATGGTGCAGGCGACGGTGTGCTGCCCAACTAAAACAAGATCAGCCTAGCGGGCGTCTTCCGGTTTGAACCAACGGGCATCCGTTACTTTTTCTTTTAGAAACTCTTCGTGCGCTGACATTTCTTCAGGCGTGGGCGCATGGGGACGTGGTGGTCGTACTTCCACCGTACGCACCGACCGGGTTTCAACCCGGCTTTCTGCCGCCAAAACCAGACCCGGCTGACGACCGCCAATGAGTTCCAGATAAACCTCTGCCAACAATTCAGAATCGAGCAACGCGCCATGCAGATCGCGCGATGAATTGTCGACATCGAAGCGCCGACACAGGGCATCGAGGCTGTTTTGGGCTCCGGGGAATTTGCTGCGCGCCATGGCCAATGTATCGACCACGCGTTCATCACCAATCGGGGCCTGGCCCATACGACCCAGCTCGGCATTAATGAACCTCATGTCGAACGTCGCATTGTGCGCGACCAAATTAGCATCACCAACAAAGGCCAGAAAATCCTCCGCAATATCGGCAAAAACCGGGTAATCCGACAGAAATTCTTCTGAAAGGCCGTGGACCTCAAAAGCTCCCTGCGGCATGTCCCGCTCCGGGTTGATATACTGGTGATAGGTCTCGCCCGTGGGCACGTGGTTGACCAGCTCCAGGCAACCGATTTCGACCACCCGGTCATCGCCTTCTGCATCAAACCCCGTGGTTTCGGTATCGAAGACTATTTCCCGGTCACTCACACGCTATCCCCGTTTCTTCTATCGGCGAATACGCCGCTTCATCACCTTGGTTGGCCAGACCTGGCCGTCATAATCCTTCAGCGCCGACAGGATAGCACGGACATGCTGTCGGGCAACGGCCATCCCGAGGCCAGAGGGTACAATAAAATGTGCGCGCTTTCTTTTTTCAGCATCAGGCATCTGCTGGGCGAGAATACCCTTGAGCTTTTCCGCCGTCATATCGGGCCGAGCCATCACCCGCTGCCACTGCAGCCGCGACGGGGCCGAAACAACGACCACGGCATCGACATAGTTATCGCCACCGGATTCAAACAAGAGCGGCACGTCTAACACCACAACGGGCTCTCGCCGTTCGCAGGCCTTCTGCAGGAACTGACGCTGGATGCGCCCCATCATCGGATGAATGATGCGCTCAAGTTTGCGAAGTTCCTCCGGTTTGCCAAACACCCGCTGGCCCAGGGCCGGGCGGTCCAGCACACCGTCCACCACTACGCCGGGAAACGCCTTTTCAATTGCAGGCAGGGCACGGCCACCGGGCGCCTGCAATGTGTGAACTTCGGCATCAGAATCATAGACCGGCACGCCTTCGCTGCGGAACATGTTGGATGTGGCAGACTTGCCCATGCCGATGGAGCCTGTCAGGCCGAGAATAATCATGAGGACGCCTCCAGGTCGTCAACCACCAGCTGCCGCAGCGCATCATCCACTTCGGGTAGCGTGCCGAACCAGCCCGCAAAGGCCGGGGCCGCTTGATGCAACAACATGCCCAGCCCATCGACCACAGCGTTCCCCCTCGCACGGGCATGGGCCAACAAGTCTGTTTCGAGCGGGGCATAGACAATATCGGTCACGACAGCCTGCAATGGCAAAGCATCAAGCGAAAGGTCCAGTGCGGGCATGCCCTTCATGCCCAGGCTGGTCGTATTTACCAGCAGATCAACCTCCATCAGCGCCGCCTCGCGCTCAGGCCACGGAACAACCAGAATGTCACCCTCATGAGCAAATTCCTCTGCGAGCTGGCTGGCCTTTGCCTCTGTTCGATTGCTGATGAGGATGGTTTCCACCCCCGCTTCCAACAACCCACACAGAATGGCTCGCGCCGCGCCACCCGCACCGAGCATCATCACCCGCGCACCCTCGAAGACAAGATCCGGGCAGCCCTGACTCAGATTATTCATAAAGCCGGCCGCATCTGTATTGTCTGCCAGAACCCGGCCGTCATCGCCAAACACCAGCGTGTTTGACGCCCCGATGCGCCAGGCCAGGGGCGATACGTCGTCAGCAAAAGCAAGTGCTGCCTGTTTGTGGGGCACTGTCACATTCACCCCGGCATAGCCCGCCTCGACAAGCGCGCGCATGTCCTGGTCGAAATTTTCCGGCTCAATGGCAATAGCCTCATAGGACCCGGACAGGCCGAGTGTTTTGATCCAATGATTGTGGATCATGGGCGAGCGGGAATGGCTGATCGGCCAACCGACAACCCCGGCTTTGGTGAATTTTTGCGCCACTGCCTCTTCCCTTTGTCTTCAGCTCATCGGGCCTTGTTCCCGCAAAAATGCCAAGAGCGGCAGCAAAGGCAAGCCCAGAATAGAAAAAAGTCGCCCTCTACGAGGTCGAACAACTGCGCGCCACGGCCTTCCAGCTGATAGGCACCAACACTTTCCAACACCACGGGGCCAGCCGTTTCCAGATAGGTAGCAATGAAGCTTTCATCGAGCACCCGCATACGCAATTGCGGCGCTGAAAGATGTTGCCAGACAATATCATCACCTACTGCAATAGAGGCTGCGGTCAATAATTCATGGCGTTTGCCGGACAGAGATTGCAAGTGCCTGCGCGCCTCGACCATGTCATGCGGCTTGTTGTAATTTTGACCGTCGCAAACAAGGATCTGGTCTGCACCATTGACCAGGGCATTTGGATATTGTGTAGAAACGGCCCGCGCCTCGGCTTGCGCCAATGCCATGGCAATATCATCCATTAGCAACCCATCAATTTGTCCTTCCCGCTTGATGACATCCTCGTCAACGCCCGAGGCGATAGCCTCGGCTGAAATTCCAGCATTCTTGAGCATGCGGGCACGAGACCGACTGGCCGAGGCAAGAATTAACCGGCTCATAAGATAATATCCTCTTCTGCCAGGCGGGCCTGGTGTTTCTGATAGAGATTGTAAATCGCTGCCGCTGTTTCCTCGATCGACCGGCGGGTCACATCGATCACTGGCCACCCCTGCCGGTTGAACAGGCGGCGCGCCTCTGTCACTTCATCTTCCACCGCCAGAGGGTCTGCATAGATGGAGTCTCCCGGGTCGGCCATGCTGCGCAGACGCGACTGCCGCACATGGACCAAACGATCTGCCGTTGTCGACAGGCCCACGACCAGCACTTTGGTGAGCCCCTCCAGTTCCGGCGGCAGCGGCATGTTGGGGACAATGGGAATATTGGCCACTTTAAGGCCCCGATTGGCCAGATACATACAGGTCGGGGTTTTCGATGTGCGCGAAACACCCAGCAACACAATGTCGGCCAGGTGCAGATCGTCGGTCCGCGAGCCGTCATCATGCACCAGCGTGTACTGGATAGCATCAATCCGGGCGAAATAATCTGCATCCATCTGGTGCTGTTGGCCCGGCAGGCCAACAGCCTCACTACCGAGATATTGGCCCAAAACCTTGAAAGTAGAATCCAGTACCGCCTGGCAGGGAACATCCAGTTTCGCACAGCCTGCCTCAAGCCGCCGGCGCAATTCAGGTGAAACAAGGGTAAAGAGTACCAGGCCCGGATTTGCTTCAATATCGGCAAGGACCTTATCGACGCGGCGTTCGCTGCGGACCATATTGTGCAGATATTGTTCGCTCTCCGTACCTTCAAATTGCGACAGAACTGCCGAGGTCACGGCGTTGAGTGTTTCCCCCGTCGCGTCTGAGACAAGATGCAAAATATGTGCAGCCATGAGTGCCTAAGTCCTTTGGTCACATGTCGAACTTTATGTGCACAGATGGGGACAAATAACAAGCAATCAGACCCTCCCTGTGAGGATCGGGGATAACAACCTCTGTTCGTGCCCATGGGGATGAATCGCCTTTCAAAGGGTGAGTCCTGTGTATGGTGTTTTCCAAATATGATAGTAAAGAAACTTATCCCCGTAATTCATCTGTTTCTTCCACAGGCTGACCGCGAATATGAGCAGTTTGTCCCGGTTTTTTGTGACTCTGATGTGACAATCCACTATTTACCAACTCGTTGTGGATAAGTGTTGTGCAAAATGGCTGTCCCCAATTTCCACACGGTATAACAACAACCACTATTCCTTATTAAGGAATCATTATTATAGGAAGCCCTGTGAACACGCCCGTAAACCAGACCAATCCCTCGTCAAAACGAATGCTTGCAGCTCTGCAAGGTCATGTCACTGATCGACCCCCATTCTGGTTCATGCGGCAGGCTGGACGGTATTTGCCTGAATATCGTGAAGTCCGGTCCCAGGCAGGGAACTTTCTCGATCTTTGCTACAATTCAAGCCTGGCAACAGAAGTAACCCTTCAACCCATCCGGCGTTTTGGCATGGATGCTGCTATTTTGTTTGCAGACATCCTGTTGGTCTGTGATGCCCTGGGCCAGGACCTATCTTACCAGGAGGGGGAAGGACCAGTCTTGGACGCTATTCGCTCAGCAGAAGACCTGACCAAGCTGAACACGAATAATTGCGATGCGACCCTGGCCCCCGTCTATGACACGGTGTCGCGTCTGTCGCAGGACCTACCCAAAGAAACAACGCTGATCGGCTTTGCAGGTGCCCCCTGGACGGTTGCGGCCTATATGGTCGAAGGGCGTGGTTCCAAGGATTTTGCTGAACCGAGACTGTTTGCCTTGCGCGACCCGGATGGTTTCCAGCAGCTGATCGATATTCTGGTCGAGGTAACGACAGAGTATCTGTCGAAGCAGGTACAGGCCGGGGCAGAGGCTGTGCAGCTGTTCGACAGTTGGTCGGGTCAGGTCCCTGCCGCCGGCTTTGAGGCGTGGTGTGTTGAGCCCGTGCGGAAGATCACGGCTGCCTTGAAAGAAAAACACCCGGGTCTGCCGGTGATCGGTTTCCCGCGCGGTGCCGGGCCGCAATTGACAACCTATATGGCCAAAACCGGTGTTGATGCTGTCAGCCTCGACCAATCCATGCCTGTCGACTGGGTGGCGCAATATGTACAACCAACCGGCACGGTACAGGGAAATCTTGACCCCTTGGCTGTTGTTGCCGGCGGGGATGCCATGATCGACCAGGCGCGCGGGATCGTAGAAGCTCTGCATACGGGGCCCTTTGTGTTTAATCTGGGGCATGGGCTTGTGCCGCAGACACCACCAGACCATGTTGAGGCACTGTCAACCTGGCTGCGTGAGGGTGCACAGTAGAAACGATCACTGGGAATAAGGTTTCCATGGCGAAAACAAAACGAGCAGTGGTGATCTTCAATCTGGGTGGTCCGGACAGCCAGGCCGCCGTGCAACCCTTTCTGTTCAACCTGTTTTATGACCGGGCTATCATTAACGTGCCCAACCCCATGCGGTGGATGATTGCCAAATTGATATCCTCTCGTCGGGTAAAAGAAGCCTCTGCTATATACGAAGAACTTGGGGGCGGGTCGCCCATTGTGCCGCAGACACAGGCACAGGCTGACGCGCTGGCCAACACACTTAACGCGCGTGATCCTGATGCGGCACATAAAGTATTTATCGCCATGCGCTATTGGCACCCTTTTGTGGAGGAAGCTGCCGAAGCGGTGCAGGCCTGGGGGGCAGAGGAAGTTGTCCTGCTGCCGCTTTATCCGCAGTTCTCTATCACCACGACTCAGACCGGCTTTAAGGAATGGGATCGCCTGTCTGCAAAGATGAAAGTGGATATACCCAGTCGCCGGTTATGTTGCTATCCGACCGAAGGTGGTTGGGTCGAGGCTCAGGCGACCTTGATCAGGGCGGCGCTGGAACAAGGTAACAGCGATGATGCTTCGATACCCCTGCGCGTGCTCTTTTCTGCTCATGGTCTGCCAAAACGCACTGTTGCACAGGGCGATCCCTACCCGGATCAGGTAGAGATGGGTGCACAAGCCATTGTCGATACATTGCAGGTTGAAGGGTTGGATTGGCAGGTCTGTTACCAGAGCAGGGTTGGCCCACTGGAATGGATTGGTCCATCGATTGATGAGGCGCTGGAAAAAGCAGCTACCGATAAAGTGGGTGTTGTTGTTGTGCCCATCGCCTTTGTCTCCGAACATTCTGAGACATTAGTGGAATTGGATATCGAATATCGCGACCGGGCAAAGGAGTTATCGCTGCCTGCCTATTACCGCGTTCCCACAGTAGGGGTAGAACCAAGCTTTATTGGTGGTCTGGCAGACATGGTGTTGCAGGATAGAGGCGCGTGCAACAGCGAAGCTGGTCGTCGGGTCTGCAATAACGACTGTTCAGCCTGTCCGCTGTAGTTTGAAGCGAAGAAGGAGCGAGAATGTCTGATCTACTCGGAGAGTATCGCCAGGTATTGCTGGCGTTGCACATCATTTCCTTCATTGCCTGGATGGCCGGCATGCTCTACCTGCCGCGCTTGTTCGTCTATCACACCACAGCAGATGCCGGGTCTGAGATGTCAGAGACGTTCAAGATCATGGAACGGCGCTTGCTCAAGGCCATCATGGCCCCCGCTATGATCGCCACCTGGTTGTTTGGTCTTTTACTGTTCGCTGCGGCAGATTTTTCTCAAATACAACAGTGGTGGATGTTGGTGAAACTGGTCTGTGTGATTGCACTCAGCGGGTTGCATGGCTTGTTTGCAGCATCGGTGCGGCGCTTTGCAGAGGATGAAAATACCAAAGACCAGAAGTTTTTCCGGATGATCAACGAGGCACCGACGCTGTTGATGATCGCGATTGTTTTCCTGGTCATGGTAGCGCCCTATTAGGGCGTTTATCTCTAAGCCGCCGAAATTGGTGGACAATTCAGGGTATTTTCTGCATCCTGAGATCGTTCGGTGCGGCTGAGTCCGCTTCGGGCGTCATCGGCCCCACGGGTTTCTCGACATCTTCAGACAATTTTGCCCACCCGTGCGGAATGCACCACGCTGACAGGCGTTAACTCTTCCGTATCTGCGTCCGTCCCCCTCATCACATCTCTTTTCTGGACCTATTCCATGAATCTTCAAGAATTAAAGGATAAATCCCCTACCGAACTGCTTGCTTTCGCCGAGGAAGTTGAGGTCGAAAATGCCTCTTCCATGCGCAAGCAGGAATTGATGTTTGCCATTCTCAAGCAAATGGCAGCAGAGGGATCAGAAATTTCAGGTGGTGGTGTTCTTGAAGTGTTGCAGGATGGTTTTGGTTTCCTGCGCTCACCAGAAGCCAATTACCTGCCCGGGCCCGATGATATTTATGTCAGCCCCAGCCAGATTCGTCGTTTTGGCCTGCGGACAGGCGACACGGTGCAGGGTGAAATTCGGGCGCCTAAAGACAATGAACGCTATTTCGCGCTGGTTAAAGTTGCCGAGATCAATTTCGAAGAACCCGAAGCCAGCCGCCACAAAATTAACTTTGATAATCTGACACCGCTCTACCCGGATGAGCGCCTGCATCTCGACCGCGACAACCCGACGGTCAAAGACCTCAGCTCCCGGATCATCGAAGTGGTGTCACCCCTGGGTAAAGGCCAGCGTGCCCTGATTGTGGCCCCGCCGCGCACCGGTAAAACCATGCTGCTGCAGAATGTGGCCCATGCCATTACCAGCAATCATCCCGAAGTGTTCCTGATCGTTCTGTTGATCGATGAACGCCCGGAAGAAGTGACCGACATGGCCCGGTCTGTGAATGGTGAAGTAATCAGCTCGACGTTCGATGAACCAGCCAGCCGCCACGTTCAGGTTGCTGAAATGGTCATCGAGAAAGCCAAACGCCTGGTGGAACACAAGCGGGATGTTGTCATCCTGCTCGACTCCATCACCCGCTTAGCCCGTGCCTATAACACGGTGGTGCCCAGCTCCGGCAAGGTGCTGACCGGTGGTGTGGATGCCAATGCATTGCAGCGGCCGAAGCGGTTCTTTGGTGCCGCGCGTAACATTGAAGAAGGCGGTTCACTAACCATCATTTCCACGGCACTGATTGATACTGGCAGCCGCATGGATGAAGTGATCTTTGAAGAATTCAAGGGCACGGGTAACTCGGAAATTGTTCTCGACCGCAAGGTGGCCGACAAACGTGTCTTCCCGTCCATCGATATTCTCAAGTCCGGCACCCGTAAGGAAGAGCTGCTGGTCGACAAAGGTACCCTGGCCAAGATGTGGGTCCTGCGCCGTATCCTCAACCCGATGGGTACGGTCGATGCCATTGAATTCCTGATCGGCAAGATCAAGGAAACCAAGAACAATGACGAGTTCTTCGACTCGATGAATACCTAAGCTAGCCCTTATGGCTCGATGATGATCGAGCCGGTGGTTTTGCGGTTCTCTGCGTCGATATGGACCTGCTGGATGTCATCCAGCTTGTAGGTGTGGTTGATCTCGATCTTCACGGCACCGCTGCGGATAATTTCAGCGAGCGCGGCAACGCCTTCGGTCATCTTGCCGGGCATGGCCAGTGTCGTTCCCAGGGTCATGCGTGTCACAAACAGCGAGCCTTTTTGTGACAGGATGCCGAGATCAACGCCTGTCACCGGGCCAGAGGCATTCCCAAAACTGGCCAGCAGGCCCAAGGGCTGCAGGCAGTCGAGCGAGCCTTCAAAGGTGGCCTGACCGACAGAATCAAACACCACAGGCACGCCTCGGCCCTCTGTGATCTCCCGAACCCGTTCGGTGAAGTTTTCTTTCGTGTAAACAATGACATGGTCACAGCCATGCTCTTTGGAGAGTGTGGCTTTTTCGTCTGTACCCACCGTACCAATCACCGTTGCGCCAAGATGCTTGGCCCATTGGCACAGGATCAACCCCACGCCACCAGCGGCGGCATGAACCAGAATGGTCTCGCCCCCCTTTAGGGGAAAAGTCTGCGTGAGAAGGGCCCAGCTGGTGAGACCCTTGAGCATGGCCGCCGCAAAAGTGCGCTCACCAATGCCATCTGGCAGCTTTGTAACCATGGGGGCATCCAACAAACGCGCCTCGCAATAGGCACTGGGGCCACCGCCCATGGCGGCCACTTTGTCACCGACTGCAAAATCAGCTACGCCGTCGCCCACGGCTTCAATAATACCGGTTGCTTCCACGCCTAAGCCTGTCGGCAGCGGCAGCGGGTAAAGCCCGGTGCGGTGATAAGTGTCGATGAAGTTGAAGCCGATGGCCGTGTTGCGCATCAACACCTGGCCGGGGCCGGGCTCTGCGACCGGCAGGTCAACGACCTCCATGACCTCTGGTCCGCCATAGGACTGGACTTGTACTGCTTTGACCATGAGAGTGCTCCTGCCACAGATGATGCGCGGCAGTGTATCCTTAGAGCAGGACCCCTTCCAGCCGTAACAGGGCGGTTTTGGTTTCAATGCCGCCTTCGCCGGAATAGCCGCCTAGTTTGCCATCGCTGCCCAATACACGGTGGCAGGGGATCAGGATCGGTAACGGATTATGCCCACAGGCGCGGCCAACGGCGCGCGGGCTGCTGCCAACCTGTTCGGCTAATTCGCCATAGGTCACGGTTTGCCCATAGGGGATTTGCCGCATCGCTGTCCAGATCTTGCGCTGAAAGTCTGTGCCATGGGGGATAAGCGGCAGGGTAAAGTCGGGGTCTTCACCGTCAAAATAGTCGTTCAGCAGGCCAATCGTCTTTTCAAGCAGTGGCGTTTGGGTCTGCTCGGACCCCCAGCCCCAGTCGAGCGCGACAATGGCACCGTCTTCTTCACTGATGGACAGATCACCCACCGGGCTATGCATGGAGAGTTGCGGCATATTTTAGTCTGCAAGCGCCTCTGCCAGTGCCTTGGCGTCGGTCAACGGGAGCGAACAGGTTTGCCCGCGGCAAACATAGGCGGTGGCCACGCCACCTTCGGCTGTCTTGCCGTGGGCCGGGTGTGATTCCGGTACAGACTGTCCCGCATCAATCACCTGAAGCAGCCGCCCGGGCAGGGATGTCTCATGCACCACATCCAGCAGCGCTTTGGTTGCTGTGTCATCTCGGCGCACAATGACGATCTGGTGGGCGCGGTTGATCGCATCGTAATTGTTCAGGAAGGCGGCTGCGCCAATCGGGCTGCTGGCGACCGTGCTGGAAAGGGAGCCCAACAAGGCGGTCAGTTTTTCCTGGCAAGTGACGTCGCCGGTCAGCAGGTAAAGTCGGTGCAGGACATCAACCATCAGGCCGTTGCCGGCAGGGGTGGCGTTATCCATCACAGTTTTGGTGCGTACGATCAGGGCTTCGGCATCGTTGGCGGTAAAGAAATAGCCACCTTCTTCGAGGTCCCAAAACTGGGCGTCGAGCGCGTCGACCCAGGCGCGGGCCTGTGCCAACAGGGCGTCATTGCCTGTTGCTTCAAACAGGGTCAGGGCGGCGCGGGCCATATTGGCGTAATCGTCCAGGTTGCCTTCGTGCTGGGCACGCCCCAGGCGGAACGTATGGAACAGCCGAGCGTGTCCCTCGCCATCCTGTCGCTGCATATCATTGCAGACAGCGTCATAGGCTCTTTGGGCCGCCTCAAGCCAGTCCGGCTGGTCAAACACAGCGGAAAGGCGCACAAGCGTGTGGATCATCAACCCGTTCCAGTCTGCCAGGACTTTGTCATCCCAGCCGGGGCGAATGCGGCCATCACGAACGCGGCGCAAAATCCGCCGCATGGGTTCCAGCCGGGCTTCTTCCATTTCGTCGGGCGGGTTGGGCAGGTGCAGGCGGTTCAGGATGTTTGCACCAGATCCGCCTTCTTCCCAATTGCCGTGCTCGCGGGCGCCATAGGTTTGGCAGAAGTAATCCGCCTCGGTGCCGAGATAGTCGGCAATTTCATCGGTCGACCAGATATAGAACTTGCCTTCCTGGCCTTCACTGTCGGCATCAAGGGTAGCAGCGAAGGCGCCGTTTTCAGCAATCATCTCGCGCTGCAGCCACTCAACCGTCTCAAAGATGCGGCGACGCAATAGCGGGTCTTTATTGCGCTGCCACACAAGCATCAGCATCTCAAGGATCTGCGCATTGTCATACAGCATCTTCTCGAAATGCGGGGCGAACCAGTCTGCATCCACTGAATACCGTGCGAAACCACCGCCGAGGTGGTCATAAATCCCACCCTCACTCATGCGCTCGAGCGTAATCTCGACAGCCTTACCAAAGTCTGGCTTGCCGCCGTGCAAGCGCGCGCGCCACAGCATCTCGAAGATCGGGACATTGGGGAATTTCGGCGCACCGCCAAAGCCGCCTTTATCCATATCCATATGCTGCAATATCTGTTCAGCTGACTGCATCAGTGCATCCATGGGCAGGAAACTGTCATTGGCGGTACTGCGTGAAGACTGGTTCAAGTGGTCCAACAAGGCGACACGGTTCTGCTCGACGGTGTCCGGGTCTTCCTTGAAGGCCTTGGAGAGTTGCTCTAACACCCGGGGGAACCCTGGGCGACCATATCGATCATCTGGTGGAAAATAAGTTCCGCCCCAGAAGGGCTCACCATCGGGCGTCAGGAACATGGTCAGTGGCCAGCCGCCTTGTTGGCCCAGCGCTCCCAGGGCACTTTGGTAGATGGAATCAATATCGGGGCGTTCTTCCCGGTCGACCTTGATATTGATGAAATGCTCATTCATCAGGGCTGCGATGTCATCATTCTCAAAGCTTTCATGGGCCATCACATGGCACCAATGGCAGGCAGCATACCCAACTGACAGGAGAATGGGCTTACCGCTTTCTTTGGCGGCCGCCAGTGCTTCTGGCCCCCAGGGGCGCCAATGGACGGGGTTGTCCGCATGTTGCAACAGGTAGGGGCTTGTTTCTTGGCCGAGAAGGTTTTCGCTCATGGGGGCGCTTTCGGGAATGATTGCGTCGCAGGTTGGAATTGGTCCAATATGCCACCTCTTGCAGGCGGATGCAGCGAGAATTCACCGCCTTGATCGCCAATGTGGACCAACACGCATATGGGCCCTAGATAACTAATGAAAACAAGAGGTTAAAATATGTCCGAGGCGCCGGATAATTTCTATGATTGCCATGTCTTCTGCTGCGTGAACGAGCGGAAGGCCGGTCATCCCCGTGGCTGTTGTGCCGACGGGGGTGGTGTAGAGCTGCGGGACTATATGAAAAAGAAGGGCAAGGCCCTGCGTATTCGCAAGCTTCGGGTTAATCAGGCCGGGTGCCTCGACCGGTGTGAGCTTGGCCCGACCATGGTGATCTATCCCGGTGGCACCTGGTACCACTACCGGACAGAGGCAGATGTGGATGAAATCCTCGAGCGTCATGTCCAGAATGGCGAGATTGTTGAGCGGCTTTTGCTGACGCCCGAGCTGACATCGTTACCGCTGCACCTGCAGGACGACGCTACAGAATGACGATCTACGCCCTTTCGTCTGGCCAGGGTGTTGCGGGCATCGCCGTTGTGCGCGTGTCTGGGTCGGCAGCGAGCCTTGTCATAGAGGCGCTGACGGGTAAAGCCTTGCCTGGGTCGCGGCGGGCCAGTGTACGCGCCCTGTATGGCGAAGATCGGGAACACCCGATTGATCGGGGCATGGTGATCTGGATGCCCGGACCGGGCTCGTTCACGGGCGAGGATATGGCCGAATTACATATCCATGGCGGGATTGCCGTGGTGGATGCCGTTTTGACCGCCATTGGCAATATTGAGGGCTGCCGCTTGGCGGAGCCGGGAGAGTTCACCCGGCGCGCTTTTGATAGTGGCCGCTTGGACCTGACGGAAGCCGAAGGTATTGCCGATCTGATCTCGGCAGAAACTGAAGTACAACGCCAACAGGCCGTTCGCCAGATGGATGGGGCACTCGGCGCGCTTTACGAGGGTTGGCGGCATGATCTGGTCCAGGCGCTGGCTTATCTTGAAGCAGATTTGGACTTTGCTGATGAAGAACTACCCGAAGACCTGTTTGGGCCTATGATCCCCAAGGTGGTGGCACTGCGTGAAACAATTGCAGAGCACCTGGATGATGACCACAGAGGCGAGCGGCTGCGAGATGGCTACCAGGTTGTTCTTGTGGGCCCACCAAATGCAGGAAAGTCTAGTCTTATCAATGCATTATCTAAAAGAGAGGTCGCTATTGTCTCGGACATTGCCGGGACAACGCGTGACCTGATCGAGGTCCATCTGAACCTGGCGGGCTATCCAGTGACGTTGGTCGATACGGCTGGCCTGCGCGACGGTGGTGACGTGATTGAGCAGGAAGGCGTGCGCCGCGCCAGAGAGCGGGCAGCGCGGGCAGACCTGACCCTGCGGCTGTGTGATGTCTCCGTAATGGGTGGTAACAGCTTTTGTGAGAGCAGGGCTGAAGACCTGTGCCTCGTGACTAAAATGGACACGGTGGACGGCAAAACAGACTTGCCCCATGGAGCTATCGGGCTTTCAGTTAAGACAGGTGCTGGTATGGATCAGTTGCTGGCTGCTCTGGAAGAACGCGTTGTGGGTGCCATGCAGGTGCAGGATCAGCCCGGTATTACCCGACTGCGGCACCGCGAGGCCTTAAAGCAGTGCCAGGCGCATTTGGTAAGGGCGCTGGCAGGCGCTGAAATGGACCAGGATTCTGAACTGGTGGCAGAAGATCTACGTCTTGCAGCCCGTGCCTTGGGGCGCATTACGGGGCGGGTGGATGTGGAAGACCTGCTGGATGTGATCTTTACAGACTTCTGTATCGGCAAGTAGCAGACGCGTTTACCTCGATGTTTCACGTGAAACATTGATGAAACACACCCGCAGCCTTTGACTCTTGACAGGTGCCACACTATTTTACGCGCCCATGACCCAGGATACGCACATATATGATGTCATCGTTATTGGCGGTGGCCATGCCGGCTGCGAGGCAGCGGTGGCTTCTGCGCGCCTGGGCGCGGATACATTGCTGGTGACCCACAAGCAGGCCACCATTGGCGAAATGTCGTGTAACCCAGCCATTGGCGGGTTGGGTAAGGGCCAACTTGTGCGGGAAATCGATGCCTTGGATGGCGTGATGGGTCGTGTTGCGGATCAGGCAGGCATTCAGTATCGCCTCTTGAACCGGCGTAAAGGCCCTGCTGTTCGCGGTCCGCGTGCCCAGGCAGACCGCAAGCTTTACCGCCAGGCCATGCAGGGTGAACTGGCGGGGACGGAAAACCTCACCATTCTGGAAGCGTCTGTTGAAGACTTGCTGTTGGACGGCCGAAATGATACGCAATTAGTGTCGGGCGTTGTGCTCGCAGATGGGTCCGAGATCAAAGCCGGACGGGTTGTTTTGACGACGGGCACATTCCTGCGCGGCATCATGCATGTGGGTGAACAACAGACAGAAGGCGGCCGCGTAGGCGAAAAACCGAGTGTCGGGCTAAGCGATACGTTGGCTAAACTGGCCTTTCCCTTGGGTCGGCTGAAAACGGGCACACCCGCGCGCCTTGATGGGCGAACCATTGATTGGGCAAGTCTCGAGGTGCAGCCGGGCGACGATGTACCCACGCCGTTTTCCTTCCTGACGAACGAGATCACAATCCCGCAGGTGGATTGTCACCTGACCTATACATCGCTTGAAACCCATAGAATCATTGAACAAAACTTGGGTCGTGCACCAATTTATTCGGGCCAGATTGAATCCAGCGGGCCGCGCTATTGCCCGTCGATTGAAGACAAGGTCGTTCGTTTTGCCGACAAGTCGCGGCATCTGATCTTCCTGGAGCCAGAAGGGTTGGGTGATCATACGATCTACCCGAATGGCATTTCTACGTCGCTACCGGCGGAAATTCAGGATGCCTTCATCCGCACCATTGCAGGGTTGGAGCATGTCACCATTCTGCAGCCGGGTTATGCGGTGGAGTATGACTTTGTCGACCCGCGTGCCCTCAAGCCGACGTTAGAGACCCATAAGGTGACCGGCTTGTATTTCGCGGGGCAGATCAATGGCACAACGGGCTATGAAGAGGCGGCAGCCCAGGGCCTGATGGCCGGGTTTAACGCGGCACTGGCTGCTGCTGGGTCCGAGCCGTTCATTCTGGACCGCGCTGAATCCTATATCGGTGTAATGATTGATGACCTGATCACACGGGGGACGCGGGAGCCCTACCGGATGTTTACGTCGCGCGCAGAATATCGCCTACGCCTGCGGGCAGACAATGCCGACCAGCGCCTGACACCAAGGGGTCTGGAGATCGGCTGTATCGGCACGATCCGTCGTGACGCCTGGCTCGCCAAGGCTGAAGAATTGGCCAGTGCCCGGGATTTTGTCCAGAAAGCCACCCTGACACCTTCGGAAGGGGTCTCTAAGGGCCTGAAAATGAGACAGGATGGCAAGCGTCGGACGGTGCATGACTTGTTGGGTTTTCCCGACAATGATATAGCGCGGCTGGCTGGTATCTGGCCGGAACTGTCTGGTTTCTCTGCCCCTGTGCAGGAACAATTGGAAATCGATGCCCATTATGCTGGTTATATGGATCGGCAGGAGGCCGATATTGTCGCTTTCCGCAAGGATGAGGCGCTGCGCTTGCCGGAAGACCTGGATTTTGATGCCGTTGGCGGGCTTTCCGCGGAAATGCTTGAAAAACTACGGGAGGCGCGCCCGGCAACGCTGGGGGCGGCTGGGCGTATTGCCGGCGTAACACCTGCGGCGCTCACGGCTCTGCTCAGCTATGTAAAGAAGGGCGGGCAACAATCCCGGCGTACAAGCGCTTGAGCGCCCGGTTAAAACCCCAACAGTTCCAACAGCAAACCAATGTTTCACGTGAAACATTGCAGGTGCTGGAGACCTATGAGGGCCTGTTGCGCAAGTGGCAGAAGTCCATCAACTTGGTCAGTAAATCGACGCTGGAAGACATCTGGCAACGGCATTTCCTCGATTCAGCACAATTGGCACCTATTCTTCGCCAATTTGCGCCCGAAGATGCGCAATGCGTCGATATGGGGGCTGGGGCTGGCTTTCCGGGACTGGTGTTGGCGGCGATGGGGTGTGGCCAGTGGACACTGATAGAAAGTGACAGCCGCAAGGGTGTTTTTCTGTCTGAGGTGGTTCGCCAGTGCGGAATCTCTGCTACAATTCGAGTCGAAAGAGTCGAGGGGGTTTCCGACATGCAGGCAGATATTGTGACAGCGCGGGCATTCGCCTCGCTCGACAAACTGCTGGCCTATGCGACACCATTGATGAAGCCGGGTGCTGTATGCCTGTTTCCCAAGGGTAGGCGTTTTGCGGAAGAGGTCGCCATCGCCCGCGATGAAGGTTGGCAGTTCGACCTGCATGAATTTGCCAGCAACTCTGATGATGAAGGAAAAATCCTTTTATTAGAAGGGGTTGTTCGTGCCTGAGAACAAGGGAAAATCCCCTAAGATTATCGCTGTGGTGAACCAGAAAGGTGGTGTCGGTAAAACGACGACGGCCATCAATCTGGCGACGGCGCTTGCTGCAACCAACCACAAGACATTGCTGTTGGACCTAGACCCACAGGGTAATGCGAGTACCGGCTTCGGTGTCGGCCAGCAGGAGCGTTCGGATAGTATTTATGACGTCATCATGGGTCAGGCGGGTTTGGATGACGTGGTGATCGAAACAGACGTTCCGCAACTCTATCTGGCACCGGCTAATGTCGACCTCGCAGGGGCAGAATTGGAACTGGTGGATGGGGGCCGACGATCGCACCGGCTGCAGGATGCGCTGTTGGCTTATTGCGGTGAAGACCAGGCCTATGATTATGTGCTCATCGACTGTCCTCCGTCGCTGAACCTGCTGACTATCAACGCGTTAACGGCGTCAGATTCTGTGCTGGTACCATTGCAGTGCGAGTTTTTTGCGCTCGAGGGCCTCTCGCTGCTATTGCGGACGGTTGAGCGCGTTCGAAATAGTCTGAACCCGTCGCTGAGCATGGAGGGTGTTGTACTGACCATGTATGATGGTCGTAATAATCTGGCCCAGCAGGTGCAGGATGATGTGCGGGACTATTTAGGTGATGACGTCTTCCAGACGGTTATTCCCCGGAATATCCGACTTTCGGAAGCGCCAGGCTATGGCATGCCCGCGTTGATGTTTGACCATCGCTGTACGGGCAGCCAGGCCTATATATCGCTCGCGGCTGAATTGATCAGGAAAAACAAAAGGTTACAGGCCGCATAAATGGCGGCAGTGAATAAGGTAGTTGCGTGATGGCAAATAAGAAGGACAATAAGGCGACACCGCGCAAAGGTAAGCGCCCCAGCGGCCTGGGCCGAGGCCTGTCAGCACTGCTGCAGGATGAAGCAGCAGCAGACAAGGCACCGGAGCCCCGCAAGGGTACGCGTGACGTGCCCATTGAAAACCTTCGGCCTAACACCTTCCAGCCACGTCACTATTTTGAAGATGAAGCGTTGAAGGAACTCGCCGCTTCTATTCGTGAACATGGGATCATGCAGCCCATTCTGGTGCGGCCTGACCCAGAAAATGACGAAAGCTTCCAGATCATTGCTGGTGAACGGCGCTGGCGGGCTGCGCAGAAGGCGCAGCTTCATGAAGTGCCGGTCGTTGTTCGCTCTTTATCCGACCTTGAGGCGCTGGAGCTGGCCCTCATTGAAAACATCCAGCGTCAGGACCTGTCGCCCATCGAAGAAGCGAAGGGTTTTCGACGACTAATCGATGAGTTCGGCCATACACAGGAAGAAATTGCCAAGACTGTCGGCAAAAGCCGCCCGCATGTAACCAATCTGATGCGCCTGTTGGGTTTGCCTGATGCGGTGCAGGAGATGATCAACACCGGCAGCCTGAGTGCTGGCCACGCTCGGGCGTTGATCACGACGAAGGACCCCGTGGCGCTCGCCAAGCGAATTGTGGCCGAGGGCCTGTCTGTTCGTGCCGCAGAAGCCCTGGCAGCAGAACACAGCGCGGCCAAGAAGCCCTCTGCTAAGGCATTGAAACCAAAGAAGGGTGCGGACACGCGAGCCCTGGAAGAAAAAGTCAGTCATCAGCTTGGTCTGAAGGTTTCCGTCGACCATAAGGGGACCAAAGGCGGCAAGTTGGTGATCAACTACAAATCGCTCGACCAGCTGGACGACCTGATCGACAAGCTAACACATTAATAGGTTAACCGCGGTTAGGCGGCCTGTCTGGCAGCCCCGGCCAGGCGCATCATCGCCCGTGTGCAGATGGCTTCAGCCGGCATGCCTGTGCTTTTACACTGTTGTTCGGCTTCGTTGATGATGCGGATGGCTTCAATCAGCCGCCCGGCGGACCAACGGTTCAACAATCTACGCATTTCGTTTGCTTCACGGCTGAAAGCGGGTGGTTTCAATGATTTGAAACCCGCGTCCATACTGCTGCCATTGTTTGCGATGGCGGCTACCAGATGCAGGCGCTGCAGGCGCCGGGCGACAAGGCGCAAAAGACCGACAGGGTTGTCGCCTTCATCATAGGCTTTATTGAGGGCCTTGATCAGGGCAGGGAACTGGCCATTCAGGGCCGCACTGCCAGCTTCGTCAAACGCGCGGGCGGCTGAATCCCCGATCATGGCAGCAACGTCATCCAAGGAAATGGGGCTGTCATCGTTTCCCTTATACAGAACCAGCTTGTCGAGTTCCTGCCGGGACACCATACGGTCATTGCCGAGATTATCTGTCAGGTACGAGCGGGCTTCATGGTCCAGCTGGTAACCGGCCTTGGTGACGATGGCGTCAATCAGACTGTCGCGCGTCTCCGCACTGTCGCTATAACAGGCAAGAGCAAAGGCGGCGTCATGTCCTTCAAACAATTTGCGCAGGCTGCCTTTGGCGCTCAATTCACCTGCTGTGATGATGACAAAGCCATCGCCTGGCAATTCCTCCAAAAACGCCTTGAAGATTTTGCTGTGCCGGTCGGTGGCCCCGGTAATGCGGATGGCGCGCCTGCCCCCCATCATGGAAATCGCGGCCGCCTCATCGGCCAGTCTGGCAAGGTCGTCAGCCAGTGCGCTGATCTCCATGTCGCAAACGCGGAACGGGTCTGAAGGGTCTTCGGCAATAGCGGTCAGCAACAATTTTGCGCGCTCACGCACCAGGCCCTCGTCGGCGCCAAAGATCAGCCCGGCGCGTAATGGCCCCTGCGGGCTTTTCAGAAATCGGCTGAATTGTGAAGGTGCGTATTTCATGGATCATTAGCTTGCCACAGGGCAGGTGGCAATTCCAATGATGCTGCATAAAAGCGTCAGTTTATTGGTCGCGCCCAAAGTAAATGGCGAGCCGATTACGAATTTCCAGCGCAATCTCACGGGCCAGACGATCCTGGGCTGCGCGTTCGGCCATCAGCGTCGCATAGTCGGATTGTACAATGTCAAAACCGGTATTGGCCCAGGTGCTGCCATCGATCAATACATCCTCGCTGCTTATTTCCATCAGTCGAAACTGCGCCTGAAGCCTGTAATTGGCGCGCGTGGAAGAGGCGTCTCGCCGTAGGCCCACATCGTCTCGCTCTTCATTAAGCCGTATTGAAAGCTGATACACAGGTTGGCTTGGTTCGCCCAAAGACGTAACGATATCAAGGAGTTCGTTGCGTACTTTTTGTCCAAGCCGCTGTTCAATCTCACCAATGGCGACAGTCGCCATCGCCTCGGTAACAGCCATATTCTCGGCATCGGCCCTGTACATAGGCTTGAAGCCACAACCGGCCAACACCAGCGTTACCATGGATATCAAGATCAGCTTTTTCATGCCTACACCACTATGTTAACGATGCGTCCGGGTACAACGATTACCTTGCGAATGTCTTTGCCATCAATCTGTGCCTGGACTTTTTCCTGCGCCAGGGCGAGTGCCTCGATATCTTCCTTGGCGACGTCCTTGGCGGTGTCGATGGTGGCGCGCACTTTGCCGTTCACCTGCACAGCGAGTGTGACGGTGTCTTCGACGATCAGGGCTTCATCTGCTTCAGGCCAGTTTGTGTCGCTCAAGGGCGTGTCGTGCCCCAACTGCGCCCATAATTCCTCCGCAATATGCGGCATCATCGGGCCGGTCAATTGAGCCAGGACCTCCAAGCCTTCGCGCATGGCCCACTTGTCAGACTCATCGTCACCTTTGAAGCTGGAAAGCGCATTGGTCAGTTCATAAATCTGGGCAACAGATGTATTGAACCGGAAGCTCTCCACCCCCTGGCTTACGCCTGTAATGGCTTTGTGGACAATGCGGCGCAGGGCCAGGGCATCATCGGTAAAACTCTCTGGTGCTGGTGTGTTGGCCGCGGGCAAGCGCTCCAGACGGTCCATGGTCAATCGCCAGATGCGCTGTGTATGTCGCCAGGCGCCTTCAATGCCGCTTTCGGTCCATTCCAGATCACGGTCTGGCGGGCTGTCGGACAACATGTACCAACGCGCCGTATCTGCCCCGTATGTATCGATGATACCGGCCGGGTCGACGGTGTTCTTCTTCGACTTTGACATCTTTTCAGACCGGCCGACCTTTACAGCCTGTCCGCCCGCGTCAACGAGGGTATCGCCATCCGGGCGAATCTCTTCAGGGCTCAACCACTTACCATCGGTGTCCTGATAGGTCTCGTGGCAGACCATGCCCTGAGTGAACAGACCTTCGAACGGTTCCTTGAAGTCCACCAAGCCACATTTGTGCAAGGCGTGCGTGAAGAAACGTGAGTACAGCAAGTGCAACACGGCATGTTCAATACCGCCGATATACTGGTCTGCGGGCAACCACGCATTGGCGGCATTGCTGACGATCGGGTCATCCGACTGCGGGGCGGTATAGCGGATGGCATACCAGGAGGAATCGACGAAAGTATCGAAAGTGTCTGTTTCGCGGGTTGCTGCTTTGCCGCAGCTTGGGCAGTCAACATGTTTCCAGGTCGGGTGACGGTCCAGCGGGTTGCCCGGGGTGTTGAATTCAACGTCCTTGGGCAATTCTACCGGCAGGTTTTCGGCAGGCACAGGGACAGCCCCGCAATCATCACAATAAATGATGGGGATGGGGCACCCCCAATAACGCTGGCGGGAAACACCCCAGTCACGCAGGCGGAAATTGATTGTCCGCTCACCATCTCCCTGGCTTGCCAATTTGTCGATGGCAGCTGTAATGCCTTCTTCAACACTCAAGCCATCCAGGAAGCCGGAATTGTGTAACGTGCCCGGGCCTGTATAGGCCTCATTTTCAATGGTAAAGTCTTCGCCAGCGTCTGCCGGGTAAACAACCGGAATGACGGAGAGGTCATATTTGCGGGCAAAGTCCAGGTCGCGCTGGTCATGAGCCGGGCACGCGAAAATGGCACCCGTGCCGTAGTCCATCAGCACGAAGTTCGCGAGGAATACTTTCAGCTCATGCCCTTCAATAAAGGGATGACGCACTGTCAGGCCGGTATCGAAGCCTTGCTTCTCGGCCTTTTCAATCGCCTCTTCACTGGTGCCCAGTTTCTGGCACTCTTCAATGAAGGCCTGTGCGTCCGGGTTCTGTGCGGCCACTTCCTTGGCCAACGGATGATCAACTGCAATCGCGCAGAAGCTGGCACCGAACAGGGTGTCCGGCCGTGTTGTGTATATCTCGATCCTGTCGTCAGACACGACGTCATTGTCGTTGATCTTGAAGAAGACGCGCGCGCCTTCGGACCGGCCAATCCAGTTTTGCTGCATGATCCGGACTTTTTCCGGCCAGCGGTTGAGCTTTTCCAGCTCATCCAACAGGTCATCTGCAAAATCGATAATCTTCAAGAACCACTGATTCAGCGTCCGGCGTTCTACGGGCGCGCCAGACCGCCAGCCTTTCCCGTCAATAACCTGTTCGTTGGCCAACACCGTATGGTCAACCGGGTCCCAATTGACCAGGGACTGGCGTCGCTCAACGATGCCGGCATCCAGGAAGGACAAGAACAAAGCCTGTTCGTGTTTGTAATAATCCGGGTCGCAGGTTGCGAATTCCCGGTCCCAGTCAACAGCAAGGCCCAGGGCTACCAGCTGTTCGCGCATGGCGGCAATATTGTCCCATGTCCAATCGCCGGGGTGTACACCCCGTTCCATGGCGGCATTTTCTGCCGGCATACCGTGGGCGTCCCAACCCATGGGGTGCAGGACATTGAAACCCTTGGCGCGCTTGTAGCGGGCGATCACGTCGCCGAGCGTGTAATTGCGCACATGGCCCATATGGATGCGCCCGGATGGGTAGGGGAACATCGACAATACGTAGTACTTTTCACCGTCTGCATCTTCATGCGCGGCAAAGGTTTTACTGTCGGACCAGCTTTGCTGCCATTTGGCTTCTGTTGTTTTGGCGTTGTAGCGTGTCATGCTTTTAACTGCGGGTTCGGCCCCGGGCCAATGGGCGACAGGGGCAAAGAATTAGAATTACAGGTGGTTGGCGCAAACAGCCAAAGACCTATTCGGTAACGTTGCGGATACGAATCTGACGTGCCTGAGTCAGGATGGCGTCTTCCAGCGCCGCAACAGTTGACTGCTGTACGGGCATATCAACCCATTGGCTGTTCTGGTTGCGGGCCTGGCGGCTGACATCAACACTGAGTGCATCGGCGCGTAGGCGCGGGTCCAGAATAGCGACTCGAACTTTGGTGCGTTCGTTCTGTGCCCGGGGGTTGGTGTACCAGTCGGTCACAATCACACCACCAGTGGCATCTGTCGATTCAATGCTCATGAAGTCCAGCGTATCGATTGTGGCCTGCCACAGATATCCGTTCACCCTTAGAGTATCTGCATTTTCCAGGGATAGTGGCGTGTACCGAGCCAGTAGTTCGTCGCTGCTGCCGCCGCCGCAACTGGTCAGCATCAGGCAACCAACAAAGGTGCTTACAATCAATTTCATTTTCTGCGGCATTGTCCCGGCCTCTTCTCAACGTGCTGCGCACATTTTATCGCCCCGTTCAGCGGGGCGCGTGATAAGCGGCTACCATAGTCTTATCGGGTCCGCTTGAGAACCTATAATTAGGCCCTGAAGTCGCAGAATCCAGCGGGCCAGATCCACAAGTTTCTTGATTCAGCGGCAGAAATATAGCGTAATAGGGACTTGGAATGACAGAGTCGCCATTTGGTCACCCAATTTTCCCGCTGGCTGCCGCCAGTTCAGGATGTTGGCATGGGCTGGTGGGGGCTTTTTCGCGCGGTAAATTGTTCACCGCGAATTGAGGTAAGAAATTGATGCTGCAAGGCGTGCAGACAGAAATCGCTTCAAGGCGTACCACATGGGGCAAAAGGGCTATTGGTCTCGTGTCGTCCTTGTGCCTTGGCCTATTTGTCGCCAACACGGCTCATGCAGAGGACTCTATCCGTCTTGTGGATAGTTCTGACCTTCAATTCTATACGCACACACCTGCTGCAGCACAGCCGCAAGAACCCGTCGCAGGGGTTACCCTGAACATTGACGAGGGCCTGCTTGGTGGTTCTGTTGAAGAAGAAGACAAGTCGGTCATTCAGCTGTCTGCCCCAAGGGCGACACCAACGGGTTTTTCGCTCGGCATGGAAATTTCACTGGATGATCCTGACAAGGTGACCCTGCAGGACCGTGATCGGATTTACCTTGAAGGGTCTTTTGGCCAAATGGCAGGTTTCGAGCAGTTGGAAGTTCAGTCTGGCACCGGGCTGTTGCCCAGTGTGCTTGACGGGGATGCCACGGCCAATGCGTTGTCATTCCTTCGCCGTGCTTCTGCGCTTAATGTTGATGCGTTGGAGCTGACAGCACTGACGACCCAGCCCGGGACCATGGTGCCACAATATGCCGGCGTTTCGCTGGGGTTCAGCACGGGCGAGCGTCTGTTGACCGACCCGAGCCAGCGCGGATTTGAAATTGCGCTTACCTCTATGGTCATGATGCAGGCAGCCTCAGAAAACCATACGACCTTTATGGAAGCAGCGGGTATTACGCGCGAAGACCGGGTTTATAATGTCGGTCTGAATGTTGGCTATCGCGGCTTCACCTTTGTGGCGTCATTCCTGCGTGGTGAGAACGACATCAACGCGACGTATGAAAGCTATGATGTTGGTCTGCAGTACGACTTTGGTTCCTGGGCAACCACACTGGCTGTGGGTGGCTATTTCGGGTCGGACTCACCCTTATCCTATGCCAATATCCTGGATATCGACCGGATTTACAGCGTTGAAATCGGGGCCAGTTACGCGATTCGCCCATGGATGACGGTGCAGGGTCGGTTCCAGTTCTTTGATTATCGCACGCTGCTTGGTACATCTGGCCTTGATGGCTATGGCGGTACTTTCTTCCTGGGCACCAGCCTGGGCTTCTAGCCTGCCTGTTCGGCCAGAGCGCCGATTGCTGCCAATCCTGAAAACCCGGCCCCGTTCAACCGGCCGACATTGCTGGCATCTATGCCACCAAGTGCGAGTATCGGTATGTCTGAACGCTGCACCATTTGAGCTGCTCTTGGGGTGCCAAGGAAAGCTGACCCCGGATGGCTGGCTGTTGCGAAAATGGGAGAAAGCAAGGCGGCATCCAGCATTGTACGTTCGGCCCTGACAAGGGCTGTATATGAGTGGGCTGCCCCCGTCCAGAGGAAGCGTGGATATTGGCGGCGCAAGGCGGGGGCCCGATGCACCATATATTCGGGCAGGTGGACACCGGCGGCTCCTACCCGTTGCGCCAGCTCGGCATCTGCGCCAATTAACAGGATGATACCATTCTTGCCGCAGACTGCCGACAAGTCTGCAGCCAGTGCCCGGCGTTCAGCCAGATCATAGTCGCGCAGGACAACGCCAGCGCCTGACGGCAGGCTCTCAATGACCGCTACCGGGTCTGGTATCCGTTGTTGGTCTGTCATAAACAATAGCGGTGGCACGCGGTTCTTGCCCCTCGGGGCGGAACGACGATGCCATTGTGTCGCGTGTTGCCACAGTTTTTGTGTTGATAGGCTGGTCATCTGCCCATGAAGCTAATATATGGGTGCCAGACCCGGCCAGAGGAAAACGCATGCCCCTCGCTCTTTCAGATGACATGACCATTGCTGAACGCCTTGCTGTCGTACGCGACGCTGTTGCCAGTGCTGCAAAGGCCGGGGGCCGCCCGGCGGAAAGCGTCATGCTTGTTGCGGTTTCCAAAACCCAACCGGCAGAGGCGATTGAAGAAGCCATAGCAGCGGGTCAGGTGGATTTTGGTGAAAACCGGGTGCAGGAAGCAGCAGACAAATGGCCTGCCCTCAAGGAACAATACCCCCATGTCCGCCTGCACCTGTTGGGGAACCTGCAAAGCAACAAATTGCGCCAGGCGCTGGGTCTGTTCGATGTATTCCATACGCTCGACCGCCCTAAATTGGCCAGGGCGATGGCGCGCCTGCGTGATGATGAAGGTGTGGTTCTTCCGTTCTGCTTTATTCAGGTTAATTCCGGCGAGGAAGACCAAAAAGCGGGTATTGGCCCGCGTGAGGTCGATTCGTTTCTAAAAGAGTGTCGTGAAGACCATGCCCTCACGATTGAAGGGCTTATGTGCATCCCCCCGGTAGATGAGGACCCGGCACTGCATTTTGCGCTACTATGCAAATTTGCTGAGCGTCATGACCTCGCCAGCCTTAGCATGGGCATGAGTGGTGACTTTGAGCTCGCGGCAGAAATGGGCGCAACCCATGTGCGGGTCGGCACGGCGATCTTTGGCGCGCGCCGGTTCTAGCTGCCCTCCGGCAATAGCTCCATTACGGTTTGGGGCCCGCAATTCTTCAATATCTTAAGCAAATCATCCTGCGCCAATGCCACGCAGCCTTCCGTCGGGCTGTAGTCCGGTCGGGAAATATGCATAAAGATGGCACTGCCTTTGCCGGGTACGATTGGGTCGTCATTGTAACCAAGCACAACAATCACGTCATAGAGGGCGTCATCGCGCCACAATGTTTCCGCGCTGGCTTCAACGGGTAGGGTGACTTGTTGGTTATAGTTCAGGTGGGCGGGGTCGTCGCACCAGCCGTCATGTGCTGCAATAGCTGAGACCGGCAGGTTGGTTTGCGGTAGGCTTAGCTTGTCTGCGCGAAAGAGCACACGGCGAAGGGCGTAGGTGCCTTGTGGGCTGATGCCGTCTCCCTCGCCGCCTTTTTCTGTCAGGCCGCCTCGGCCCAACGCGCAGCGAATGCGGGTGTCACCTGCCTGCAGCCAGCCATCGGCGGTGACAACTAGGCGACCTAGCATAGGGCTTAAAGTTCCTCGTCTGGCGGATTGGCGATGCCGACATGTTCGGCGGGCGCACTATTATTGACGGTCAGGTAATGGCCGCTGCGGCGTGCTTTGGTTGCCAGATACATTTCGTTATGGGCATTGGACGGGAATTCATGCGCAACGCGCTTTTCTACATTGATGCCTTGCTCAACCAACGAGGCCACCTTGTCGGGGTTATTGGTCATCAGATGCACCCGATCCACCCCTAGCTGCCGTAACATTTCGGCAGCCGGGAGGAAAACACGCTCATCCGGGTCAAAGCCAATGCGTTCATTGGCCTCGATTGTGTCGAAGCCTTCGTCCTGCAGATAATAGGCGCGCATCTTGTTCATCAGGCCGATGCCACGACCCTCCTGCGACAGGTATAGTAGAATACCGGACCCCAAACGCCCAATCTGTTCGATGGCACCGCGCAATTGCTCGCCGCAGTCGCATTTCATGGACCCCAGAAGGTCGCCGGTGAAGCATTCTGAATGCAGGCGGATGAGAACGGGGCCATGAACGTCCGGCTCACCGATCACAATGGCCAAATGTTCAACACCACCATCTTCGGGGCGGAACGCGATTACCTGCGTGTTTTCTGCGCCGTGCAGCGGGACACGAGAACGCGATACTTGCCGTAATGATACGGCGGCCGCAATTTCAAACAGGTCCGCATCAGACGCATGGAGGGTCAGAATTGAATCCTGCCCGGGTTCATCATTGCTTTGCGCGGCCACCACAGCAGGCAGCAGCTGGGCCAGCTTGCACAGTTTGATACAACTATCGATCGCTGCATTGCCCGGGGTGATAAGATGCGGCGGCGGACCACGAAATGGGTTCTGCAAATCTTTGGTGGGGTCGGCAAGGTCGCGAATGGCGCGAATTTTCATGTCCTGGATAGGCAGGCACAGGCTCGGTGACCCCATTGGCGCCATGTGAAGGACGGCACCACGGTTGACGGTTATGGCAAGGAAGGGGTCATCATCCACCAATTGGCGCAATCGTTCCAGATTACTGACATCCAATTGTTCACTCGCAAGGCACAGGAAGGCACCATCATCACTGACAACACGCACAAGTTCGCCCCGCCGCAAAGCATAGATTGCCTGCTGCACGCGCTGGGTCAGCGCCCGGCGTTCTTCGGGGTGTTCAACTAAATGTGTGGTCGTCAGTTCTTGCATCGGCCTTATATACGCTTAGAGAAAGCGATATAACAATGAAGAAACTGTAAGATTTCGGACTGTATGGGCGTCATATTGGTCTGAATCTGTATTCCTGAGGGAGAATCTGTGGATGAGTGCCAAAAAGCACATTCTGCTGGTTGATGATGATGATGATCTGCGCGGCGCGCTTGCAGAGCAGCTACGCCTGACTGATGAGTTCGACACGTCGGAGTCGGCTTGGGGTTCCGATGCCGTAGACAAGGCCAAGGAAACGGATTGTGACCTTGTCCTTCTTGATATTGGACTGCCGGACCTGGATGGTCGGGAAGTGTGCCGGTTGATGCGTAAAAATGGCGTCAAGGTGCCCATTATCCTGCTGACAGCTGCCAGTACTGATTCTGATACCATCCTGGGGCTGGAGTCGGGTGCCAATGATTATGTCTCAAAGCCATTCAATACCGGGGTGTTGTTGGCCCGCATGCGCGCCCAGCTACGCCAGTTTGAACAGAGTGAAGATGCCGTCTTCCGCATTGGTCCCTATGTTTTCCAGCCTTCCAGCAAGCAATTGACGGATGAGGAACGTGACGGTGAGAAAATCCGCCTGACAGAAAAAGAGACAGATATCCTGAAATACCTATATCGGGCGACGGAGCCTGTTAGCCGCGATGTGCTGCTCAATGAGGTGTGGGGCTATAATGCTGCGGTGACGACCCACACGCTGGAAACACACATATATCGCCTGCGCCAGAAAATTGAACGCGATCCATCCAATGCTGACCTGCTGGTGACAGAAAGCGGTGGCTATTGGCTGAACAAATAGCCAGCGCTGATATGAAAAGCCCGGTCGTTTGCTTTTGGGGGACGCGTGGCTCTGCCCCCTGCCCGGAGCCAAGCCACGCCAAATATGGTGGCCACACGTCTTGTATAGACGTCATATATGGTGACCATCACATTGTCTTTGATGCCGGTACTGGTCTGCAGGCGCTGGATCGAAGTCTGGCAGGTGTCGGCCATATCGACCTGCTGCTCAGCCATACGCATTTTGACCATGTCTGCGGGTTCCCGCATTTCAAGGCGTTGTTTAACCCGAATTTTTCCTGCCATATCCGGGCGGGTCACCTGCCGGAAGGTGAATATATCGAGGCGATCATGGCAGGGTTGATGGAGCCGCCCTATTTTCCCATGCCCATGTCCTTCTTTAACGCGCAGCTGTCCTTCACCGATTTTCGGGTTGGCGAGCGCTTTATATTGGGCAGTGATATCCGTGTCGGTACGATTGCGCTGAACCATACCAACGGAGCGACGGGTTACAGGCTTGATGGGCCCGGCCTGTCCGTCTGCTACATCACGGATATTGAGCATGATGGCTTGGTGCCGGACCCGGACCTGGCCACTTTTGTTTCTCAGGCTGACTTGTTGATCTACGACTGTTCCTATACCGACGAGGAATATGACGCTTTTGCAAAGGGGCGCGGTCACTCCACCTGGCAGGCGGGGATGCGATTGGCCAAAGCCGGTTCAGTTGGCAATTTTGCCATATTCCATCACGACCCGGCCCATGACGATATTGCCATGGATGCTATTGCAGCGGAGGCTACGGCGGAGATGAGCAATTGTTTCGTTGCCAGGGATGGCCTGGTCTGGCAGCCAGCCTAGATGTTCAGATCAACCGTAATGGGCGCGTGATCCGACGGCTTTTCCCAGTCGCGGGCCTCTTCTAGAATTTGCATGGCCCGTACGCTTTTCTTCAAGGGCTCTGTTACCCAGACATGGTCAAGCCGTCGGCCGCGATTATTCGTGCGCCAGTTTTTGGAGCGGTAGCTCCACCAGCTGAACAGCTTCTCTGGTTCTGGCACCACTTCGCGCACGGCATCTACCCAGGCGATGCTGCTCTGCAGAGTGGCGAGTTTTTCCACCTCGACAGGTGTGTGGGATACCACCTTCAAAAGTTGCTTGTGTGACCAGACATCATGCTCCGAGGGGGCAATGTTCAAATCGCCAACCAGAATTTTGGGGTGGTTTGGGTCGTGGCTGGTCTTGAACCAGTTTGTGACATCATCCAGGAACTGCATCTTGTGGGCGAATTTGTCGTTTTCTTCCGGATCGGGCGCGTCACCACCGGCGGGAATATAGAAGTTATGAACTTCCAGCGGTTCGCCGCCACCAATTGCATAGCGTGTCATCAGGTGGCGGGCTTCATCCTTGTCGCACCAGTTTCTGCGTTCGCTGTTAACGAGCGGTACACGGGAAAGCGTCGCAACGCCATGATAGCCCTTTTGCCCCGCAACCGCCTGGTGTTCATAACCCATGGCCGTGAATGCATCGGCCGGGAACAGGGGGTCATCGACCTTGATTTCCTGCAGGCACAGAATGTCCGGTTTATGCTCGGCGACAAATTGTTCCACCAAACCGATGCGCAGGCGTACAGAGTTGATGTTCCAGGTCGTGATGCGAAGGGTCATGGTCCTGTCTCGGTCTAAAAGATATTGAGTGTCTGGCCGGTAATGGCGATGGGCCAATGCCCGGTTTCATAAAGGGCGAACTTCAGGGCGCAGGGGTGATCTTCTTCTTCACCGGCGGCAATCACGAGGGCTGCATTGTAGCAGGCCTGCAAGGCCGCGCCGGCGCAGGCCTCGATAATCTCGTCATCGTCGACACCCCACATATTGGCGACATTGGCTGCGGCTTCAAAAATGACAGGGGTGGCGCTTGTGGTAATAGCATCCAACGCTTGGCCGAGATCTTCTTCTCCCAGGAACAGAAGAGCCTCCTGTGTCAAGTGCGCCCGCAGGGTTTCTTCGGCTTCCCAGCTTTCGCTGTTGATCTCCGGGTTCTCGGCGGTACTTGCGGCGGTCTCCCAATCGGTGACGCCGGAAACCCAGACACCCGGAAAGCCGAGCTGGGCGACATAGTCTTCTGCAATGATCCGGATATCGTCACTCAGCGGTTGGCCGAGCCGGTGAAACCAGTCGGCTTGTTCAATGACAACACGCAACTGTGCCAGCGCCATGATGATCCACTCCTGATCTTCATCGCGCTCAATGTCATCTTCTGGTGATGTGTAAGTGTCTGGTTCTTTCACGGGGCGCTCCTGCGACCCTTCTACCTTGACCTTGCGGCAATGAAAAGCCCGACCAAGGGGATGACTTGGCCGGGCTGTAAGCGCTAATGGCGCTGGGTACGTGGAGGGGGGTCCAGTACCGTTGACAACTCGGTGCGGAACACTAAGGGAGGGGATGTGTTTCGTGCACCTCGGGCGTCGTCGTGCGCAGTATTTGGTGTAATTGTATTTGGAATGCAAGCCCTGATCCGGCGCTTGGACGATGTTTTTTATAGCGTCTCTAAAATGGCCCTAATTACAATTTGTTATCAGCTATAAGATCGCTCAGTTTTTTAAGAAATTCTTCAAATAAACTTGACGATTCACCAAAGCTGTAGGTCATTTTACGAATCAAGTGATTCGTTTTTCTGTTTCGGGCCCTGGTTTTTGGCGCTTATCGCTTGCTGGGCGGGCGTCCCCGGCGCGGGCGGGGGTCCTTGAAATCCCACAGGGCGTCTTCCAACACCACATCGGTCTGCAGATTATTGAGCACAACAATGGTGCGTCTGCCCCTTGGGTCAATCACTTCCCACCGTACCAGCCGCAACGGGTTCTTGTTGAAGACAAGCTCCATGGCCCCATCTTCTTCTTCTGCGTCTTCGGCGATACGAACGATGATTTGCCGACCGCGTTCAACAAAGTGAGAGATGGTGACGTCCTCACCAAATATTTCGCCACTGCGCACCAGGGGTCGTAGAGGAGTTCTCTTGATTGGCCATTTGGTCACCTGCTTCAGGTCGTAGTCGACAAGTGAAATGACTTTGCCGTCGCTGACCACCAGCAAAGGATTGGGGGGGTCATATTCAAAGCGCAGGCGGCCGGGGCGTTTGAGTGAAAAAGTCCCGTTGCTCACATTTCCATGTGGTGCAATCTGCATGAATTGGGCCTGGAAGTTTCCAAGGCTCTGCAGATAGGCCTCGACCTCCTCCAGCGTAATGCCGGGTGTTGAATTGTCGGGGATCGTGTTGGGGTCGACCCATTCCTGTGCAATGTCACTATTGACCAACAGGCTTTCGGGCGGCGCGCCCAGTCTGTCGTCGGCGTTTTCCTCGGCACTCGCCGTCGTTGTTGTAACCAGCAGGCTGGCGACAAAAAGTGTCCGGGTGAATTTTGAGATCGATGTCATGGCGCCTACCATAAACAAAGAAGATGACTGGAACATGAATAATCGGGGCTATTGTTGCTGCCCACTATGGTCGCTGACCAGCACCTCGCGTTTGCCGACATGGTTTGCGGGCCCAATCACGCCGTCTTTTTCCATCCGCTCTATCAGGCGGGCGGCGCGGTTGTAACCAATCTGCAAATGTCGTTGGACAAAGCTGGTCGAGGCTTTGCCTTCACGGGCCACCAGGGCAACGGCCTGGTCGTACAGGGCATCACCGCTGCCGCCTTTTTCGTTTCCGCCACCGGCCATGTCGAGGATCGTATCAAACCCGCCTTCGGGTTCTTCTGTTACCTCGTTTACATAATCCGGTGCGGCAAGGGCTTTCAGGAAATTGACGACATCTTCCACTTCACTGTCGCCTACAAAGGGCCCGTGCACGCGGGTCAGCCTGCCGCCGCCCGCCAGGTACAGCATGTCACCCATACCCAGCAGCTGCTCGGCGCCCTGTTCACCCAAAATAGTGCGGCTGTCGATTTTGGACGTTACCTGGAAGCTGATGCGGGTGGGGAAATTGGCCTTGATCGTACCGGTGATCACATCGACCGACGGGCGTTGCGTGGCCATGATCAGGTGAATGCCGGCGGCACGGGCCATTTGCGCCAAACGCTGGATCGATCCTTCCACATCTTTGCCGGCCACCATCATGAGATCGGCCATCTCGTCGACGATCACCACAATCAATGGCATGGGTGTCAGGTCGAGGAACTGTTCTTCAAAAATCGGTTCGCCTGACTCTGCATCGAACCCCGTCTGAACGGTGCGGGAGAGGGTCTCACCCTTGTCGGCTACTTCTTTCAGGCGGGTGTTATAGGCGGCCAAATTGCGCACACCGAGCTGTGACATGGCCTTGTAGCGGTCTTCCATTTCCCGTACGGCCCATTTCAGGGACACGACAGCCTTGCGCGGATCCGTGACAACAGGGGTCAACAGGTGCGGAATATCGTCATAAACCGACAGCTCCAGCATCTTCGGGTCGATCATGATGAAGCGGCATTGTTCCGGCGTCATCCGATACAGCAATGACAGGATCATCGTATTCACGGCAACGGACTTGCCGGACCCGGTGGTCCCGGCAATCAACAAATGCGGCATGGTCGCCAGGTCTGCCAACACGGGTTGCCCGCCGATATCCTTGCCCAGTGCCAGCGCCAGTTTGGATTTTGATTGTTCAAAATTCTGCGAGGCCAGCATTTCGCGTAAATACACTGTCTCTCGTTTGGTATTCGGTAGTTCAATACCAATAGCGTTGCGACCAGGCACAACGGCCACACGGACACTGATTGCACTCATGGAGCGGGCAATGTCATCGGCCAGGCCAATAACGCGGGCAGATTTGGTGCCCGGGGCCGGTTCCAGTTCATAGAGTGTCACAACCGGGCCGGGACGCACTTCTGTGATCTCGCCCTTGACGCCAAAATCTTCCAGGACGGATTCAAGCAACCGGGCATTCTGCTCCAATGCCTCTTTGGAAACGGGACCGGCCAGTTCATCAGCATCTGGTTCTGCCAACAGGCCAAGGGGTGGCAGCAGGTCATCATCGCCCGGTGTCAGGTCCAGGCTGGGCTGCTTCTCGGCATCAAGCCGCCTGCCCTGCTTGAGTTTGGTCGGCTCCTTTTTGACCTTGGCCTTGCGGCTGGGCTTGCTCTTTTTGGCAGTGGTTTTGCTTTTGGCGGTTTTCTTGCGCGTCTTGGCCGGTTTGGTGCTGCCGCTTGCAGGTGTTTGGCGAGGACTGGCTTGGCGTGCTGCAACCCGTTCATAAATCCACATGCCTGACACAATCAGCGGTGTTGCCAATAACAGACCGACTCGGCCCCATTGCGCCCAGCCAATGCCGGTCGTTGGGACAAAAAGGACAAGGGCGACCCCCAGGAACAAAAGGCCGAACACCCAGGGTGCCGCGGCCAGTCCGGCGAGAGGGGTGTTGCTTGTCAGTAATGTGAGGCCATGCAGCAGTTCGGCGCCAACGAAGCCGCCCCAGCCTGCAGGGACGATCCAGTCATTGCCTTCCAGAAAAGCGGCGGCACAGAGCGACCAGACAATCAGTGCTGGCGGTAAAAGTGAAATATATAACCACACCCGGCCAATACCCTGGTGCGTGCCGATGCGCCACCCCCAGGTGAACAGCACAAATACCAATGCGTAAGAGGCAACACCGATGGACTGCATCAGAATGTCGGCCACCCAGGCGCCGGGCAGGCCAACCATATTGGTTACCAGCCCACTGGTATTGGTGTTGGCGCTTGGGTCTGTCGGGTTAAAAGTCAGCAGGGCCAACGCCAGTGCCGTACCCAGAAGAATTGCGCCAAAGCCACCCAGTTCCACGGCGCGCTTCTTGAGCACAAGAGACACGCTTTCGGGCAGAAAGGACATGCGGGCCTTGTTGGCGGCTGTGGTACTTTGCTCGGCCATGGTCGGATTCTACAACGTCTTGGCGATAAGGGACAGGGCCTCGCGTGTTACAGCGGCAGACTGTACCAAGGCGACACGAATATAGGCCGCGCCGGGGTTGAATCCGTGTTCGTCGTCGCGGGCGAGATACTTGCCGGGTAAAACGCGTACCCCGGCTTCGGTCCAGAGTGTTTTGGCGGCGTCTTCCCCGTTGCCCACATCCAGCCACAGGAAAAACCCGCCTTCGGGCCTGAAATAGCCAAAGCGTCCTTCCAGGCACGCATCGGCGATATCGAATTTCTCGCGGTACATGGCACGGTTTTCTTCGACATGGGCATCATCTGCCCAGGCAGCGGCAGCAGCATCGAAGACGGGAATGGGCAATGTGCTACCCCCGTAAGAGCGCAATTCCTTATAGGCTTTGATCAGCACCGGGTCGCCCGCCACCAGGCCGGAACGCAGGCCGGGCAGGTTGGACCGCTTTGACAAAGAGTGGAAGGACAGCACATTGTCATAGGGTCCGCGCTGACCCTGTTCTGGTGCCATGTTGGCGCACACTTCCAATACCCCCAGCGGTGGCTCGTCGGCGTAAATCTCGCCGTAACATTCATCGGCAATCAACACGATATCATGCGCCCGGCAGCAACGAATGAGCCGCACCAGATAGTCTCGCGATGCGGTCGTGCCCTGCGGGTTTACCGGGGTGCATAGATAAATGATGGCAGTTTGTGCCAGCTGTTCTTCCGGCAGACTTGTGAAGTCCGGCATAAAGCCGTTTTCTGCGGTAGCGGAAACATACACCGCTTTGGCCCTGGCGCTGACAGCGGCTGCCGCATAGGTCTGGTAAAATGGGTTGGGCATCAGCACCAGCGGTTGGGCGCCATTCTTTTCGGCTGGTGTGGCGACAAAGGCTGCATTGAACAGGCCTTCACGGGTGCCAGCGAGCGGTAACAGGTGCTGTGCTGGGTCGAGCTCACTCAGTCTGTAGCGGCGCTTTAACCAGCCTGTGGCTGCTGCCTGCCATGCTGCTGTGCCGACGATGGGCGGATATTTGGCATAGCCTTCCTGCGCCTGCTGCAGAATATCCAGCACGAATTGCGGCATAGGGTGGTTGGGTGCGCCGATCGTCAGGCTCAACGGGTCGTCCCGGCCTGCGGGCAAGGGGTCCAACAGGGCGCGAAGCTGGTCCCATGTATGGCCGGGCAGGTCTTCAAGTCTTGGGTTCAACACGCTGAGGGGTGCTCTTACATTCTTTGGAGATAGAACAAATAGGAAACAGGTCACTGTAACGACGGCGGGGAATCCCGACAAGGGCTTTGCTGGACAGAACCGTCGGCTAAAAAAAGAGGCGGCCGAAGCCGCCTCTCTGTCGTCGTGTGTCCTAAGACCTAGCGCAGATCGTCTTCCGGATAGGCGCTGATCTTGTGCAGGGCCAGGTCGGCACCGCGGAATTCGTCTTCTTCGTTCATCCGCAGGCCCATGGTGACCGAGATCACCTTGTAGAGAACCAGGCCAACAACCAGCGCGAAGATGATACCGATCAGGCTGCCAACCAGCTGACCCATGAAGGTTACACCACCCAGGCCGCCGAGCGCTTCGGTGCCGAAGATGCCAGCAGCCAGGCCGCCCCAAAGACCGCAGATACCATGTAGCGGCCATACGCCAAGCACGTCGTCGATCTTCCACTTGTTGTGGCAGAGGTTAAAGAAGATGACAAAGACGGCGCCAGCGACACCACCAACAATCAGCGACCCAACAGGGTGCATGATGTCAGAGCCGGCGCAGACCGCCACAAGCCCGGCCAGTGCACCGTTGTGCACAAAGCCCGGGTCGTTCTTGCCAACAATGAAGGCCACCAGAACACCACCGGCCATGGCCATCAGCGAGTTCATGGCAACAAGACCATTAATGCCGTCGACGGCGGCTGCGCTCATCACGTTAAAGCCGAACCAACCAACACAAAGGATCCAGGAACCCAGTGCCAGGAACGGAATGTTTGACGGCGGAATGCCAACAACCGAGCCGTCTGACTTGAAGTGACCCATACGCGGGCCAAGCACCAAAACAGCGCCCAGGGCAATCCAGCCACCAACGCCGTGCACTACGATGGAGCCGGCAAAGTCGTGCAGCGGGGCGCCAAAGCTGGCTTCAATCCAGTCCTGTACGCCGTAATTGCCGTTCCAGATAATGCCTTCAAAGAACGGATAGGCCAGGCCAACGATTACGGCCGTGGCCAACATCTGTGGCTTGAAGCGCGTGCGTTCAGCAATCCCGCCAGAGATAATGGCGGGCACAGCAGCCGCAAAAGTCATCAGGAAGAAGAAGTGTACCAGCTTGTAGCCGCTGTCGAAGGTTTCACCCAGGCTACCGCCACCGCTTAGCTCGGTCGCGCTGGTTAGAAAGGTAATGCCATAGGCAACGGCAAAACCAACAAAGAAGTAAGAAACGGTCGACACGCAGAAGTCGACCAGAATTTTCATGAGGGCGTTAACCTGGTTCTTCTTGCGAACCGTGCCAACTTCAAGAAATGCAAAACCGGCATGCATGGCAAAAACCAAGATTGCACCGATCAATACAAAAAAGACGTCCGTACCCTGTTGGGTGGCTTCCATGGGCTTTCTCCCGATATCTCTCCCAGCAGGCGCCCCGTCACAGGGCACCAATTAGACCAGGAGTATACAATTTTTGTGCCAATTGCAGGAGATGTTGCAATTTACCACTGGATTCAAGCTGTTGGAGAATTTTGAGGCAGAAAAAACAAAAATATCGATTTTGAACTAGTGCCTAATAAATAAGCTGAGCCTGCACAGTGTGGTGAAACATTATGCAGGCTCTAACTTCCCCTAAGGGAACCGGCTGGGAGGCCGGGGGAGGGGATTGGCGGGCAGAACCTGGGTTCAACCCGCCTGTTTGGATTACATGATCTGCGAACCCTTGCCGAACTCGGGATATGCTTCCATACCCAGTTCTGCATAGTCGCCGCCGGCCAGTTCGTCTTCTTCGCTCATCCGGATGCCCATGGTGAACTTCAGGATGTACCAGACGACTGCACTTACGACGAATACGAAGGCGCCGATTGCAACAACACCGATGGCCTGAGCCGTGAAGGTGACGTCGCCATTGGTGAGCGGCACAGCCATCGTGCCCCAGATACCGGCTACAAGGTGAACAGAGATAGCACCGACAACGTCGTCGATCTTCAGGCGATCAAGCAACGGTACGGCGAAGACAACCAGTACACCACCAACGGCACCGATCAGTGCGGCAGAACCCATGGTTGGGGTCAGCGGCTCAGCGGTAATGGATACCAGGCCAGCCAGTGCGCCGTTCAGGGCCATGGTCAGGTCAACCTTCTTGTACACAATCTTGGTCACCAGGATAGCGGCGACCACACCACCGGCTGCTGCAGCATTGGTGTTGGCAAAGATGTTGGCGATAGCAGCTACGTCAGCAGCAGAACCCATGGCCAGCTGTGAGGCGCCGTTAAAGCCGAACCAACCCAGCCACAGAATGAATGTGCCAAGCGTTGCCAGCGGCAGGGAGGAACCAGGCAGAGCCAGAGGCTTGCCGTCTTCGCTGTACTTGCCAAGGCGCGGACCAAGGATGATGGCTCCGGCCAGTGCTGCCCAGCCACCTGTGGAGTGAACAAGGGTTGAACCAGCAAAGTCAGAGAAGCCCAGACCGTCGAGCCAGCCTGCACCCCATTCCCAGGAACCCTGGATCGGGTAGATGATGCCGGTCAGGATCACGACAAAGATAAAGAACGGGAACAGCTTGATGCGTTCGGCCAGTGTGCCGGAAACGATCGAAGCAGCGGTTGCAACAAATACCATCTGGAAGAACCAGTCAGAAGTTGCGGAATAACCGCCGGAGAAGTCACCAGCTTCAATGCCGGAATCGTCCGGGCCCCAGATTGAGAAGGTGCCCATAAAGCCTGTGCCTTCAGCTACACCGCTATACATCAGGTTATAACCGATGAGGAAGTACATCAGGCCGGCAATGGAATAGAGGCCGACATTCTTCACACACATGGTGGCAACGTTCTTGGAGCGGACAAGGCCAGCTTCCAGCATGCAGAAGCCAGCGGCCATCCACATTACCAGGAAGCCACCGATCAGGAACAGAAGGGAGTTAAAGATATATTGTGATTCGTCAGACACGGCAGCGAAGGCTGGTGTCGACAGTGCGGTAGCGCCAAGTGCTACTGCTGCGAGGCCCATCAGGGTGCTTTTCTTTTTCATGTTTATGTCTCCTTTAGACAGGGGCGCCTTACAGGGCGCCTTCACCCGTTTCACCGGTACGAATGCGCATGGCCGCTTCAAGCGACAGCACAAAGATTTTGCCGTCGCCGATATTGTCGGTCTTGGCAGCGGCTGCGACTGCTTCAACAACCTGCTCGGCAATGCTGTCCGAGACAGCCATTTCCAGCTTCAGCTTGGGCAGCATGCTGACTTCGTATTCAGCACCGCGGTAAATTTCGGTATGACCCTTCTGACGACCGAAGCCTTTAACTTCGCTAACCGTCATCCCGGCAACATCAATGCTCGAGAGGGCGTCACGGACATCCTGTAATTTGGATGGCTTGATGATCGCTGTGATCAGTTTCATGGGAATTCCCTCGTGTTATTGTCCCAGCACGGGCCATCTGCTCACGCGGCGTCGCGCTCACCTGGCCTTGGCTACCTGTTAATCAATTACCGTGCCAACTTGATAGAAACTTCCTTACCCCGTTGATTCAATGGGACTAATTAATTTCAAAACTGAATCTGAACGGGTGAGGCGCGACAAAAATTATTGAATATGCACAATATTTAACCATCAATATGTTGATGTATAAAAATTAGTCATTTTCGATTAATGCGGCTTTACTGGGCATTGCAACCGGCAGCGCACCCCCCTACATTGGGCCCAGAACAGGTTATTGAACACGTTGATCAACACGCTGTTGCAGGATGCATTTATGTATGACGTAGCCATTATCGGCGGGGGCCTTGCGGGCCTGTCCATGGCACTACCGCTGGGTCAGGCAGGGCTTAAAGTTGCTGTGATCGACCGGGAAAACCCGGCCGATGCCCTTGAGGCCGACTACGATGGCCGCGCCATTGCGGTGGCCCATGCCTCTTGGTGTTTCTTCAACGCCGTTGGTGCCTGGGAATATATGGAAGACCACGCCCAGCCGATGAAGGATATTCTGATCACCGATGGGGCCTCACCCGTGTTCCTTGAATTTGAACATGGCGCCGTCAGTGATGACCCGTTCGGTTATATGGTTGAAATGCGCCACCTGCGCGGGGCGCTGGCACAGGCTGTGGCCAGGTGCGATGCCATCACGCTGCATACCGAAACGCTGGTGGACCGGGTCGAGATGGAAACCGGCAAGGCCATTGTGCATCTCGCAGCAGACGCACCTTTGGAAGCCCGGCTGGCGATCGGCGCCGATGGCAGGCGGTCGCCCCTGCGCGAAGCCGCCGGCATTGGCACCATTAATGCCGACTATGACCAACTGGCCATTGTCACCACGATCGAGCATGAGCTGGACCACAATGGCACGGCCTATGAGCATTTCCTGCCATCCGGCCCCTTTGCCATGTTAC
>JAURPT010000065.1 GCA_030836535.1 Alphaproteobacteria bacterium
GCGCTGCGCGCTGCACAGGATCAGGGCTGCCTGGAGACAGCAGGCAGGATTTTTGATGGCGGCATTGTGGGAGATGCGGCTGAGAAACTGTCTGCAGCGCTGACGGCCTGGCATGAAGAGCAACCCATGCGACGCGGTGTCGGGCAGCAGGTATTGCTCGACCGAGCCCGCGTGCCCAATGTTATTGGGCAGGTGGCGGTTGAGGCCTTGTCCGAAGCAGGCAGTATAGTCCGTCAAGATGACCTTTTGCGGCTCACAGGGCATGACCCACTCGAACATTTAGGCGATGCCCGGCGCAAATATCTGGACCAGTTGGAGGCGCGGATCAAAATGGCAGCGATGAAACCGCCCAGCCTGGAAGAACTGGTGGCGGAAAACCCCAAGGGCAAAGACCTGGCCGAGCTACTGATTGAGACAGGCCAGCTTATCCCGCTGCATGACTTCAAGAAGACCAATCTTTTCCTATTTCACCGCGGCGTGGTTGATGAAGCGGTGGAAGCGCTCCGCAACGCCTTCCCGGACGGTACAGGTTTTCGGGCGGGTGAAGCTCGACAGGTGCTGGACAGCACCCGGAAATATATGATTCCGTTCCTCACCTGGTTGGACAGGCAGGGTATTACCAAACGGGATGAAGACCTGCGCCAGATGGTCGAGCGGCCTGGCCGCGTTGGCTGAAGGCTTGCGTGGAGCCATGTCAGCCGATAGCCTTTTTGAAGGGTTGGGTGGCTTTTGGGGCAATATGCTGTTGGTGCCATGAAGAAAAATTATTGGTTAGTTGTTTTGGTGATGGGTGTCGTCGTCGCGTTTGGGATGCCGCTGATCTTCTATATTGTTTATGGATCCAGTGGTTCAGATGAGGATTCAGGCCCACCCGAATATGAATTGGCGGATGCCTATGCCCGCTGCATCATGCATGGTGGCGTTTATGTTCGCCCGCTCAGTGTTGACCTGCTGCAGGGCCAATGGCGCGGATGGGGCGACGTAACATTGAATGGTTCGCAGGGCAGCTACACTGGCACCGTGACCAATGCCCGCAGCGGTAGCTTGAATATCTGTGTGCACCAGGAACAGGGCCACTTCTTCGGGTTCCTTGATGAAATAGCGACCTATCCGGTTGATGAAGCACCGCCGGTTTCAGAACGAGCCAAGCAGCGCGGGCTGATGTATTTCTATCTTTGCGCCGATGAACAGGCGATTGAAGGTGTGTCGCGGGCATCCGATGGGTCGCAGCACTATCCCAACCAATATAGGCCGCTGACCTGGGTCCGGGTGCAGCATGCCCAGGAGGCAACATGAAAATCGGCGTTGTATACCCACAAATTGAACTGCGCGGAGACCCCAAAGCCGTGCGCGAGATCGGGCTGGCAACCGAGCAACTCGGTTATGATCATCTGTTGGTGTATGACCATGTTGTCGGTGCGACCCACGACCGGGAACCCAAATTGTGGGGACCCTACACGAACAATGACCCGTTTCATGACCCATTCGTGATGTTTGCCTATCTGGCGGGGATCACCGAGCGCATTGAGCTGGTCACAGGCGTGCTGATCCTGCCGCAACGGCAGACGGTGCTAGTCGCACAACAGGCGGCGGATCTGGACCTGCTGTCGGACGAACGGTTGCGCTTGGGTGTCGGCGTCGGTTGGAACTATGTGGAATATGACGCGCTAGGGCAGGACTTTACCCGCCGTGGAGCCCGTGCCGATGAACAAATTCCGTTTTTGCGGCGTCTGTGGGGTGAAGAACTGCTCAGCTTTGAAGGTGAATTTGACAGGATTGATCGTGGCAATGTCAACCCCCGACCCAACCGGCAAATTCCTGTTTGGATAGGGGGTTTCAGTGAAGCCGCTTTTCGCCGGGGTGGCGAGCTGGGGGACGGCTTCATTTTCGCAGGCGGTACGGATGATTGCCTGGCCGGGCTGGAGCGCGTGAAGCATTTTCTGGTTGAAAACGGGCGTTCAGTAGAAGGCTATGGCGCGGACTTCGTGATGCTGCGGGCGCAGTCCGCGCAAGAAGCGACTGATAGCATGAAGCGCTGGCAGGATGCTGGCGGCACTCATGCATCCGTCGTTACCATGGGCCTTGGTTTCACAGAGACGCAGCAGCATATCGACTATATCAGCGAGGTCCGCGCGTTGATCGACGCTGGTCTCTAGCCAAAAAAAGGGGCCCGCCGACGGCGAGCCCCGAAATGCTGAAAATGGTTTGGTCGGCTAGTCGGAACTGCCGCCGCTCATCAGCCTGTCGGCCAACGCCAGCACGATCACCGTCAATGACGCAGCTGAGTAGGCAACGGCCATATTGGCCAGAATGTCGCCGAGATAGCCACCAATAGCGATCAGACCTGCGACTTGGCCGCCTGCTGCCAGCAAAACAAGGGTCGCTACCATGAGCGGTAGTCGGCGATCTTCTTTGATGTCGAGCGCAGCAATAATGCCCAGCACGATCAAGATAGATGCCATTTCAGGAATGCCGACAAAAGCACCAACGATTGCAACAAGAGTTGCAACAATCGACGCGATCCAAGCGAGTTTATCCATAATCCAGTCCCTCCCAAGACGTTGTGCCCCCAAAGACCAAGCGGAGCTGATCATACCCTAAATTGAATAAATGACCAAATAGTTGTCAAAAAGAAAGGCCGCGCCAGATTTTCCAGCGCGGCCCCGATATGCAGAGAGTTCTAAGAACTCTTATATATCAGTCTGTTATCATTAGACTTCGTCGCGGCGCTCAAGGCCACGTTCCTCACGGGCTTTGTTCATGCGTTCTTTGTCGAC
>JAURPT010000066.1 GCA_030836535.1 Alphaproteobacteria bacterium
CGCGCGCCTTCGCTATAGGCGGCGACAATAACGCGCAAGTTCTTCTGGACGAGGTCTGCCAGATGCTCTCGCAGCGCATCATAAACATTGGCGTTTTGCTGCGTGCGTTCGGGGGCGAAATCACGGCCAGCACTTGCCTCAAAATCAATAACGTGGCCTTCGCCGGGTACCTGATAGGGGCTGAACTGTCGGGCATCAAGGTCTTCGAGCGCGTCCTGCCATTCACCGGCCGTCAGGTAGAGCTTTTCAGCGGGCAAGGGTTTGTAGGGCGAATCGGCCTCAAGGGCGCGGTGGTCTTCGCGGGCCTGGTAGTGATCGACAACGCCTTCTAGTCGTGAGGCAAAGGCATCTTCCGCCAGATTGTCAATAGAAAGGAATGCGCCATCGGTATAGTCGAACAGCGTGTCCAGGCGTTCATGGAACAGGGGTAGCCAATGCTCCATACCCTGATATTTTCGGCCTTCGGAGATGGCCTCATAGAGGGGGTCATCCCCCACTACCGCACCAAATAGTTCGCGATAGTTTTGGCGAAAGCGGGTGATGCTTTCTTCCTGCAGCGCAACTTCACTGGCCGGTACCAGATCGAGCGCCTTGTGTTTAGTGGTGCTGACCTGGTCGATCGGATCAAAGCCACGGATGCCGTCCAGCGTGTCACCAAAGAAGTCGAGCCGCAGTGGCTCGTCCGCGCCCGGTGGAAATATATCAATAATCCCGCCACGCACGGCATATTCACCCGGGTCCATCACTGTGGCGGAGCGCGTATAACCATTGTTGGCCAGATAAGCGAGCACGCGCTCGGTATCCAACTCGTCACCGACCTTCGCGGTCAGGCTCGATTCTGCAATTGTTTCACGAGACGGCACCCGCTGGCTGGCGGCATTGACGGTCGTGAGAACTACAACAGATTTCTTGCGCAGAGGCATCATCAGTTGCGCCAAGGTGCGCATACGCTGGGCGGTCAGCGTTGCGTTGGGTGAGATGCGGTCATAGGGCAGGCAGTCCCACGCTGGGAAGGTCAGGACCTCGCAATCGGGCACGAAGAAGGAGAGGGCGTCGCGCAAAGCAAACAGGCGCGCGTCGTCCCGCGCAATGTGCAGGAACAGGCGCGGTTCGCTCTTGTTCTGTTGGTGGATTAACTGCCCCAGAAGTAACGCATCGGCCCCCTCTGGCACGCCAGAGACTGTCAGCCTGCCAGCGTGTTCAAGGATGGGATGGGTCAAAAGTGGCTCCCTGGCAGGCGGAAGTCGAAGTCCAGCAACTCTTGCATGATGCTGGTCTGATAGTCAGGCGGGATCTCTGATTTGCCGATGATCCAGTTATAGACGTCTAGGTCCTGGACTTCGAGCACGGCATCGAATTGCGCCAGCTCGTCTTCTGTCATCGTGCCAATACGAGCGTCGGCGAACTGGCCCATGATCAGGTCAGCTTCCCGTGTGCCACGGTGCCAGGCGCGAAAACGCAACTTGCGTCGTAGCGTATCCAAAGGGTCCAGTGTTTCGTCGGCCATCATGTGTTCCTTGTCGCGGGCACAGGGTATAGTCTTAAATTCAGCCTATGTCAGCACCAGTGAGGGGGATTTTGTAGCGATGCGACCGGAAATTCTGTTTCCGCTATTTGCACCCGTTACCTCGCTGAAGGGCGTTGGGCCCCGTGTTGCGACCATGCTGGAGAAAATTGCCGGGCCTTCTGTCGTTGATCTGTTCTGGCATTTGCCGGTCATGATGATTGATCGTCGCTACGCCCCGAGTGTTGCGGATGCTCCAGAAGGTGCGATTGTAACGCTTGAAGTGCGGGTCGACCGACATGAAAAGCCCCACAATCGGCGCAGCCCTTATCGGGTGCAATGCAGCGACGATACCGGCTTTATTTCGCTCGTCTTCTTCAGTGCGCGGGATGACTATCTTCGGCGTATTCTGCCGGAGGGGCAGACTCGGATCGTCAGTGGCCGGGTGGAATCCTATCAGGGCAACAAGCAAATTACCCACCCGGACCATGTGGTCAGCGTGGATAAACGTGAAAAGGTGGAGATTGTTGAACCGGTCTACCCGATGACCGGTGGTCTGTCGGCAAAAGTGCTGGGCAAGGCAATTGCCGGGGCTTTGGCGCAGGTGCCGGCGCTCGATGAGTGGCTCGACGGACCCTTGGTGCAGCAACGCGGCTGGCCGGCCTGGAAGACGGCGCTGGAGAGTGTGCATCACCCTGAAGAACCCACCGATCTGTTGCCAGAAGCCCCTGCGCGACAACGGCTGGCCTATGATGAATTGCTGGCGAATCAAATGGCGCTCGCTTTGGTTCGTCGTCGCATGCGTCAGGGTAGGGGGCGGTCTATTGAAGGCAGTGGCGACCTGCAGGCAGCGCTAGAGAACCACCTGCCTTATGAATTAACCGGGGCGCAGCGCCAGGCGGTTGACGATATTACGGATGATATGGCGACCCCCAAGCGGATGCTGCGCCTGTTGCAGGGCGATGTGGGCAGCGGCAAGACTGTTGTGGCATTCATGGCAGCTCTACAGGCCATAGAGGCTGGTGCTCAAGCCGTTATCCTGGCACCGACGGAAATTCTGGCCCGCCAGCATTTGGCAACATTGCAGCCATTCTGCGAGGCACTTGATGTTGATATTGCGCTACTGACTGGCAGAGATAAGGGGAAATCACGAGAGGCTATATTGAGTAGCGTCTCTGACGGCACAACACAGCTGTTGATCGGCACCCATGCCGTGCTTGAAGAAGATGTGCGCTATCATGATCTGGGTCTGGCTGTGATCGACGAGCAGCATCGGTTTGGTGTCAACCAGCGCCTCGCTCTGGCGGCCAAGGGGGACAACCCCGTTGATATACTCGTGATGACTGCAACACCTATTCCACGCACGCTAACCCTGACGGCTTATGGTGAAATGGATGTTTCACGACTGATGGAAAAGCCCGCTGGGCGCCAGCCAATCGATACGCGCGCCATGCCTGATAGTCGCCTGGACGATGTGATGGCTGCCGTTAGCCGGGCAATCAACCAAGGGGCACAGATATTCTGGGTATGTCCGCTGGTCGAAGAATCTGATGCTTTGCCTGTCACAGCCGTTGAAGACCGGCATCGCAGCCTGGTGGCCCAATTTGGCGAAGAGCGTATAGGCCTTGTCCATGGCCGCATGAAGGGGGCAGACAAAGATGCCCAGATGCAGGCCTTCCAGGCGGGTGAGAAAAGTATCCTGGTGGCCACGACGGTGGTTGAAGTTGGTGTCGATGTCCCCAATGCCAGCATCATGGTCATAGAACATGCAGAGCGTTTTGGTCTGGCCCAATTACATCAATTGCGGGGTCGCATCGGCCGAGGGGCCGAAAAATCCACATGCTTGCTACTATATGACCCCGATATCTCGGAAACTGCTAAAGCACGCCTGAAAGTTATTCGCGATACGGAAGACGGCTTTGTGATTGCGGAAGAAGATTTGCGCCTACGTGGTGCGGGTGAATTATTGGGTACCCGCCAGAGTGGCCTGCCAGCATTTCGACTGGTGAACCTTGAAGCCCATGCGGAGCTGTTACCCATGGCGCATGATGATGTCGCGCTGATATTGGAAAAAGACCCAGATCTTCAGACACCGCGTGGAAAAGCAATCAGGACATTGCTCTACTTGTTCCAAAGGGATGAGGCAATCCGTTTTCTGGGGTCAGGCTAAAAGGGCGCTACAGCGTCTTTTCGTAGACCATGTATTCTTTGTATTCCGCGCAGCCGATGGATGTCAGCATGTCGCGCATGGCGTGGTTGTCTTCCAGAATCCAGGATAATTCGCCACGCTCAAAACCAAGTTCGTTCACACCCCGGCTTCGGCATTCTTCAATGAGTGAAAGGGACATTAGCGCACCTGAGACGCGTGATTGATGCTCCTTTTTGACACCCATTAACGGAACGCGCCCGGTTTTTGGCGTGCCGATAATGAGGTCCTTCAACAAATATACCCAGCCGAAGGGGAACAATTTGCCATCCATTTTCTTGATGACTTCATTGATATTCGGCAGCGTGATCATGAAGGCGCAAGGCTCGCCGTCCCAATAGGCGATATTGCAGATCTCTGGTTTGAGGAATAAGCCCAAATCATCAGCCATTTTAGCGATCTCATTGGGCGTAAAGCGTACAAAACCCCAATTGTCAGCCCAAGCGTCGTTGAAGATATCGATAAAGACTTCAAGGTCAGCCTTCAGGTTCTTTTTATCGATCGTCCTGATGCGGAGGCGGTCATTCTCTTTCCCCTTGCGTAGGATCCTTTGTGTCCGCTCCGGGAATTCCTGCATAACGTCCAGGTCGTAGGCATAGAGCTTCTTGGCACCGCTATAACCTTGCTCTTCAACGCGGGCGGCATAGTAGGGCAGGGCATGTCCCATCATAATCATGGGCGGTGTATCGAAACCCTTGGTTAGCAGCCCGCATTCTTCATTAACCGAGAGATTGAAGGGGCCAAGGGCACGAGACATACCCTGCTCGCGTAGCCAATTTTCAGCTGTTTCAAACAACGCTTTGAAAACGGCAGGGTCGTCTGCTCCTTCTATTAGGCCGAAATGGCCTGTGCCTTTGCCCTGGGTTTCCTGCGCGAGGTCATCGACCTGTGCAGAGATGCGCCCAACAGGTTTGCCATGCTTATAGGCAATCCAATATTCGGCTTTGGCGTGTTCGAAATATGGGTTCTTTTCCTTGTCCAGCACGCCCATGCGTTCGAACTTGAGGGGCGGTACCCAGTTCGGGTCGTCGGCATAGAGCGGACGGGTGAGGTCGATAAAGGTGTTGAGGCCTTTTTTGTCGGTGACCCGCTCAATTCGAATGGCAGTATCGGTAGACGACATGAAACTCAGGTTTGGTATTGCTTGCGGCGTTCACGCGGTGAGTCATTTGATACACCCCCGGATCTTTCAGCGACCCAAGGGTATTTCTTGGCCATTTCTTCGTCATAGCCGAGGTTGAAAACGGTAGGGCTTTTGGGTGGGCGATTGTCGTTTTCGTAATAGGTTTTAAAGAGGCGGTCCCAACCAAAATTAGTGATGCCATAATTACCCTGTTCACTGTGAAAGTGATGCGCCATATGCAGGGTCTTCATGCGTTGCAGGAACTTACTCTTGGGTTTGTAGGACAGATGCTCGAAGCAATGGCAAAACTCGTAGAAGCAATAGGTCAATGACCCGGCCGCCAAGGCTGCCATGGCCCCGCCCCATCCGGCGGCCCAATAGCCAACGGGCATTACGGCAATGGCGATAGAGGGCAGGGTCGTATAGACAGCCCCAAATAGGATGTAGAGGTCGTGGGGGTCCTGATGGTGGTCGAAATGGATCCGCTTCCAAAGGGTTGCCGTCAGCGGTGACTTGGCCAACCAGGTGCCGTGTAGAACGTATCGATGAATAACATACCAGAAGAAGGCAAAACTCAGCATGGACCATGCAGCAGATGCCACAAGACCAGTCCATGATGCATCACTGGTGACGGCCAGATAGATACAGACTAAGCCTACAAGGATGTAAATCTGAATGGCGTAATATTGGAAGTAGGCGATATACAGCTCTTTCAGTGTCATCTTGTCGAGATGATACTTTCGTTCCTTCCAGAAACCGGCTTTAGTGCTCACGCTTGCTACCTCGCTTGGCGTTAGGTGTTGATCCTGACCGCATTGGTTAATCTAGTCTATTGTGGCGTCCCGTGGAAGCAGGAACGGATACTTTTCCCTCACTTTGCGGGGAATAATGATTTCCGCTTCTTGGCGTTGGAACCCGTATCGCATGATGCCTACGAGCGCGCAAACGAAACCGATGACTCCGATTGCGAAGTGGAGTGGCCGCCAAATATCCTCCGTCACGACAATCAAACCTGCCAGAACAGCCGAGAATGCCAGGGAAACCAGGATCGGCTTCACCGATTGTCGGGCGTAGGGTCTCAGGTCGTAGAGGAAGCGTGCTTCTAAATTAGCCAGTATGGCTGTTGCATTGATACCGATGATGGCAGACAGCGCGGCTGCCGCAATGGGGCCCATAAGACCCTCTGCGAACATGCTACCCAAGGGAACGAGTATTACGCCTAAAAGGCCGGTTAAAGTTACGCCGATGACGGCATTGATGAAGGGCAAGCGGTAGCGCCCAATCATGGTGAGAATGGCCGTGGAGGGGCCTGTGCCAGCTTCCAGCACGCGTCCGCTTGCCAGGATGATGACCGCCAGCGTACCTGCCAGGAATTCCGAGCCACTCAGGCGCATCAGGCCGTATCTATTGAAGACGATTAATGTGGCTGCCGGAATGATCAGGCAGATAGCGAGGCGTGTTGCAAATCGGAACATGTCCTGCAATTGGCCCTTTTGCTCCAACTTGCTGTGAGCTGAAGCAATGGGGGCCAGCACATATTCAAGACTTTCACGGAACACGTTGATAAAGCTGACAAGTTTACGCGCAATGCCGTAAATACCGGCGGCTTCAGCGCCTTGAGCACCGGGGATCATCACATTGAGAACCAGAAGTGGCAGGCCCGAATGCCATTTTTTGGCGAGGTTGGGCAGCACCATGCTGAAGGCAAACGATACCATGTCCCGGACGAGGGCTTTATCGCGACCGGTTTTGGTGAAAATGAGCGGCAGGCCGTAATGGCGGTGGATAAGCCGCAAGGCAAAAAGAGCCGTAAATGCCAGGCCAATAAGGTGGGAAATGAAGAGGCCGAAAGACAAATAGCCCAGGAAATAAAACAGGCTGCCAAAGACCAACCTGAAGCCCTGCTCATAAAAGATCCGAACCTTGATCTCAGGGCCAAAGACCTGCTGTGCACGGATGGCGGCCGTACACACATCGATCAGGCACCAAAGGGGGACGGCCCACGCATAGAGGCGAATAATATCGACGAGATGCTGGCTGTCGCGTTCATTGGCATTGATGAAGTCGGCGATAAAGGGCGCGGCGAAGGTAAGGCCTACTGAGACGACGCAGCTGATCGTGAGCGAAACACTCAGTGCATATTTCAGGATGCGCCCGGCATTGATTTCATCTTCGCCAGAAGGGATGAAGCGTTGTAGCGCAAGGGTCATGCCGAAGTCAGAGAAGATGGCAAGCGCCTGCACAACAAACCAGAGAACAAGGAAAATACCGTAGGTTTCCGACCCATACATCTGCGCAAACAGGAAGAGTGATAGGACTTCAATGAGCGCGCCGGCGCGCCCCATCAGTGCCAGGCGAGCGCCCCGAACCAGCGTTGCGTTCTTTGACGGGTCAGTCCCGTTTTCGGGTGCCATGTTGGACATCGTGCTTGGCTATTCCTCGGCGTAGAAGAGCACAGATGTGCCAAGGAAAAAATACAGCGCCAGAGGTGCCCATGCCGCCAGTGCAGGGGGTAAAGAGCCAAATTGCCCAACAGCAAGCAGGAGATTGTCTACGACGAAATAGGAAAAGCCAAAAGCAAGGCCAACGGCAACACGAATGAACAATGTTCCAGACCGAAGCACGCCGAAACCAGCAAGGGATGCAAGTAGCGGCATCAGAATTGTTCCAAGGGGGCCAACCATCTTTTGGTGTAGCCAGGCGACAAGTCGCGTTGTTGTCAGACCTTCACGCTCCAGTTGCTTGATATTGGCGCGGAGCACGCCAAATGAAACAGTCTCGGGATCGATAGACAGGGCGCGGAATCGTTCGGGTGGTATGCGTGTTCGCCACGGTTCCGTTTCGGCTGTTTTCGTGGTGTTTTCTTCTGCGTTGAAATGGGAAACGTCGAACATTTTCCATTCACCATCGTTCCATATGGCAAAGCCTGCCTCAGTACGTTCCTGCACTTTCCGGTCTGGGCCCAGGGTGAAGATGATAACGCCGTCCAGCAAGGTGCCATCGCGCTGAACTGCTTGCACCCGGATACGCTTGTTGTCTTCGACTGCCCACGCACTGGCCGGGGTGGGGGGAAGCAATGTTGATTCCATTGAAAAGTCAGCCAGCTTCCAGCGCTCGAACTCTTCATTCGTTTCCACGACGACCGCTTCATGAAAAACGAAGTGCGTCAGTGCAATGAACGCACACACACCCATCATTGGGAAAATGATGCGAAACGCAGAGAGGCCAGTGGACTGCATGATTACAATTTCACTGTGTTGCGCCATGACGGCGAAGGTCAACAGGGAGGCTAACAGCGCAGCAAATGATACGACCTGCCCCACCATCATTGGCAAGCGAAGTACTGTGTACCGCCAAAGCGATTCTGAGGAGGCGCCATCGCCAGCCAAAATGTCTGCGCTCTCGGCCAGTAGGTCCAATGCCTGCATGATGATTGCAAGGCCAGCCAATAGCACGACGAACCTCAGAAGAAATGTTTTGGCAATGTATTCAAGCAGAACGGGAGGTGAATAGCGACGGGTGCGTAGTTGTGCCATGGTCTACGCCTCCTGTTGCCGGGAAGCCTGGAAGGTCAGTTTCTGGAAAAGTTTGGCAACGCTGTCGAGCAGCCCTTCCAGCCAGGCAAGGGGCGATGCACCCACCCGGTGAGCGGTGGTGTGAAAGAAAAACAGGCTCAATATGACAAAGACTGTAAATGGCACCACCATGGCGATCAGGCCGGTGGACGTACCCAGATTGGCGCTGGCCAGGGCAAACTCTACCATCTTGTGAAGAGTCAGTAGCATAACCAG
>JAURPT010000067.1 GCA_030836535.1 Alphaproteobacteria bacterium
AAACCCACTAATCTCGTCGAGCAGTTTTATAATCAGGTTTGGAATAATGCCGTCGAGAAACTGGCTAAAGAGATACTTCATCCTGAGTTAAGGTTTCGGGGTTCGTTGGGTGATGAACACAGTGGCCCCGAGGGTTTCATCAGCTATATGCGAGGCGCCCATCGGGCCCTCGGCGACTATACCTGTAAAATTGACGTTCTTTTGGAAGACAAAGGGCAGGTTGCTGCTCGGCTCACATTTTTTGGTACTCATCAGGCGGAGTTTCTTGGTGTGCCTGCAACAGGAAGGGAAGTGCTCTGGGCCGGTGCTGCCTTCTTTAGCTTCGCACATGGTCGGATCAAAGATATCTGGGTTTTGGGGGATGTAGATTGGATCAAACGGCAGTTGATCGTCGTTTAATATTATAGAAAATTTGGAGAAATTCAGTTGGATGACGATGTTTCAGTAAATTTACCTGAACAATTGCAAATGATTGAACGGGAAACCAAGAGGCTTGGCTTTTCTATGCCTTCAGACAGGCAAACCGGTTCACTCTTGAGCACCCTTGTAACAGCTAAGCCCGCTGGAAAGTTTCTTGAGATTGGAACCGGGACAGGGCTTTCAACCTCTTGGCTCCTATCGGGAATGGACGGGAAGTCCAGCCTGACCAGTATCGAAATTGATGACAAATACCAGTGGGTGGCACGCCAGTTCTTTGAACAGGACAAGCGCTTTCAGCTGGTAGCTGGAGACGCGGGCGAATGGTTACGGAACAATCAAAGCATGAAGTTTGATTTGATCTTCGCAGACGCCATGTCCGGAAAATATATGGACTTCCATGTTGCATGGAACATGGTGGCGCCGGGCGGTTTCTATATTGGTGATGATATGTTGCCGCAGGACAATTGGCCGGAAAATCATCAACCACGGGTGGATGACTTGTTGGGCTTTTTTGAGACTAGCCATGATTGTCAGTATACCCGCTTGGCGTGGTCGACGGGTTTGATTGTTGCAGTCAAAACTTAAACCGCCCGCCTTACATCCGTCTGCGCGAAGTCGTTGCCTACAAACAGCAGCGGCGTGTCAGTTGCTTTGGCAAGGGCATAGGCAAAGCAGTCGCCGAAATTAAGCGAGGCAGGGTGGCGACCTTTGCCCCACTTTTCGCAAGCGTCTCCGGCTCCTTCCGCCATTTCGGCATCGACAGGTATAAATGTGATGTCGAGTGCTGCGAGAAGCGCCGACAATTGGGTTCGCAACCCCTTGCCTGTGGTGACGATTAAAAGCTCGGCGTAGGTGCCTGCGCTCATTTGCAGCGCGCCAGAGGCGAGCGTTTCCTCAATGTTTTGGTATCCGGTTTCGCCCAGCAGAACGGCGATAATGGCGGAGGTATCGGCGGTGATCATTCAGGCAGGCCCGTTTCGTCATTATAGAGATAATCAGTAACACGGGACGGGTCTTCGCCGTCGAACGCGCCTCGAAACGCTTTCTGTGCCTTGCGGATAGCGGCGAGTTTTTCTTCCCGCGTTGGTGACTTTTTAATGGGCGTTATCTCGGCTACCGGCTTGCCGTGTTTTGTCAGCACAACCTTCTCGCCTTGTCCTGCGGCGCGGATCAGGCCAGACAATTTCCCCTTGGCTTCATGAATGGGCACTTCACGCATGCTGTATCCTCAAATTATGGTCCATATTTATAGACCATATTTGGCCTATTGCGGCAGAATTGTCAACTTATGGATCATAATTATGGTCCATTATAGCCCTTCATTTCCGCCACAAATTCTCCCAACCCATGTCGGTGAAGAGGGGCCCCTGTAGCACATCGTTGAGTTTGCCATCGGGATGCCGACCATTGCACTCCATGATCTTCACCTCACCCTGGCTGTCGACAATGACGTCCCACCCGAGCCAGCGCGCGTAAGGCGCGCGTAGGTGCAGGCTTGTTACCAGGGCCACGCATTCGGCAAAGTGGGGAATGTTCTGCCCCTTCGTTGGCAGATCGCAATCTGGGTAGCCATCGACCTTTCTCCAACTATCAAAATAGCCATGTTCACCCAGCGTGCCTGTCATTGGGTCTACCATGATGCGGATATGGCTATCTGGCCCCGTATGGAACGGTTCCACCCGTTCAAACTTTACCCAGGCTGCCCGCACACGGCACATACCATCATTGTCGATCAACGTACTGAGCCGCAGTGTCGCGCAGGAAGAGGGGGTGTATTGCGCAAAAAACGGGTGTTGGTCGATGTAATATTGGAACACACCATTACCCTTTTGGCGTAGAAGCGGCAGGTCCAACGCGTCGCGTGTCATGATGTATCGACCCTCGCTGCCATAGGAGAGGTCCAGTTTGAAGATGACCTTGTCATGTCCGTTAAACAGCCGTTTCTTGAACGCTTCTGGGTCAACGATGTTGCCCTCTCCGTCAAAGAGTAGCCCATTGCTGATCGCGCCAATATCTGGGAAGGCATCGGTTTTAAAGAGGTGCTTGGCGCCGACCCGGTTGGTCAGGGCAAACTTGTTGGCCCCGTTAAGGTGGGGCAGCACGACGCGACCGAAATAATTATCGGGGATCCACCCCTCGCGAAATTCTCCTGCCAGGGCCGTGTAGGCCACCAGCCAGGGGGCGTAACCCTGCCAGCCGAGGACATCGGCAGCATAGTCTTTGCACTGGCGGATCAGTTTGGGGTCCGTTTTGCCGTTCTGCTGTTCAATCGTGCGTAAGCGAAGCGCCGCCTCGCGGCGGTGGAATTGTTCGTATCGCCAAGCGAGCAATCTATCGAGGCTTTTTTTGGCAAGTGATGGTAAGCCTGCCATATCATTCCCTCTCATGAGGCATAGGTTATGCGTCTCGCCATAATGTTTCCCAGCCCATGTCGGTGAAGACGGGGCCTTGCAGCGCTTCGGTCGATTTGACCTCTGAATGGCCGCCATTGCACTCCATGATTTTCACCTCACCGTTGCTGTCGACTACTACGTCCCAGCCCAGCCAGCGGGCATAGGGGAAGCGCTGGTGCAGGCCGGTCACCATCGCCACGCAATCGGCAAAGTGGGGAATGGTCTGTTCCGCTGTTGGCTTGTCGCAATCCGGGTGTCCGTCCATATCGTCCCATTCGTCAAAATAGCCTTTTGCACCCAGTGTCCCTGTCTTTGGGTCGACCATGACGCGGACATGACTTTCCGCATTGGCGTAGGTTTCTCCGATGCGGCCGAACTTTATATAGGCCCCGCGTACGGTACATTGGCCTTCATTGTCGATCAGGGTGCTCAGCCGCAGGGTTGCACAAGAGGTCGGGATGTACTGTGCAAAGAAATCATGTTGGTCGATGTAATATTGCATCACGCCATTGCCCGCCTTGCGCAGTACGGGTAGGTCAAAGTCGCCACGCGTGATCACGTGTGTTCCCATGCCTTTGTAGGAGGTATCTGTCTTGAAGATGACTCTGTCCCGCCCGTTGAACAATTGGTGTTCAAAGGCCTGCTCGTCCATCACTTTTCCCTGCTGGTCGTAAAGCAGTCCGTTGGCAATGGCCCCGATATCGGGAAAGGCCTCGGTCCTGAAAAGGTGTTTCAATCCGGCGCGGCTGCCTAAGGCATACCCAAAGTTACCATTGATATGGGGCAGCACGATGCGGCCGAAATAATTGTCGGGTATCCAGCCTTCGCGAAAGGTGCCCGCAGCGGCTGTGTAAGTCACCAACCAGGGGGCGTAGCCCTTCCAGCCCAGCACATCGGTGGCATAGTCATGGCACTGGCGGATGAGGCTGGGGTCTGTCTTGCCATGCTGATTTTCCAGGGCTTTCAGGCGACGGGTCGCCTCTCGACGGTGGAATTGTTCAAAACGCCAGACCATCAGGGTGTCGAGCCCCTTCTTGGCAAGTGATGGCAAGGTCGTCACATCATTCTCCCTTAATGCGTGGCGATTGTGACTGTGCTTCCAATCGGGTGCAACCACGTTAAACTGTTGAACAAAAGGGGAGGGCTATCATGACAACAGCGCTGACACCGGAACAGTTGAACGACGGCAGGCCGCCTTTTGTCGTGCTGTTGGGCATTCATTACACCAGCGTTTCGCAGGACAGCCTGGAAGCTGAAATGCTGGTGCGCGACGATATGTGTACCCCGCACGAAACCTGCCATGGCGGGGCCATGATGACCTTTGCCGACACCATGGGGGCGGTCTCTACCGTGGTGAACATGCCGCGTGATGCCCGGACGGTGACCATGGAATCAAAGACCAATTTTCTGTGCGGGGCGCCGGTGGGGGAAAGCTCTATGGCAAAACCTATCGTGTACACCAAGGCAGCCGCACCCAGGTGTGGCGGACAGAGATTACGCGCGAAGACGGCAAACTGGCCGCCAGTGTTACACAGACGCAGATGGTGATCCCTGCCGGGTAGCTACATGGCGGCGGGTGAGGCGATCAGCCAACCCTATTTTCCGATCAACACCTATATTGCGACGGCCAGTGATGTCTGCGCGCAGATGATGCTGAAGGCATGGCGCGGTCGCTTGCAGGCAGCGGACCTATATAAAGAAGGGCATTGTAGATCGACCGTGATTAATATGATGATCGACTAGCAACAGGCGAGGGCAGGATAATGAGCAAGCTGACAAAGGGTGACGACGGGCTGATGCGCTGTACATGGGCAGCTGCAGCGCCGGAGTTTCCCGACTATCACGACATCGAATGGGGCTTTCCCGAAGGGGATGAATTTCGCCTGTTCGAAAAAATCTGTCTGGAGGGCTTTCAGTCCGGCCTGAGTTGGCGGACCATCTTGGTGAAGCGCGAGAATTTCCGGGAAGCCTTCCATCATTTTGACTTCAACGAGATTGCCAAATTCGGCGAGGCAGATGTGGAGCGCCTGTTGCAGAACGCTGGCATTGTGCGTCACCGGGGCAAGATTGAGGCGGTCATCAACAACGCCAGGCGTGCGCGGGAACTGTTGGCCGATGAAGGCTCGCTGGCCAAATATGTCTGGCAATATGAGCCGGGCAGTGCGGATGCTGAACCACAGAGTCAGTCAACCTCACCCGAGTCAATCGCCCTTTCCAAGGACCTGAAAAAGCGGGGTTGGAAATTTGTCGGGCCTACAACAGCTTATGCCTTCATGCAGGCTATGGGGCTGGTGAACGACCACGCGGAAGGTTGCATCATCCGAGATCGGGTGGCGCAGGCGCGGGCAAATTTCAGCCTGTAAGGGTTACTCCCTGACCCCCTGGATCGTCATGATCAGCTTCTCCGCCAGCATCGGACCCAGAACCTTGTATAGAAGCCGGTAGTTTTTGGTCTGTAGACGCAAATGATCATGCGGCGCGGCCTGCCTGGCCAGGGCGAACAGGGCTTTGGCTTCAGTACGCTGGCCACGCTGCAGGCACCACCTGGCAAAGAATACATAGCGGCTGGCACGGATGTCCTTCATCACGCCACTGTCGTCATCGGCGATGGGCTCCAACCAGTTTTCAAGATTAGTGGTAATGTCGGTAAGCGACTTTTGTCGGTTGGAAATACGGGCTGGCTCGTCATGCAGGCGGCGAAAATAAGTGCAGACATCTTGTGGTATAAATCGCCAACCGGCCAGTGCCAGGCGGAAGTGCAGGTTTGTTTCCTGACCAGCTGTCAAGCGACCGTCATAGCCGCCAATGTCGCGCACGGCTTCTATGGGAAAAAGTGGCCAGCTTGTCCTGATAATCCGGGCGACCACATCCGCAAGATAGGGCTCAAAGATCTGGGCAATCTTGCGGCCTTCATCGGCAGGCTCACCGCGCCCAAACCGGCCGCCATGGCCATAGCCAATTTCGCGTTCTTTTAGCCCCTCCAGCAGGGCGACCTGTGCCGAAATGGCTCCCGGCGCCATGAGGTCGTCGGCATCAAGGAACTTCACATAGCTGCCGGTTGCAGCTGCCAGGCCTGCATTACGGGCGGCACAGGCCCCGGCATTGGACTGGCAAATCAGTTGGTCTGGCTCAAATGTCGTGGCAATGGCTGCACTGTCATCGGTCGACCCGTCATCGACGACGATCAGTTCCAGGTTTTCATAGTCCTGGTCTTTGATGCTTTGTAGGCAGTCGGCAATGAAGCTGGATGCATTGTAGGCGGGCACCACCACAGTAACGCGTGGCAAGGTGGTGTCGTTTGTCATGGCTGTATGATGATACCCAACTGTCCTTAATTGCCTGCTGCGAGCAATCCCTGTTCAAGGATTTCGCGGGCTGCCTTGCGGAATGCCTTGCCAGCAAAGACGCGGAACTTGTCGCGTTCTTTGGCGGTCACGCGAACCTTTTCCTCATAAAGCTGTTCACCGCTTTCAATGTCGATCAGATAGGCCATGAAAAAGCGGTGCGGGTCATGCCGCAGGCTGGAGCCACCCATGCCTTGGGGAACCATCGCGCCGCCAAACCGGCCAGAGCCAACGGGCAACCCGGTGTTGGAGGCTTTACCCTTGCGACCGTGGATGATGTCCTGACTGACATAGGGGCGGATCTTCTTCATGCCCTCTACGCCTGCATCCGTGACCTCAAAAATAGCGGTGGCGCCGGATGCGAGAATGAGCTCCAGCACCTGCTGCTGCGTGTATTGCGCGCCTTCTTCCGTCAGTGTTGTGATGGGCATGCCCGTAACGCCTTTTTTACCCAACAACTTGGTGACACTTTCTTCGACCTTGCGTTGGTCTTTCCGCTCCATGCCAACAGCCCACAGCACAATTTTGCTATGGGTTTTGGCAGACGCTTCTCCCTGCGCACCCGTAAACTGGGGTACGGAAAAAACAAAGGCAATAGCCAAGATTACGCGAATGCCCTGGCGCATGGATGCACTCCTGTCGTTTGTAACGTTATCTTTGCTGGCCTGACCGCTCTATACGCAAAGGGTAGCATTAAGGATCGCTGCGCGCCACGAAATGTCATGCGCTGTCACGTGTTGGCCGACTAGGGTGCCGGTGCCAATACCCCTTTTTTGATGGCTTGTTTTCCCGCTTTGCGAAGGGCCATGCCGGCCATGGATGTGCTGTTATTTTCCAACCGGCTTTTGATCACGAAGTTATCCTGCCAAACCTGCTGGCCATTGCTCAGGTCAGTCAAGACGACACCGAAGGTTATCTGGTTGCGTTCTTTATAGGCCTGACCGCCCATTCCAACGGACCCTCTGGCGCCAGCAACAGTGGCCCCACCACCAGAACCGGACGAGGCCGCCGCCTGGTTGACCAGAATCGACTCAGCGATGCGAGGGGTCGTCGAGCTATACCCGACCTTGTTTTTCCTCACGGCACGGTCCGTCAGTGTCATGATGGCCTGGATATTGTGCTCGTTTAAAATCATCAGAATTTCTGCGTTGGTGAGCTGGCCAACATTGTCTATCAACGATGACATGGCCATTGCTTCGATACCTTTTTTGGTAAAGGTCTTGATACTCTTGCCTTCTATTTTGGCTTGGCCTTTGGGGGTAAAGCCGGGTGCCCAGAGAACGACCTTGGAGAAACTCTTGCTCCCCTCCGGCGCCGTTGCTGCTTCATCAGCCTGTGCAACACCTGTTACCAGGCTGAAGATCAAAACATAAAGGTAAGTTCGCATCATCATGGTTTGCTCCCCGGTAAAAGCGGCTTACTGGTCTACGGCTGCCGCCAGATATCCTTTCTTCAGCGCATGCTTTGCTGCCTTACGAAAGGCTTTGCCTGCAAAGACACGTATTTTTGACCCTTCCTTGGCCGTAATTCGTAGCTTCTCATTATTGATACGTTGCGCGGTTTCAACATCAACAAGATAGGCCACAAAATAGCGGTGCGGTTTTTGGCGCATATTGTCGCCGCCCATGCCCATCATCACCTTGGAGCCTCCGGCGCGGGCCGACCCTACATTGATTGCGGTGGTAGCGCTCTTTCCTTTGCCACCCTGGATAATATCCTGTGTGGCATGAGACCGGATTTGCTTCAAACCTTCAGGCCCTGCGTCAGCCACTTCAAAAATCGCCTGCGCACCGGACTGGACAAGCAACTCAAGGATCTGCGCCTGTGTATAACCCTTGCCATCTTCAGTCAGGTCGACCATGGCGATGCCGGTGACCCCCTTTTTGGCCAGAATTTTAACGACACTTTCTTCAATTTTGCGTTGGTGCTTGCGTTCCATACCGACAGCCCACAGCACGACTGTGTCATAGCTTTTCGTCGGTGGGGCGTCTTTGGCCTGTGCCGCTATAGGGGCTGTCATAATAATGGCCAGGGCCAACAGCAACCGCTTTGCAATAGTCATGAATAATCCCTACCTAGAATATGTATGATTGTGGGACAAAGGCTAACACCCGGCAGGGCCCTCGCCAAGCACAGCGTGTCTAAAAGAGCCAAGCGCTGCTTGCGCAGAAGCGGCATGTGCCGCACACTCCTGGTCATCAAAACCAATACTCTCAAGCACGAGGACAATCATGAAAATCGGTGTGTTTTCAACATTCATGTCACCCATTTCCACCGGCGAAATGGTGATGGACTTTGGCCGCAAGGCAGAAGCAGCAGGGCTGGATTCGATTTGGCTGGGCGAACATGTGGTGCTGTTCAACGAAATGGAATTTCCCTATCCCGGCTCGCCGGACGGGCGCATTCCCGTACCAGAAGGCGGCGGGTTGCTCGACACCGTTGCCACCTTCGGTATGTTGGCCGCGGTCACTAAAAAAGTGCGCTTCGGCACGGGCATAGCGCTGATACCACAGCGCAACCCGATATATACGGCCAATGAATTTGCCACGCTCGACTGGCTGACGGGCGGCCGCATGGATTTGGGAATCGGCGTTGGCTGGTGTAAGGAAGAGGTCATTGCCTGCGGTTATGAGTGGGAAACACGCGGCGCCCGCTGTAACGAATTCCTCGAGCTGTTCCAGAAGCTGTGGACGGAGGACGAGGTGACCTATCACGGCAAGCATGTTTCGGTCGACAAAGTGCGGCTGGACCCCAAGCCGGTTCAGGACCCGCATATTCCCATCATTGTCGGGGGGTATTCAGATGCCGCGCTCGACCGCACCGCCCGCTTCGGCGATGGCTGGTATGGCTTTAACAGCGACCCGGCAGCCACCGGCGAATTTCTGACGCGCCTTGATGCGGTGCTGGAAAAAGCAGGCCGCAAACGGGGTGACGACTTTGAAATCGTCATTACGCCGCCTTACCAGGTCGATGCCGACATGGTGAAGCAATATGCCGATTTGGGTGTCGACCGGGTTGTGCCCATGCTGGGCGGCCAACGACCCGACCAGATCGACCGACGCATGGACCTGTTGCACGAACTGGTGTCGCTCGACGCGTAGGTTCCCTAATTACGGTTACAGTTTACTAATCAGACGTTGTCACCCCAGCGGAGGCTGGGGTCCACCAAGCCGCATAGGAAAATTGGCCAGACTGGTTGATGTCTCACAATCGTCGAGTGCGCTCAATCCGGTAAGTGGATTCCCGCCGGAGCCTTTGCCAGCGAAGGCTGGTGCGGGAATGACGATGGCTTAGGAGGCTGCTCCCTAAAGCTGCAGCACCGTACACGCTGAAATGCCGGGGGCGCCATAGACGTGCGTATAGCCGGTCTTTGGGTCGCCGGGCACTTGCCGGTCGCCGCAGTCACCGCGTAGCTGCGCCACCACTTCGTGCACCTGGCGCAGGCCAGAGGCACCGATAGGTTCGCCATTGGCCAGGCAGCCGCCATCGGTATTCACGGGCATGGCGCCGCCAATATCGGTGGCACCGCTGCGCAACAGGTGCTCCTGTTCGCCATCTTCGCAGAAGCCATTTTCAGCCATATGCATGATCTCGGCACCGGACTCCGTGTCCTGAATCTGAATCACATCCATATCCTTGGGGCCCATGCCGGCCATCTCGAAGGCAGCCTTGGCAGCAAACACGCTGGGCGAGGCCGCCCGCTGCAGCGCCAGATAGGGGCTGTAGACCTCAAAGCTGCCGTAATGGCGCGTCTTGAGCACAGCAGACTTCAGGTAAACAGGCCGGTTGGTGTATTGGCGTGCCACCTTGTCGGACGCCAATATCAGCGCTACCCCGCCTTCCGACGGCGAGCAGAACATATATTTGGTCAGCGGGTTCGACAGCATGGCCGAATTCATGATGGTGTCGAGGTCGACCTCATCGCGCCGCCAGGCATTGGGGTTCAGCGACCCGTTGCGAAAGGCCTTTTGCGCCACCAGCCCCAGTGTTTCTGCCGACAGGCCATAGTCATGCATATATTTCTGGATCTTCATGCCGAAGAATTGAACCGTCAGCATCAGGCCGATATCGCCATACCATGTCTCCAGGCCGCGCGACCGGGGATCGCTGGCAAAGGCACCGCGCGGGTGCTTGTCGAAGCCCACAGCCATGCCAAGGTCATATTGGCCGGACTTGATGGCCGTATAGGCCGACAGCAGCGCCGAGCCGCCGGTGGCACAGCCGTTGGAAACATTGACAAATTGCAGGCCGGTCAGCCCCAATTCGTTGACCAGCGCATCGGCATTGCCCGCCTGGGCAGAACCGCCGAAGGCAAATTGCATGTCTTCCCATTCAACGCCGGCGTCTTTCAACGCGGCGCGGGCGGCATGAGCCCCCTGTTGCAGGCCTGTGCGCTCTGCTGTGCGGCCAAATTTGTGGATACCGATACCGACAATGCAGACTTCGGTCATGATCTTTTCCCCGGAATGATGAATCTGTTGGCGCGCAGTATACCCATAAATATTGCTAATAGCGCAAGAGCGCAGGCGTGCTTATGCTGCATGCCATACAGTGTAAACCGGCCAGCCTGTGGCCAAGCAAGGAAGAGAGCACATGACCGAATTTAATGTAGATGTCACCACGCCAGACGGCGAAATGGATTGTTTTGTTGCACACCCGGATGGCGACGGCCTGTGGCCAGCTGTCATCGTCTATATGGACGTACCCGGCATTCGTGAAGAACTGCGCAATTTTGCCCGCCGCATTGCCGAGCAGGGCTATTTTGCCATCCTGCCGGACCTCTACTATCGCGACGGCAAGGTGCGGTTTGACCTCTCCAAGGGTGAAGAAGAACTGCAGCGCATGTTCAAGATCGGCGGTGAGTTGTCTGTGGCCCGCGTGATGCGCGACACCCGCGGTATGCTGGATTACTTTGCCTCCAACGACAATGTGACGGGCAAGGTTGGCTGCATCGGCTATTGCATGTCTGGCCAGTTCGTTATTGCGGCCGCTGGTGACTACCCGGATGACTTTGGCGCCGTTGCCTCGCTCTACGGCACGCGCATCGTCTGGGGTGAAGAAGACAGCCCGCATATGAAGGCCCGTGCTGCCAAGGGTGAGATATACCTGGGCTTTGCTGAACAGGATCACTTCGTGCCTGACAGCGACCTGGAAGCGATCAAGGAAGTCTTTGATGAAGCCGGTGTGAACTACAGCATGGAAGTGCACCCGGGTACAGACCATGGCTTCTGCTTCCCCGAACGTGGCCCCATGTATGTGCATGACGCCGCCGAGAAGGTGTGGGACATCTTCTTCGACATGTGTGCCCGCAATCTGAAATAGAAGGTTAAGTGCTGTTCGTGCTTGCGTTCAATCACTAACGTTCGTCCCGAGTGGCGGCGAACAGCGTGAGACGTTGTATCGAGGGATGAACGTGTTGCTGTAGTGCAGCAATCATGGCTATGTGTCCGTACCTCGATACAATCCTGCCCTTAGGCCAGGATCACTCGGCACGAACGGTGGAAGTAGAGCGCGCCAAAACCCACCCACCAAAACCCTCTCATTTTCAAGACTGTGAAAACATGTCCTGAAGGCTTATTCTGTTGAAACAGATCAACAGGATAAGCCTTTCATGACCGAGATTCACGGCCCCACATCACATACTTATTTCTCGCAGCGCCTGCGGCTCCACTATGTGGACTGGGGGAACGAAGATGGCGCGCCCCTGCTGATGGTGCATGGCGGGCAGGACCATTGCCGTAATTGGGACTGGATTGCCCAGGAACTGCGCGACGATTATCACATCATTGCGCCGGACCTGCGCGGTCATGGCGACAGCCAATGGATGGTTGGCGGGGCCTATTCGCACTTTGATTTCGTCTATGACATTCACCAATTGCTGCATCAGACAAAGATGACACCGGTCAAGATTATCGCCCATTCCATGGGGGGTGATGTGTGTCTGCGCTTTGCAGGGGTCTACCCCGAACTGGTGGAAAAACTGGTGGTGATTGAGGGGCTTTGGGCAACGCCGGAACATATTCAGGAACGCGAAACTAAACCGATCCATGAACGGGTGCGGGAATGGGAGGCCAATTTGCGCCGTACGTCTGGCAGGCAGGCCCGGCGTTATGAGACGCTCGACGATGCTGTCGCCCGTATGCAGGAAGAAAACCCGCATTTGCGGCCCGACCAGGCCCGTCATTTGACCGTCCACGGCGCGCATCAGAATGAAGACGGCACCTATAGCTGGAAGTTCGACAATTACGTGCGCACGGGTAATCCCGGCGGGGTTTCCTACAGCCAAAGCAAGGCCCTGTGGCAGAATATCACCTGCCCGGTGATGCATATACGCGGCACAGAAAGCTGGGCATCAGACCCGGAGAAAGACGGTCACCTCGAATTGTTCCAGGATGGTCGTCTCGTCAATATCGACAATGCCGGCCATTGGGTGCACCACGATCAGCTGGATGAATTCCTGGGCCATGTTGTGCCGTTTCTGGAAGAGTAGGGCAGGCAGATGACTGATATTCACGGCCCGACATCGCATAATTATTTCTCGCAGCGTCTGCGGCTCCACTATGTGGACTGGGGCAATGAAGAAGCTGAACCTCTGCTGATGGTGCATGGTGGGCAAGACCATTGCCGCAACTGGGACTGGTTGGCCCAGGAAATGCGCGACGATTACCACATCATTGCGCCCGACCTGCGCGGCCATGGCGACAGCCAATCTATGGTGGGTGGCTCCTATGGCTCGTTCTATTTTGTCTACGACATTCACCAATTGCTCCACCAGACGAAGATGACCCCGGTCAACATCATTGCCCATTCCATGGGTGGGCATATCTGCCTGCGTTTTGCGGGCGTGTATCCGGAGCTGGTGAAGAAAATGGTCGTTATCGAAGGGCTGGGCATGAACCAGGAACGCGCCCAGAAATACGAATCCAAACCCATTCACGAGCGGGTGCGGGCCTGGGAAGCCAATTTGCGCAAGACCTCGGGCCGTAACAAGCGGCGCTATGCGACGCTGGATGATGCCATCAACCGCATGCTTGAGGCCAACCCGCATCTGCGGCCGGACCAGGCCCGGCATTTGACGATCCATGGTGCGCATCAGAATGAAGATGGCACCTATAGCTGGAAATATGACAATTACGTCCGTACCGGGAACCCGGGGGGTATCTCGACGGAACAAAGCCACGAGCTGTGGTCGAATATCACCTGCCCGGTCATGCTGGTGCGCGGCACCGAAAGCGGTCGTTCAGCGCCTGAGGAAGACGGCCGCCTGGCCCATTTCCAGAACGCCACGGTCGTTAATGTGGAAGAGGCGGGCCATTGGGTACACCACGACCAACTGGGTGTTTTCCTCGAGCATGTTCGGCCATTTTTGGCGGACTAGGCTATAGCCTGTTCAATTCAGGCCACTGGCGGATAATTTCGCGCAACAGCGACTGGGCCATAATATGCGGCCCTTTGTTTTCTGCGTGGTCCGGGTCGGCAGCAATGTCGCAGAAATACAGGTAGCGGCTCGCCGGGCTTGCTGGGTTCTCCGGGCTCAGATCTTTGTAGAGGGCGGTTACCGACACGGGCCAAGGTATTCCCGAGCATCTGCTAGACCACGTGTTGGAGCCATTCTTTACAACCAAGGAAATCGGCAAGGGCACCGGCCTTGGCCTGTCGATAGTTTACGGCTTTGTG
>JAURPT010000068.1 GCA_030836535.1 Alphaproteobacteria bacterium
CTTGATGCCGCCCGGGTGACCCGTATGGCGGTAATAAGTTTTGTTTTCGCGCTTGCGGCCGGTCAGGTGGACCTTCTCAGCGTTGATGATGATGACGTGGTCACCACAATCGATATTCGGGGTGAACATGGGCTTGTGCTTGCCGCGCAAAATCTTGGCAACTTCAGCAGCCATGCGACCCAGCACCACGCCGTCAGCGTCGACAACGTGCCACTTCTTCTCCACCTCGGAAGGCTTGGCGGAATAGGTTTTCATCTGCGTTTATCCTTGTTAGGCGCACCCGGCGGGGTGCAAAACGTGTGGGCAGGCACACAACCTGCCTTTGGCGGCGCAGTATGGTCATTCATGCGCACAAGTCAACCAACTAATATTCTATAAAACCCTATAAAAACAAAATGTTATAATTATGGTATTATTTTACCACATAATTTGTAGCTGTTTCCAGAGGATTCATGGTCGATCACCGGCGAGACTGATGGCTCCAGGCAATTGCCATGGTCAACAGGGCCAGAGCCCCGGCTTGATGGGCCAGCGCCAGCCACAACGGCACGACCCATAACAGGGTCCATATTCCCAGGCCGATCTGCACCAGTGTCATGGCCAGCAGGCCATGCACAATCGGGGCTTGCTGGCGGTTTCGCCACCAGACGACACCCACACAGATGGCCACCAGATAGGCAATCATCCGGTGGTTGAACTGGACGATGCGGTAGTCCTCGAACACCCCAGGCCAGAAAGGCGGGTTGGAATAGATATCTCCGGGAATGAAGGCCTCATCGATCAGCGGCCAGGTGTTGTAGATAACCCCGGCATCCAACCCAGCCACAAAGGCACCGGATAATATCTGCAGGAAGATCAGGCACATCAGCAGGAAGGGCGCTGTCTGCAAGCTGCCGCGCACCCTGCCCCGGAGGTCACGGATCAGCCATAGCAAATACCCATAGATGAAGATGGCCAGGCCCAGATGCGCCGCCAGTCGGTATTGTGACACAGCCGGGCGGTCCACCAGGCCGGACTTGACCATATACCAACCCATGAAGCCCTGGGCGCCGCCGAGCAGCAAGGCGCCCCACAGCTTGAGATTCATACCCCGCGGGATGGCCCGCTTGTACAGAAACCAGAAGAACGGCAGGGCAAAGGCCAAGCCAATCAGGCGGCCCAACAGGCGATGCAGGAATTCGAGCCAGAATATCTGCTTGAAGTCATCCACCTCAAAGAAGTGGTTCACTTTCTGGAATTCCGGTGAGTCCTTGTATTTGTCAAACTCGGCGAGCCAGGCCTCATCCGTGAATGGCGGCAGCCAGCCTGTCACGGGGTGCCAGTCTGTCATCGACAGACCAGATTCCGTCAGGCGGGTCGCCCCACCCAGCAGCACCATGAAAAAGATCAGCCCGACCACGATCTGTAGCCAGCGGATGATCGCCTTTTCATTCTGAGTTGTCATGGCAGTACTATTCATGGTCACCCGGCCTTTGGCAATCGCATAGCTGTCGCAGCGAATTACAAAAAGGGGCCAACCCCGAAAGGTTGGCCCCGATGCCCTGATAATGCGCGCTGCGCAAAGTGGTCGGAGTGGCCGGATTTGAACCGACGACCCCCACACCCCCAGTATGGTGCGCTACCAGACTGCGCTACACTCCGTCATGCACAAGCAGCGCCAGCGCCAGGACGGGCGCACTATAACCACCTCTTGCCGACGCGGCAACGGCGATTCTGATTAATTTATACCCTCGCCCTTCAGGCTTTCCCGCATGGCCTTCAGGTCTTCCAACAGGCCCGAAAGCTTCTCGCGAGAGCTGTCATCCAGCCCCCTGATGGCGGTTTCCTCACGCGCTGGCTGGCTGGCCAGCTGCCGATCCACCGCAGGGCGGGAGAATGTGGGTGTTGATGCTGCAGCCTGTGGTGTGTCGGCAGGAACGGTTACAGGCTCTCCCACTGCTGGTTCATCCACCGGGTCTGCGGCTGCGGGTAGGGGGTCGCCACCTGCCATGGCGGCAACAGCCTTGACGCCACTTTCGCGCAATACTTTCTGCACGCCTTTGATGGTGTAGCCGTCATCATGGAGCAGTTTACGAATACCCCTGAGCAAGGCGACATCTTCGGGCCGGTAGTACCGACGCCCACCCCCGCGCTTGAGCGGTTTTATCTGGTTGAAGCGTGTTTCCCAGAAGCGCAGCACATGCTGCTGTACATCCAGTTCCGTTGCCACTTCACTGATGGTACGAAATGCTTGGTCAGATTTTCCACGATGCGCAGCACGGGTCCCGGCTGCGTTTTCTTCAGGCGAGTTGTCAGGCTGTTCAGACATGTAGGCTTGTTACTCTTTGTATGCGCCGGCTATTGCGACAGCGGATACATGTGTTGTCACCTTACCTAGTCGATACCCGCTACGACAGACTTCAATACCTGCGACGGGCGGAACACCAACACACGGCGTGGGCCAATAGGCACCTCTTCGCCAGTCTTGGGATTGCGACCCATGCGGCCCGTTTTCTGGCGCACAGCAAAACTGCCGAAAGAGGAAATCTTCACATTTTCACCGTCAGCCAGGCTGTCGGCAATAATGCTCAGGACGCTTTCAACCAGTTCAGAAGACTCATTCCGCGACAGGCCAACTTCCTGGTAAACCGCTTCGCTCAGGTCTGCGCGAGTGACTGTATTATTACTCATCGGACTCGGCCCCTCCAATATCCATGGCGAAAAAGGGTAGTCACGAGTCGCGTGACAGTCAATAAAAAAGCAATTTCAACGGGATAGGGCCATTTCTGCAGAGTCCCCAGATTAGACCTTACCAGCGAAGCACTGCTGCACCCCAGGTCAGGCCTGCGCCCATGGCTTCAAGCAACAGGATGTCGCCTTCATTGACCTTGCCTTCGCGCACGGCCCGGTCCAGCGCCAGCGGCACGGACGCGGCAGACGTGTTGCCATGGTCTGCAATGGTGATCATCACCTGTTCGGCATCCATCCGCAGCTTCTTGCCCACGCCGTCAATGATGCGTTTGTTGGCCTGGTGCGGCACCAGCAGGTCAATATCATCCTGTGTCAGGTCGGTCTTGGCCAGCACTTCGCCAATAACAGACGACAGGTTACTGACAGCATGACGAAACACGTCCTTGCCTTCCATCTGGATCGTACCGGACGTACCGGTCATAGACGTACCGCCATCGGAATAGAGAATGTCATGCTGGCGGCCGTCACTTCGCAGCTTGGATGCAACCACGCCCCGGTTGCCAACGTCGTCCCGGCCCTGCAGAACGACAGCGCCTGCACCGTCGCCAAAAAGCACGCAGGTGGTGCGGTCTTCCCAGTCGATGATACGTGTAAGTGTCTCTGCACCGATCAGCAGAATGTTTTTGGCCTGACCACTGCGAATGAACCCGTCAGCAATCGACAGACCATAGATAAAGCCAGAGCAGGCGGCCTGAATGTCAAAGGCTGCACCTTCGTGCATGCCCAGAGCGGCCTGAACCTTACAGGCAGTAGAGGGCAGCGTTTCATCAGGCGTCGTGGTTGCCACAATGATAAAATCGAGATCTTCAGCGGTGAGCCCGGCAGATTCCAGAGCCGCTTTGCCGGCACCAATTGCCAGGTCGGAGGTATATTCACCGTCTGCAGCCATGTGGCGCTGTCGAATGCCTGAGCGTTCAGTAATCCATTCGTCGCTGGTATCCACCCACTCGGTGAGGTCGTTATTGGTAACAACGCGCTCCGGCAGGAAGCCGCCCGTACCGGCAATGACACACCTCATCTCGCTCATGCGCTTGCAGCCTCCTCTGCTGCTGGTTCGTTTTCGCCTGCACCCAATGCTGCAAGGTCTGCAGCAATGCGTTCCTGCAGATTACCCTTGGCCAACTCAATTGCAACATCAATAGCGCTTGCATAGCCCGCAGCACTTGCGCCGCCATGAGATTTGATCACCAAGCCGTTCAGGCCCAGCATCATGCCGCCATTATGGGTGTTGGGGTCCAAATGATCCCGCAGGGTGCGCAGCGCGCGGCGCGCCAGCAGATAGCCCAATTTCGATAGCAGCGAATTGCGGAAGGCACGCTGGAACAGCTCCAGGATAAGTCTGGCTGTCCCCTCAACGGTCTTCAGGGCGATATTGCCGGTAAAGCCATCGGCGACAACCACATCTGCCTTACCAAAACCAATGTCATCGCCTTCAACAAACCCAACAAATTCGTAGGAAAGGTCGGCCTCACGCAATCGATCGGCGGCCAGGCGAATGCTTTCATGCCCCTTGAGTTCTTCACTGCCGATATTCAGCAGCCCAACCTTGGGGCGGGACAAGCCCTGTACCAGCCGTACATAGGCCGCGCCCATGACAGCAAACTGAACCAGATTCTCGTCTGAGCATTCCACATTGGCGCCCAGATCAAGCATGGCGGTTTCGCCATCACGCGTTGGCATCAACGCCACAAGGGCGGGTCGGTCGATCCCGGGCATCATCCGCAGGATAAATTTAGACAGCGCCAGCAGCGCCCCTGTATTGCCAGCAGACACCGCTGCTGCAGCCTCGCCTTCCTTAACCGCTGTGATCGCCATACCCATGCTGGACGCACGGCCGGACCGAAGTGCCTGGCTGGGCTTCATGTCGGCACTGATGGCGTTGTCGGTATGGACAATGGTGGATACAGCAGAAAGGGCCGCATGCTTGTCCAGCAGCGGCCTGATCACGGCTTCGTCGCCATAAATCCTGAATTCTGTATCCGGGTGACGAATATTCGTCAGACTCGCGCCCTCAATGACGATGTCAGGAGCTTGGTCCCCTCCCATGGCATCAAGGGCAATGGTCAGCGAGTCGAGCATGCGTCATCCTTGCGGCGTTGGGAGGCTTATGCCCGCCAACTAGAAAGAGTCTGCCGTGTCGACGACTTCACGCCCGTCGTAGTAACCACATGAACCACAGACATGATGCGGCAGCTTGGGCTCACCGCAATTCGGGCATTCGCCATGATTGGCAGCACTCAGGGCGTCGTGCGAGCGACGCATATTGCGCTTGGAGCGCGTAATTTTACTCTTGGGAACGGCCATCGTTCATTCTTCCATTTCACGCCAGACCCCCACCGGGCCTGACAACTAGCGCACGAACATACAAATAATTGCCAGCGCTTCAAGTTTTGTCTTGTAATTTTTTTAGCGCCGCAAACGGGTGCGGCACGTCGTCGCCTTCTATATCAGTGCCTGAACCTGATGAAAATCGAATTTCCCCTGATTCTTCAGCGTTTTCGGCGCGGGGATACGGGTCCATCGCCAAAGACAGATATTGAACGACAACCTCGGAAATATCGATGATATCACCAGTAAATAGCTCGATATCTTCTTCATCCGGGTCAAAGTCATCGGATGTGTTGTGCGCAGCATAGGCTTCATTGACAAAACGGACGGCAAATTCCTCCGCGATATCGCTGCGGACATCCTCCAGCGTCAAGACGCAGGCCTGCGTCACGTTGCCTTCCACATCACCACTTACCAGCACGCCCGCGCGTTCACCCAGTGATTCGATTTTCAGTCTGGCGGTCGCCTTGTCGACAGCCCGAATCTGCAAACGCTCGCAGATCTCGGCACATTCTTCTGCGGTAGCAACCAATTCAAACGTCTTGCCGCTACGCGGAAATTCGCGAATATCAATTTCCTGATTCAACAACTTCATTGCATTCGTTCCTGTTCCATTACCGTGTCGAACCGGGTGCCGGGCCAAATGTTACGATACCAGACAAAAACGCGTCATCCGCCTGGGCAGCAAGAGAGGCGTGCTCACGCCGCATATAGTCCGCCATCGCGCGGGCATGGCCCGCGGCCTGATCATCCCCCCTGTAGAGGTTGCGCCGCAGGGCTTCTTCCAATGCATCATCACCGGCTTCCAACGCGCGGTCATAGGCATCAACACGCCCCATATAGGCTTTGGCCATGGCACGCACCCGCTTGCCGACACCCATGTCGCCGACACCGAGTTCTCGCAAGCCACGGTCCATGTCATTGAACATTTCATCAAACAGCACCTGAGACAGCTGACCGGCAGCTTTGCCACAATCCTTCAGCCGGTTCATCACCAGAAAACAGTGAATGGCGATCATGTCAAAACGCCCATCAACCGAATCGGCAACGCCACACTCTGTATAGAAAGAAGGCGCACGCGACTGGGTTACCAACGTGACATACAAGCTGTTTGCCGCCTTCTTGCGGGACTTGGGGGTCAGGATGGAAAGCCACTGGCTAAATGGTCCTGGCATTGTTCACTCCGGTTGCTTGGCCGAACAGGGTTGCTTGACGCCAAAGGCGTCTGCACCAATATGCTGAACAGGAACCTGGCACGCGTTGACAGGCCTGTCAGGCAGTGTCATGTTCCCCTCGTCGGCAATTGTCCAGCCTTTTATGGACACGCCGTTAATCTAGGTATTCAACCAGGAAATCAAACGTGAAAAAATCCCTGATGATTGTTGCGCTCGCCGGTACCGTTGGCGCCACCGCCACATTGGGTGGCTGCGCCAAAACCATCAACCAGCGCGGTTACCTGTTCGATGAAGAAATCATCGAGGAAATTCGCCCCGGCATCGACAATCGCAGCTCTGTAACCGCGGCTATGGGTTCACCAACCATGACGGCGACGTTCGACGAAGATACCTGGTATTACGTCAGTCAGACCAAGCAGAGCATTGCCTTCTTTAAACCGAAGACAACCGAACATTTGATCTTCTCGGTCTCGTTCAACGACCGCGGCGACGTCACCCGCACGGAACAGCTGGGCATCGACACGACCTACAAGGTCAGCATGGTTGATGAAAAGACGCCCACCCGCGGTAAGGAGTTGGGCTTCTTCGAACAGATCTTCAGTAATATCGGTCGCTTCTCCAGCGAAGGCCCCGTACAGCCTGGGTATTAAATTCGCAGCCTGACGACGCTACCACACGTCAATAGAATTCAGCCGGGCTTACAAGGCAGCCCGGCATAAAAAAACGCCCCGATGGATAACCACCGGGGCGCTTGTTTTTGTATGTTGATCCGGCTTAGTGGCCAGCCAGGATCGCCAGCAGCAGCAGTGCCACGATGTTCGTGATCTTGATCATCGGGTTCACTGCCGGGCCAGCAGTATCCTTGTACGGATCGCCAACCGTATCACCGGTCACAGAAGCGTGGTGAGCTTCAGAGTTCTTGCCGCCGAAGTTACCATCTTCGATGTACTTCTTGGCGTTATCCCAGGCACCGCCACCAGCGGTCATGGAGATAGCAACGAAGATACCGGTAACGATCACACCCAGAAGCATGGAACCCAAAGCCGCAAAGGCCTGGCCCTGTTCACCGGTGATCCACAGAATGATGAAGTAAATCGCGATCGGGGACAGAACCGGCAGCATGGATGGGACAACCATTTCTTTAATGGCGGAACGGGTCAGCAGGTCAACCGTACGGGCATAGTCAGGCTTGGAGGTGCCTTCCATGATACCAGGGTTGTTGGCGAACTGTTCGCGGACTTCTTCCACAACAGCGCCACCAGCGCGACCAACAGCCATCATGCCCATAGCACCGAACAGGTACGGCAGTAGGCCGCCCAGGATCAGGCCAACAACCACATAGGGGTTGGACAGGCTGAAGTCGACGACCACGTCGCTGAAGTACAGCGCCAGGTCTTCCGTATAAGCAGCGAAGAGCACCAGAGCACCCAGGCCAGCAGAACCGATTGCGTAACCCTTGGTGACAGCCTTGGTGGTGTTACCAACAGCGTCCAGCGCATCGGTGATGTCGCGAACTTCTGGTTCCAGCTCAGCCATTTCAGCGATACCACCGGCGTTATCCGTTACCGGGCCGTAGGCGTCGAGGGCAACAACAACACCGGCCAGGGCCAGCATGGTGGTCACAGCAATGGCGATACCAAACAGGCCAGCCAGCATGTGGGTAACGATGATACCAGCCACAATAACGATAGCCGGCAGCGCGGTTGCTTCCATGGAAACAGCCAGGCCCTGAATAACGTTGGTGCCGTGACCCGTTGTAGAGGCACGTGCAACGGAGATAACCGGGCGATGGTTGGTGCCCGTGTAATATTCCGTGATCCAGATGATCAGGCCGGTTACAGCCAGGCCAACAATACCGCAGAGATACAGGTCCATGCCGCTAAAGGCCTGGCCTTCAAGCGCGCCCATGCCGATGACAAAATCAGTAACCGGGTACAGAACGATCAGGGACAGGATAGCCGTGACGATGAAGCCCTTATACAGAGCGCCCATGATGCTGTTATTGGAACCCAGCTTCACGAAGTAGGTGCCGATGATCGAGGTGATCACACAAGCGCCGCCAATGGCCAGCGGATAGATCATCATGGATGCTTCAAGCGCACCATTAAAGAAGATACCGGCCAGAACCATGGTGGCCACAACGGTCACTGCATAGGTTTCGAACAGGTCAGCGGCCATACCGGCACAGTCACCAACATTGTCACCAACGTTATCGGCGATAGCCGCAGGGTTGCGGGGGTCATCTTCAGGGATACCAGCTTCAACCTTACCAACAAGGTCACCACCTACGTCGGCGCCCTTGGTGAAGATACCACCGCCCAGACGGGCGAAGATGGAGATCAGAGAAGCACCAAAGCCCAGAGCAACCAGACCGTCAACAACGGTGCGGCCTTCCATGCCCATGGCCAGCAGACCGGCGTAGTAACCAGCAACCGACAGCAGAGCCAGGCCAGCAACCAGCATGCCGGTGACGGCACCAGACTTGAAGGCGATGGACAGGCCAGCACCCAGGCTGCTACGTGCGGCTTCAGCCGTACGGACATTGGCGCGGACAGATACGATCATGCCGATGTAACCGGTTGCACCGGAAAGGGCAGCACCGATCAGAAAGCCAATGGCGGCGATCCAGGAAAGAGCCAGGCCAACGATCACGAAGATCACGGCACCAACAATGGCAATCGTGGTGTACTGACGGTTCAGGTAAGCGGCAGCGCCTTCCTGAATAGCGGCTGCGATTTCCTGCATACGCTCGTTACCGGCAGAGGCGCTAAGCACCTGACGACCAGTAATGATGCCGTAAACAACGGCAAGAAGACCGCAACCGATTACGGCCATAAGGATTGGTGACATTTTGAATATCCCCTGATTTGTTAGTTCTGTTTGCGCTGCTTTGTGCAGCTAGATGACACGCTGTCTCCTGCAGCGCTTGGGGCACAACCAAGGGGCTGTACCCGGAATAGGTAAACGCGGCGCACATTGCCAAAACTGGTGCCGAAAGGCAAGCGATAGAACGCCTGAATCCAAGCTAATCCCTGCATTTGCATTCCCTGTATGATTCCAGACAGTTGGCTCTCCACAATCCGCCTGAAATCTAAAAATGCTGATAGCCTGACCGCCCCAGCAATAGCTGGGGGTCGCTATGCCCCCTTATTTGAACGCCCGCGCCTTCCGAGCAGGCACCGATACGGGTCACTGCAACACCAGCTGAATGTGCTGCTTCTTCAATCATCGCGCGGTTTGCCGGCGCTGCTGTAAAGGCCAGTTCATAGTCGTCCCCACCGGTCAGGGCCACGTCCAGAAGCGCTGGATCGCCTTCTATAACGGTCTGAGTAGCAGCAGAAAGCGGTACTGAATTCGCATCCAGTTCCATTGCAAGGCCTGAAGCGGAAGCCATATGGCCCAGATCAGCAATCAACCCGTCAGAAATATCCATGGCCGCATGGGCTAACCCCTGCAGTGTTTCGCCTAAGGCACACCGCGGCTCGGGCAGCAAATAGCGCTGCAGCAACACGCCGCTTTGGTCTTCAATCTTGTCCTGATGGGCCAGAAGACCCAGGGCCGCGTCTCCAATGGTGCCAGAGACCCAGATATCATCTCCGGCTTTGGCGGCAGACCGTTTCAGAACTTTGCCTTTTTCTACCGAGCCAATGGCGGTGAGAGAGAGCGTCATATCATTGGGCACGGCCACACTGTCGCCCCCCAGCAGGCCAAGGCCGAACATGTCCTGATCTTCCGCCAACCCACTGGCAAAGGCCGCGATCCAGCCTTCGTCAATTTCAGCCGGCACGCCAAAGCCCAGCATGTAGGCAATGGGTTTTGCCCCCATGCCCGCCAGGTCCGACAAGTTCACCCGCAACATCTTCTTGGCAATGAACTCGGGGGCATCATCCGCAAAGAAGTGCACGCCCGCGACTAACATGTCCTTGGTCAGGACCAATTGTTGGCCTTCCCGCCCAGCCAGCAGCGCGGCATCATCAATCAGGTTGAGGGGATCCGCCTCAAAAGCGCCACCAACGAGCCTGGCAAGCGGTGCAAAATATTGCGCGATCATGCCGAATTCGTCGCGCCGCCCACCGTCCATGCTGCTGCGCTTGCCGGTCATGAGCCTATGGCCGCGCCGTTTTGGCCAAATTATCGAGAATGCCGTTGATCATACCCGGCTCCTTCTGGTCGAAGAAGGCATGGGCCACATCAACATATTCGTTGATGATGACCGGTGTGGGCATGTCGGGACGCGCCAAAAGCTCATAGGCCCCTGCCCGCAAAATCGCCACGACCAGCGTCTCCATGCGCGGCAGAGACAGCGATCCCTTCAGGCAAGCCGTCAGGGCCTTATCGATATCCTTTACCCGGTTCGACACACCGGCAACGATATCCATAAACAGGTCTTCATCTGCCGGAGCGTATTGGTCGCCGTCCAGTTCCTTGCCCAAACGGGTATCCAGGAACTGCGCAATCACCAGCGAGGTTGGTTCACCATTGGATGTGATCTGATACAGCGCCTGAACAGCGCCAAGCCTTGCGGCACTGCGTGAGCCTTTCTTCAGGCCCTCGCCGTCGTCTTCACCGGCATCCGTCATCAGGCGAGACCGAATTTCTTCTTCAGGGCAATCGTGCTGAGGATACCGTGGCCAAAGTCACCGCCCTTGTTCTTGTCGGAACGGCTGGCACGTGCCCAGGCCTGATCACGATTCTCAACGGTCAGGATACCATTCACAATGGCCAGGCCTTCATCCAATGTCAGGTTCATCAACCCACGGATGCTTTCTTCGCACACATAATCATAATGCGATGTCTCACCGCGAATGACACAGCCAAGGCCGGCATAACCATCATAAGGACCAACCGTCCCGGCCTGTGCAGCACGGTGGGCAAATTTGATGGCGGCCGGAATTTCAAAAGCACCGGGCACTTCTTCGAGGTCCCAGGTGGCCCCGGCTGCATCCAACACATCGGTAACGCCGGCCATCAACTCAGTCGTGATGTCCTCATAGAACGGCGCGTTAACGATGAGAATATGCGGTGCGTCAGCCATTCTTTGGATCCCACTTCAGCGGGTATTGATCAACAACCGACAGGCCATAGCCTTCCAGGCCGATAATGTGATGTTCCGTATTGGACAGCAGGATCATCTCCCGAACACCCAGGTCGCGCAAAATCTGTGCACCGATACCATAGGACTTCAGGTCAAACTTCGGACGTTCCGTCGTCTCAGCCCGGTGGTTCACCGCCTGCGACAGCGACTGCGCCTGCATATTGGGCAGCAGCACCACAACACCACGGCCCATATCACCGATCATCTGCATGGCTGTACGGGCCTGGTCCGGCGTAGACGCCAGGTCACCCACAAGGTCCGAGAAAATATTCAGGCTGTGCATACGCACGGGTACCGGTTCGCCGCTTGTGACATCGCCTTTCACCAGCGCAACATGTTCCGCATACTCAATGGTATTGGCATAAATCCTCATCTGCCAGTCGCCACCAAATTCACTATGGAACTCTGATTCGGCAACCAGATCGACCAGACGGTCGTTGTGTCGACGATAGGCAATCAGGTCTGCTATCGTGGCAATCTTCAATTCGTGCTTTTCAGCAAATTCCACCAGGTCCGGCAGACGCGCCATAGAGCCATCTTCATTCATAATCTCGCAGATCACACCTGATGGGTGCAGACCCGCCAGGCGGGCAACATCTACGGCGGCTTCTGTATGGCCGGCACGGACCAATACGCCGCCATCGCGCGCCATCAGTGGGAAGATATGCCCCGGGCTGACCAGATCATCGGGGCCCCGGTTGTGGCCAATAGCCACCGCAACCGTATGGGCGCGGTCATGAGCGGATATACCAGTCGTCACGCCTTCTGCGGCTTCAATCGACACGGTAAAGGCCGTTGAATGACGTTCTTTATTGTCATCAGTCATCATGTCCAGGCCCAACTCCTGCACGCGCTCGGTCGTCATGGATAGGCAGATCAACCCACGGCCATGGGTGGCCATGAAGTTGATGGCCTCAGGTGTGGCCATCTGGGCTGGAATGATCAGGTCGCCTTCATTTTCCCTGTCTTCATCATCGACAAGGATGAACATGCGGCCATTACGGGCGTCTTCAATGACGTCTTCAATTTTTGAAAGTTTGCGGTGTGGCACCGGTTACTCCTGTTCGCTCAGGCGCGATACATATCTTGCTAGAACGTCAACCTCAAGGTTTACGGTGTCACCCGGGGTCGCATGATCGAAAGTCGTCATCAGTTGTGTGTGTGGAATAATGTTCACGCCGAACTCTCGGCCCGAAACATCATTCACGGTTAGCGACACGCCATTGATGGCCACAGACCCCTTGGCAGCAATGAACGACGCCAGGCTGTCCGGCGCACGAAACTGGAAGCGGCGCGAATCTCCATCTGGTTCGATAGAGATAATTTCACCAACCCCGTCGACATGGCCCAGTACAATGTGACCGCCCAATTCGTCGCCGATGCGCAGGGAGCGCTCCAGATTAACCGGTGAACCCTCTTTCCACGTCCCAACCGTTGTGCAGGCCAGGGTTTCGGCAGATACATCGACCGCAAACCAGCCGGGGCCTTTTTCAACCACGGTCAGGCAGGTGCCTGAACAGGCAATGGACGCCCCGATGTCGACGGACGACATATCGAAGGCTGTTTCAATTTCAAACCGTACATCGCCGCGTTCTTCCACGCTGCGCACGGTGCCAACATCTGTGATGATTCCTGTGAACATGGCTCTTTAATAGGCTTCCTTCACGAAGGTTTCCAGCACATCTTCACCCAATGGCAGGCTTTGCCGAGGCTGGAACCCACCTCCCCTCAACGCATCTTCAATGCTTATGCCCACCAAGCCGGGTACGCCATCGTCTCCCAGGACAGATGGCGCGCGGAACCATGCCACTTCATCCACCAGCCCGGCAGCCAGAAAAGCAGTTGCCAATGCCGCGCCACATTCCACCATCACACGGGTAATGCCCTCTTCTGCAGCCAGGCTGTTCAGCATGGCCTCAAGGCTTTCATCATCACGGCGAATCTGGATAGGGCCCGCAGATGCTGTCGCCGCCAGATTGCCAGCCAATTCAACCTGCCCGCGTCGATCCAGCACCACCCGCAGGGGCGTTTCACCCTCCAGGCCGGGAATACGACAGGTGAAGGACGGGTCATCTGCCAATACGGTGCCACTGCCGGTCACCAGCGTGTCATAGCGGGCACGCATCAAGTGCCCTCTTTTGCGCGACAGTTCATTGGTAATCCACTGCGGGGTTCCCGACTTCCAAGCGATCATACCATCAGCAGATGTTGCCAATTTCAGCGTTACCCAGGGGCGCTTGCGCTGGATAGATGACAGAAAACCCCGGTTGGCCCATGTAGCCTCGGCTTCACACACGCCGGTGGTCACCTCAATGCCTGCCTTGCGCAACCGGTCTGTCCCCTGCCCCGCTGTGCGTGTGTCCGGGTCTTCGACCGCTACAACGACACAGGCAATGCCCGCCTCAATCAGCGAATTGGCACAAGAGGGCGTTTGACCAACATGGGCACAGGGTTCCAGGCTGACATAGGCTGTTGCACCCTTTGCCGCGCTGCCTGCCTGTTGCAGGGCGACCGCTTCGGCATGGGGGCGACCGCCGGGTTGGGTTCTGCCACGGCCAATGATACGGCCTTCAGACACGATGACACAGCCAACCGCCGGGTTGGGTGCCACATTCCCCAGGCCGCGAGACGCAAGCGCCAACGCATGGCGCATATGCCTGGTATCCTTATCCATGGGAGAAGAACTAGTCTTCTATCGACCCTTCCAGGTCGCCAATGAACTTTTCAAAGTCCTTGGCCTCATGGAAGTTCTTGTAAACAGAGGCAAAACGCACATAGGCCACCTGGTCGATGGCACCCAGGCCTTCCATAACCAACTCACCGATCAGGTCAGATGGAATATCGCTTTCGCCAGTGCTTTCCAGCCGACGGACGATACCATTAATCAGCCGCTCAATGCGTTCCGGCTCTACCGGGCGCTTGCGCAAGGCATGGCTGATGGAGCGTTCCAGCTTGTCGCGATCAAACGGGACCCGACGGTTATTCTTCTTGATAACCGTCAGCTCGCGCAGTTGCACGCGTTCAAAGGTCGTGAAGCGTGCGCCGCACGCCGTGCAATGACGCCTGCGCCGAATGGCCGAATTATCTTCGGTCGGGCGCGAATCCTTCACCTGAGTTTCGTCATTGCCACAAAACGGACAGCGCATACCTTACCCCCTCAACGCCTTACTACTGATTATAGATGGGGAAAGCATCGCACAGGGCGCGCACCTTCTCCCGCGCGGCCTGCTCAGCTGCGCTGTTGTCTTCACGGTTGGCCGCCAGACCATCCAGCACGTCGCCGATCAGGTTCCCGATGGCTTCAAACTCGGCGACACCAAACCCACGTGTTGTCCCCGCCGGTGTACCGAGGCGAACGCCCGAGGTGACCATTGGCTTTTCAGGGTCAAACGGCACACCATTCTTGTTGCAGGTCATCCCGGCCCGCTCCAAGCTTTCTTCAACGATGTTACCGGTCAGGCCTTTCGGGCGCAGATCAACCAGAACCACATGGGTGTCGGTGCCACCAGAGACAATGTCGAGCCCACGGGTCAACAACACCTCGGCCAGCGCACGAGCATTATCAACTACCTGCTGCGCATACTGCTTGAACTCTGGCTGCAAATCTTCGGCAAAGGCTACGGCCTTGGCCGCAATCACATGCATCAGCGGGCCACCCTGCAGGCCTGGGAACACGGCTGAATTGATCTTCTTGCCCAGCGCTTCATCGTTGGACAGGATCATGCCGCCACGCGGGCCACGCAAGGTCTTATGGGTTGTTGTGGTCACCACATGGGCATGGGGCAGCGGGCTGGGGTATGCACCACCAGCGACCAGACCAGCAAAATGCGCCATGTCGACCATCAGATAAGCGCCAACGCTGTCGGCAATTTCGCGGAAGCGCGCAAAGTCTATCTCACGCGGATAGGCAGAGCCACCGGCGATAATCAGCTTGGGCTGATGTTCTTTGGCCAGGGCTTCAACTTCGTCAAAGTCAATGACATGTGTGTCTTCGCGCACGCCATATTGCACCGCGTTAAACCACTTGCCGGACTGGGCAGGCGGCGCGCCATGGGTCAGGTGACCACCAGCGGCCAGCGACATGCCCATCAGCGTATCACCCGGCTGCAACAGGGCCATCTGCACAGCACCATTAGCCTGTGCGCCCGAATGGGGCTGCACATTGACGTAGGCACAATCAAACAGTTCCTTGGCACGGCTGATGGCCAGCTCTTCGGCAATATCGACAAATTCACAACCACCGTAATAACGGCGACCGGCATAGCCTTCGGCATATTTATTGGTGAGCACCGAACCCTGTGCTTCCAGCACCGCACTGGAGACAATGTTCTCACTGGCGATCAGCTCAATCTGGCTTTGCTGGCGGTCCAGCTCCGCGGCGATCGAGGCATAAAGCTCGGGGTCCTGGTCGGCCAGGCGGGTATTAAACATGTCGCTCGTTGCCATGGTTGTTGTTGTCCTTTTCAGCTTCCGTGCGGTTGTTCCATGCGCCTGAAATCAGGCATCCAGCAGGGCAACACGGCGTGCGTGCCGGTCGCCCCCAAAATCGGTGTTGATGAATTCTTCTACGCAGTCTTTCGCCGCTTCGATGCCTGAAATCCGCGCACCCAGTGCCAAAATGTTGGCGTCATTATGTTCGCGCGACAAACGCGCTTCCAGACCGGACCGACAAAGGGCGGCCCGTGCCCCGGCGATGCGGTTGGCGGCGATGGAAATGCCAATGCCCGTGCCACATACCAGCACCCCTCTTTCAGCACGCCCATCGGTCACCGCTTCGGCAACGGCGCGGCCATAGGTCGGGTAGTCCACCGATTCGGCGCTGTGGGTGCCAAGGTCCAAAACCTCATAACCCTGCTCTTCCAGCCAGGAACGAAGCTCTTCCTTCATCTCAAAACCGGCGTGGTCAGACCCTAAGGCTATGTTTTTTATGGGGTTTTCACTGGACATGGTGAAAGCGGCCTCTCGATAGACACATCAGCACTGCCATGCTGCTGTAAGAAGGCCGTTACTACCATATGCCGATGGTCGGGGCAAAGAATCCCCAACACCTCGGGGCAAAATACCAGCTGTTGTGGGCCCGCAGACCCAAATGCGCCTTAACGAGTGGCGTTCGCAAAGCCCCGTTCGACCACACCCAGCATGGGCCGCAGCGATTCGATGTCCGCTGCCGGCGCGTCTGACAGCATGGAGAAGATATCCAGCGTCTGCATAAGGCCCGAGATAATCTGGTTTTTCTGGGCCACGCTTAGATGCGGATTATTTTCCATCTGCGAAATGGTGGCATTGAGCTGACCGGTCATATCACCAGCCGCAGACATCTGCAGTGCGATATAAGCGCGGGAAATGCGGTCACCCAGAGCACCCCAATCTGTCAGAGAAAAACCGTGTGGTCGCAACACCCCACTGATTTCGCCAGCGACGCCCGCACGATTGGCCGCGCTGACAGCGGTGCTGAAGGGCGTCCGCATCGCTTCAATTTCCTCAAGGCTTGGCGGGCGCATGGGGCTGATATTGGGTTGCTTCATCCCGAAATGCTCTGAATCGAAGCGGTCTTCGTTGGCCTCACCCCAGGCAGACAGGTCCCGCAGACTGGCGAACCACCGGGTTACTTCTTCCTGCGTGAAACCAGCCGAGGTCTCTGCCGCAGCCGCCATTGCACCCTGTGCCTGAACGGGCTGAACAGCCAGTCCGGCCCAGCAAAGACCAAGAACGAGAATAATGTAACGCATGCCTTTTCCCCTGTTTTAGGCCCATGGCCCCTTTGGGCCACAGGCAACAGGTAGGCAGTCTACAGGCGCAATACCAGTTTGGCGATAATGTCGCGCTGAATTTCGTCGGACCCACCAAAGATGGAGGCGGCACGACGGTTCAGATAGGTGCCTGTGATCGGCGGCGCATAGTCCGGGCCCGGGTACCATTCATTGCTGCCCAGATCCAGATCGATGGGCTTGAACGGCAGAGCGTAATAATCCAGTGCTTCCATCGCCAGCTCCGACAGGCGCTGGTTGATGGTGGTCCCCACCGCATTCATGACAGATGATTCGGGGCCCGGCGGGTCACCGGCAGACAACTGAGACTGAATCTGCATTTCCGTCATTTCAGAGGCCAAACCGGCAATTTCCAGCTTGGCAACTTCTGCGGCGAAAGTTTCGTCTTCGATCAGCGGCTTGAGGTCTTTGACCTGCTGTGAGGCCATGGCCTTCAGCTTGGCGATACCGGCCTTCAGGCCACCGGAGTAACCGCCACCACGCTCGAATTCGAGCAGGAACTTGGCATAGTCCCAACCTTTGTTTTCTTCACCAACGAGGTTTTCAGCGGGCACCCGCACGTCATCGAAGAACACCTGGTTCACTTCATGGTCAAGGCCCATGGTAATGATCGGGTCAATCTTGATGCCCGGTGTGTTCATGTCGATCAGGATAAAGGAAATACCCTGCTGCTTGCGGCCTGTGTTGTCGGTGCGCACGAGGCAGAAGATCCAATCCGCATGGTGGGCATGGGTTGTCCAGATCTTGGTGCCGTTGACGATATATTCGTCACCAACGCGTTCGGCCTTGCACTTCAGCCCCGCCAGGTCAGAACCTGCGCCTGGTTCGGAATAGCCCTGACACCAGTAATGTTCACCAGACAGGATTTTCGGCAGGAAGTAGTCTTTCTGTGCCTGGGTGCCAAAGGTGAAGATCACCGGACCCACATAACGGATACCCATGGGGATAATCCCCGGAGCTCCAGCACGGGCGCACTCCTGGTTAAAGATGTAGCGCTGCACCGAGTTCCAGCCCGGGCCGCCATATTCTTCAGGCCAGAAATAGGCCAACCAACCTTTTTCATTCAGCTTTGCCTGCCACTTGAGGGCAATATCCTTCTCCACAAAAACCGTGGTGGTTTTGGAAGTCGGGATTTTGATGTCGTCGGTCAGGGCTTCTTCGAGGAAATCACGCACTTCCTGCTGGAATGCCAATTCTTCCGGGCCGAATGATAGATCCATGTCTTTGGCTCTCTGTCTGTGTGGTTGCGGGCTACCCGCGAATATCTTCATTACGAACGCTGTGCTGCGCGGATCATGTTCCCTAGAACATGCCCATGGCGGAGGCAGGCTTCTTCTCGGGCGGGCCTTCGATGAACACTTCTACCATGTCATCAACAACGCGCAGCTCATACACCTTGATGGGCGCAAAAGCGGGCGGGCCATGGCTGCCGTCGCGCAGGTCAAACCGCGCGCCGTGCAATGGGCACATGATGTGGTTACCACGAATGCGGCCTGTATCCATTTTCGCATCTGCATGGGAACACAGGTTTTTCATGGCATAAAAGTCGCCCGCCTTGGTCTGGGCGATAATGATGTCGTGCTCTTCCACCATGAACGGGGCGCATTTGCCCGGCGCAATATCGGTAGTCTTGGCCACCGGGAAAAACTGGGGTTCAAAGGCCATTCAAGTCTCCATGCCCTTATGGTCTGTCGAAATTTGCTGCATGACATAGCACAAGCGACAAAGGTTGCAAATAATCCTGCTCAGGTCAGACCGCGTCGCCGCGCAATGATCACAGCACTCAGTGCCATGATGACAGCAAGAACAACAGCAAAGGTCATGAACCCGATGATCGACCAGGGGGAACTGTGGTCGAAATAACCAATCAGCTGTGCGGCGATGCCAGCGATGATGAACTGTAGAAACGTCATCATGCCGGAGGCCGTACCCGCCATTTTCGGCGTGATGGAAAGCGCCTGCGCTGTCGATGTTGGCAGCACAAAACCGGCACCCAAGCCGTTGAAGAACATCGGCCCAAATAGCGCCAGCGGGTGGTCAACACCCAGCCCAACAAGCGCGATAGACGTCAGCACACCGCTGGCCACCAGGCCAACACCTGCCAGGATCAGCTTATTATTGTCATAAACCTGGGCAATACGGGCGGTAACGTAGGTACTGATCATCATGCCGGTGGCGCCAATACCCAGGTAATAGCCCAGCTCGTCGCGGCTAATACCCCAGGTGTGTTCCGCCACATGCGGCGCACCAGACATCATGGAAAAGAACGATGTCATCACAAAGGTGCCGATCAGCGAATAGAGCACAAAGACCGGCTCACGCAACACGCTGGCATAGGCCTGCAGCAACGCCCACACATTCGGCATCGGGATCGGTTCTTTAAGTGTCTCGGTAAAGCGCATCATCATCCAGAACCAGACGACAATACCCAGGGCGGCAGCAATCTCGAAAATGCTACGCCAGCCTAGGAATTCAACCATATTGCCTGCAATAGCAGGCGACAGCATGGGGGCGATCATCACCGCCATGGTCAGATAGGCCAGCACAGATGTGCCCTTGTCGCGGTCATAGAGGTCGCGCACCACCGCACGGGAAATCACCATGCCCGTGGCACCGCCAATGCCCTGGATCACCCGCCCCAGGATCACAACAGACGCGCTTTCGCCATACAGACCCATAATGCTGCCCAGCACAAAGACACCCATGCCGATAATCAGCATGGAGCGCCTGCCATAACGGTCTGCAAAAGCACCGAAGAACAGCGTTGAGCCCGCAATACCCCAGAGGGTACCGCTGATCAGTAGCGCTGCCGTGCCCGCATCGATCCCGAACTCAAACTGAATCGGCGTAATAGCCGGGATAATCAGATGCATCGTGAACGGCCCCAGGACCGACATGGCGATGAGCTGAAAATTGGTTGGCGTGCGCGATTTCAAAGGCTGCTCGTGATCTTTTTTGTTTTTCTTCTTGGTTTTTGCCACAAGGCGCATTCAGCCCTTGCGAAGGCAGGTGGCTTAGCACACTATCCCGCGGAATCACAGATGAAACATTCACGCCTGCTGAATTGCAGGCGCCGTAAGAAGGAAATCCCCCATGCTTCTTGAAAACAAAATCGGCATTGTCACCGGTGGTGGCTCTGGCATCGGCGAAGCAACAGCTCTCGCCATGGCGGCAGAAGGCGCAACCGTTGTGATCGGCAACCGCACGGTTGAGACCGGCGAGGCTGTCTGTCACAAAATCGAAAGTGCCGGTGGCAAAGCCATCTTCCAGCGCACGGATGTTGCCAGCGCTGCTGACAATGAAGCACTGGTGGGCCGCGCTGAGCAAGAATATGGCCGCCTGGACCTGGCCTTTTGTAATGCCGGTATCTTCATGGAAGACTCCGTGCCCATCCACGAAATGCCGGTCGACCAGATTGAGCGCGGCATCAACATCAACCTGACTGGCAATATCTACACCATCAAATATTCGGTGGCGGCCATGCTCCGCGCCGGGGGTGGGTCGATCGTGACCAATTCATCCATCTTTGGCCTCAAGGGTATGGTCGGCCTTAGCTGGTACACCGCTGCCAAGCACGGCATCAACGGCATCACCAAGAACACCGCGCTGGAATATGCCGACCAGAACATCCGCGTAAACGCCATCGCCCCAGGCATGACCAAGACGCCGTCCTTCGACGAATCAACCGGTGGTGACGATGAATTATTCGCCGGCGTGGTGCCCATGGGCCGCATTTCCCAGTCGAGCGAAATTGCCGACGCCGTTGTCTACCTGATGTCGGACAAAGCCAGCTATATCACGGGCGCTGTGCTGTCTGCCGATGGGGGCATGTCTGCCTAAGCAGGCTCCATCAACACACGTCACACGGACTGATTTGCCCTCGCGAAAGCGGGGGCTTTTCATATCTGCAATTGTTGGGCACACTTCCCCAGTATATTTCCAGGGGGAGGAAGTCATGGCACCCAAACCATTCACCATCGATGTACCGCAAGAGCGGCTGGATTGGATCAGGCAACGCATCGCCGACTATGAATGGTTTGAAGAGCCGGCAGATTCTGACCGCGACGGCGTGTGGGCCTATGGGGCCAACAAGTCCTTTATGCAGGACCTCGCCCGCTATTGGCTGGACGAGTATGACTGGCGCAAACAAGAAGCGGCGATGAACCGCTTTGACCACTTTACCGCCCCGTGTGAAGGCCGTGACGGCACCATCGACATCCACTTCATTCATGAGCGCGGGTCGAACCCGGATAATCTGCCGGTCATCGTCATGCATGGCTGGCCCGGCTCTTATGTAGAGCATCTGGAGACCATCGAGCCCATTGCCCACCCGGAGCGCTTTGGCGGCGACGTAGCAGACGGCCGTGATGTCATTGTCCCCTCGCTGGTGGGCTATGGCTGGTCCGGCAAACCCAAGACGCCGATGGGCCCGCGCGCCATGGGGGCCTATATGAACGACCTAATGGTGAACCAGCTGGGCTACCCGTGCTATGTCGCCCAGGGCGGCGACTGGGGTGGAATCATGGCCAATTGGATGGGCTTTGATTTCGGTGAAGATAAGGGAGGCCCAATCAAAAGCATCCATGTGAACCTGATTGGTCTGCGCCCGACCGACGAAAACGGCCAGCTGCCACCAGAGACCGATGAAGAAATCACCCACGCCGCCGAGGCCGCCGACAGGTTCAACGGCGAAAACGGCTATTTCCTGGTGCATGCCAGCAAGCCACAAAGCCTCGCCATGGGGATGATGGACAGCCCCATGGGCATCGCCGCCTGGATTACCGAGAAGTTCCACACCTGGTCGGACCGGTCCGGCAGGGGCGAGGTAAGCGGCGTGCTGGAAAACACCTATTCATATGACCAGCTGCTCAACAACATCATGGTCTATATCGCCAGCCGCACGTTCAATACGTCGACCTGGAATTACTATGGCGCCAGGTTGGAAGGCGGCTTTTTCATGCCGCCGGGCGAAAAAGTCGGCGTGCCTACGGGCGTGGCCAGCTTCCCCCGCGAAATCGCGCCCGTACCCCCTGCTTCATACGTGAAGAAGGGGTATAATCTGGTGCGCTACACGGAAATGCCTCGCGGCGGGCACTTTGGGGCGATGGAACAACCGGAAGACTTCTGCGCCGAGCTCGCCAAGTTTTTGAAGGAGTGGGGGTAGGAACCACGCTTCCCGTCATGTCACCCCAGCGCAGGCTGGGGTCCACCGAAATGCAGACACGGCTAGTCATGTGCTTCCGCCGAAATGGATGCCAGCCTCCGCTGGCATGACAACAGAGATTTTGCCTCAAATCTCCCGCAAATTCTCCCGAAACATCCGCCCTTTTTCAACATAGGCGGCGGCGTGGAGCAGCTGCATCTTTTCGTCTTCTTCCCCGCGCTGGCGGATGATTTTGCCGGGCACACCGAGGACCATGGAATTATCCGGGATTTCCTTGTTCGTGCCCACCAGCGCACCGGCGCCGATGAGGCAATTGCGGCCAATCTTCGCCCCGTCCAAAATCGTGGCGCCCATACCGATCAGTGAATTGTCGCCAATCGTACAGCCATGGACGATGGCCTTGTGGCCGATGGTCACATTCTTGCCCACGGTGCAGGGATAGACCGGGTCCAGATGCAGCACCGCATTGTCCTGAATATTGGTATTTTCTCCAATGGTCATGGTGTTATCATCGGCCCGCAGCACCGCACCAAACCAGATATTCACATTGTCTTCGAGAATCACATTGCCCATTACATCGGCGCTGGGGGCAATAAAGACGGTGTTTTCGTTATATTGAGGGGTGGCATCGCCAATGGCATAGACTGTCATGGTCAGGAACCTTTGAGAGAAGAGTCTTTTGTTGTGGCGCTTATGAAGGACTTTTTGCAGTATGCGCGCAACTTATTTCAGAGAGTCGGAGAAATGATCATGCCTGGTGTTCTTGACGGTGTCCGTGTGCTGGACTTTGGCCGCTATATTGCAGGCCCCTATTGCACAACCATGCTGGGCTATCTGGGCGCAGAAGTTATTCGCGTTGAAAAGCGCGCCGGAGGTGAAGACCGCTACGTTTACCCGCTCTATCACAATGAAGATGGCAGCGAAGGCAAAGGCTCGCTGTTCTATCAGGTCGGTGCCAACAAAAAGAGCGTCACCCTGAACCCGGCCAGCGAAAAGGGCCGCGAGATCGTCAAGAAGCTGGTCGCTACCGCCGATGTGGTCGTCGCCAACCTGCCCGGGCCAGCCATGAAGCACCTCGAGCTGGACTATGACAGCCTGGTGAAGATCAAGCCCGATATTATCCAGACATCTATCTCCACCTTTGGTGATGAAGGCCCCTATGCCGAACGCGGCGGGTTCGACGGCATTGGCCAGGTGATGTCAGGCGCGGCCTGGTTCTCTGGTACCGCAGACAGCGGCCCGGTAAAGGCCAATGCGCCATACATCGACTTTGGCACGGCCATTCTGTCGGCTTATGCGACGCTGGCTGCCATTATGCACCACCGCGCTACCGGCGAAGGCCAGGCCGTCAATGGGGCACTGTTGAACACCGGCCTGATGATGGCCAATGGCCTGCTGATGGAACAGGCAGTGTTGAACATTAACCGCCAGCCCACGGGCAACCGGGTGCAGACCTCTGCCCCCAGCGACATTTTCGCCACCAAGGACGGCCATGTGCTGACCCATATTGTTGGTAATGGCCTGTTCAAGCGCTGGGCCATTATGGTGGGTGAAGAAGAACAGTGGACGATGGATGAACGCTTCCGGTCCGACCAATCACGCGGCGACCACCGCGACATCGTGTGCGAGCGCATGGCCGAATGGTGCCTGGAACGCACGACGGAAGAAGTGCTCGACCTCTGCGCTGAATTCGGCGTACCCGCCGGTCCCGTACTGGCCCCGGCACAGACGCTGGAGCACCCGCAGGTGCAGGCCATGGGCGTGATGGAACCGGTCGACATTCCCGGCCAAAGCACCCCTGCCCCGGTGATGGGCGCGCCTTTTGGGCTTTCGAAGACCCCGGGCACCCTGCGCAGCGTGGCGCCAGACCTGGGTGCTGACACAGACGATATTCTCGGTGAAGTTGGCTATACCGCTGATGACCTCGCCGCCCTGCGCGACGAAAAGGTGATTTAAGAGAAAATCCCCGCTAGGATGCCCGCAATGGGACCAACATCTTGGCGGGAGAGCGGGAATGGCTGTCGAATATCTCGACCACATCAATATCAACACCAAGAAGCTGGATGAATGCATCAGCTTCTACAGGAATATCATCGGGCTGGAAGACGGCTTCAGGCCGGATATTCCCATACCCGGCGCTTGGATGTATTGCGAAGGCCGCCCGGTCATGCACATCATGGAAATGGATGGCGGTCGTGAAGGCCCCACCGGCCCTATCGACCATGTGGCGTTCAAATGCACCGGGTTGGCAGACTTCAAGCAACGCATCGAAGACGCAGGCCTGAAATGGGAGGTCAACACCATTGCTGAAATGGGTGTAACCCAGCTTTATGTTGACGACCCGGACGGCGTGAAAGTCGAACTGAACTTCGAGGAAGTATAATGCCGCGCGTTGACCCCCTGCCCATGGAAGGATTGGGCGAATTGAAACCCATGCTGGAGGGCCTGGCGGCCCAGTCCGGCTATGAAATGAACAGCCTGAAGACCCTGGGCCGCAAGCCCGAGATTGTGCAGACACTGATGGCCTTTGCCACCACCGTCATGGGCCCGGGCGACGTTTCAGCAGAATTGAAGAACATGGTGGCGCAGATTGTCTCCAAATCCGCCGGCTGCGGCTATTGCATGGCCCATACCAGCAATGCCGGCCACGGCCCCAATGATGCCGACAAGGATGCCGCCCTCTGGGAATACGAAACGTCTGACCTGTTCAGCGAGGCAGAACGCTCCGCGCTTCGGGTCGCCCAGGGGGCCGGGCAAAGCCCCAATGCCGTCACCGATGAAGACTTCAACGCCCTGAAGGAGCATTTCAGCGATGACCAGATTATCGAAATTGTCTCGGTGATCAGCATGTTCGGCTTTTTCAACCGGTTCAACGACACCATGGCGACCGAGCTGGAAAACTCACCCCTGCGCCATGCCCAGGAAACGCTTGGGCCCAAAGGCTGGGCCGTCGGAAAACATGCGGCTGAATAGCGTACCCCAATAGAAAGACTTACCCCATGAACCATGCACCAGGCGCGGACCTGGCGGGCCTGAACCCTGCCAAGCTGGATGATTTGCGCAAGGCCATGCAGGCCTATATCGACGATGAAAAGCTGGCCTCGATCGTCACCATGATCTGGAAGGATGGCACGCTAGTCACCGCTGATGCCTACGGCGTCCAGGACCTGGAAACCAAGGTTCCAACGCAGATCGACAGTATCTTCCGCATCTATTCCATGACCAAGCCCATCACCGGCGTGGCTCTGATGACACTGTATGAACAGGGTAAATTCCAGCTCGATGACCCGGTCGGTAATTACCTGCCGGACCTCGCCGACGTTGAAGTGTTTGTCGAACAAACAGACGATGGCACCATCGTAACCGAGCCGTGCAAAACGCCCATGACCATCCGCCAGCTGATGACGCACACAGCCGGGCTGTCCTATGGGTGGCGCGACCACCCGGTCGACAGGCTCTATGCCAAAAACAAAATCAACGATTTTGGCGGCACGGTTGCTGGCAATGTTGAAAGCCTGAGCACCATTCCCCTTCTCTACCACCCCGGTGAAGGCTGGCAATATAGCGTGGCGGTGGATGTACAGGCCCGCCTGATCGAGGTGCTGTCGGGTATGGCCTATCGCGACTATCTGAAACTGGCCGTGCTGAACCCGCTGGGTATGCTGGATACAGACTTCTTCGTGCCCGAAGACAAGCGGCATCGTTTTACGACCAATTACGGGCCGGGTGAAAATGCCGGCGGCATGGCACCCTCGGCCCTGTCAGTGCGCGGCGAACCTTTTGGCAAGGCAGGGATTGAACGCGTTGATCAGCCGGGCCATGGCTCGGTCTATGACAGCCTGCCCTCCTTCTGCATGGGTGGTGGCGGCCTGGCCTCAACCGGGCCGGATTATCTGACCTTCGCCACCATGCTGGCCCAGAAGGGTGAAGCCAATGGCGTACGCATCCTCAAACCGAAAACCGTCGAGCTAATGACCCGAAACCAGATCGCAGACGAGCTGATCCCAATTAACCTTGAGGGCATGGCCATGCCGGAAACCGGCTTCGGCCTCGACCTGTCGGTCCGCATGACCGATGAGATCGACTATTGGCCGGGCGTTGTGGGTGAATATGGCTGGTCGGGGGCTGCCAGCACGCACTTCTTTGTGGCGCCAGAGCAGAATCTCGTCGGCATCCTGTTGACCCAGATGCTGCCCGCCTATACTTACCTGATCGAAATTGAGTTCAAGAAGCACATCTATGATGCGCTGGACTGATCCTCATACGACACAACAGAAGAACGGAAATCGATGAGCGATATCGGCATTACATCATTCGGCGCCTACATTCCCAAAAAGCGCCTGAACCGGAAAGCCATTGCAGACGCCAATGCCTGGATGAACGGTGCCCTGCGCGGCATGGGCAAAGGCTCCAAGGCCATGTGCAATTGGGACGAAGACGCCCTGACCATGGCCACCGAGGCCGTCCGAAACTGCCTGGCAGGCGCAGACACCAGCCCGTATGGCAAGCTCTATTTCGGCTCGACAACCCACCCCTTTGTCGACCGCCACAATGCCGGCATTATTGCCGCCGCGCTCAACCTGTCTGAAGACATCCGCTCGCTCGATGTCGGTGGCTCACAGCGCGCTGGCACCTCGGCCCTTTCTGAAGCGCTGGACGGCCTGGGTGACGGCAACACCTTGGTAGTTGCCTCTGACGCGCGCCCGGCCAAACCGGGCTCGGTTCAGGAAATGCAGTTTGGTGATGCCGCTGCAGCTTTTGCGTTGGGCTCTGAACATGTAATTGCACGTTTCCTATCCAGCCACTCCGTCGCGCTCGACCTGGTTGATCATTACCGCGCCGCTGGTGAAGATTTCGACTATGCCCTGGAAGATCGTTGGATCAAGGAAATGGGCTATGACATCATTATCCCCGAAGCCGGTGCCAAGGCGCTTGAAAAAGCAGGCCTGACCGGGGCAGACATCGACCACTTCATCATGCCCGTGCGCCAGCGCCGACTGGACACAGGCCTGGCCAAGAAACTGGGTATTGCGGCTGAAGCCGTACGCCCCAACATGAACCCGGAAATTGGCGAGGCGGGCACTGCCCATGCCCTGCTGATGCTGGTGGACGCGCTGGAGGCTGCCGAGCCAGGCCAGAAGATCATGGTCGTAGGCTTTGGCCAGGGTACAGATGTCCTGATTTTCGAGACCACTGAGGCGCTCAAGGCCCTGGGTGCCCGCCGCGGCGTCAAGGTACACCTGGAAGCCGGTGTGGAAGAAAACATCTACACACGCTACCTGTCGTTCCGCCGCATCCTGCCTTACGAATGGGGCATCCGTGCCGAGCGTGACAATCGCACAGCACAAAGCACCTTCTTTCGCAAGCGCGACAGCATTACCTCCTTCATCGGTGGCAAATGCAGCCAGTGCGGCACGCTGCAATTCCCGAAATCACGCGTCTGCGTGAACCCGAATTGCCAGGCCATTGAGACGCAGGAAGACCACCCCTTCGCCGACATGCCCGCCAGCATCAAGACCTTTACGGAAGATAATCTGGCCTATTCCCCCTCACCGCCCTACCAATATGGTAATGTGGCGTTCAAGGAAGGCGGCAATATCTACATGGAAATTACCGACTTCGACCCCGGCGTGCTGGAAATCGGCACCGAGCTGAAGATGGTGTTCCGCATCAAGGATTTTGACGACAAGCGCGGCTTCCGCCGGTATTTCTGGAAAGCTGCGCCTGCTGACAACGCGTAAGCCTGTCACAGACCCAAAGAGAAAGAGAGAAGCAAGATGGCCCGAGGCATTAAAGACAAAGTCGCCATTATTGGCATGGGGTGCTCCAAATTCGGCGAACGCTGGGACGCAAGCCCCGACGACCTGATGATGGAGAGCTACACCGAAGCCATTGATGATGCCGGCATCACCAAGGACGATCTGGGCATGGCCTGGATGGGCGTGTTCTTCGATGAACAGAATGTTGGCAAGTCGGCCCTGCCGCTGTCGCAGGCCCTGCGTCTGCCGAACATTCCCGTCACCCGCGTTGAAAACCTCTGCGCCACGGGCACCGAAGCACTCCGTGGGGCGGTTTACGCTGTGGCCGCTGGTGCCACCGACATCGCGCTGGCCGTGGGTGTTGAGAAGCTGAAAGACACGGGCTATGGCGGCTTGCCGGAGCGCACCAAAGGTACGTTTGAAGATTTGTGGCAGCCAAACTCCACAGCACCGGGTTCCTTCGCCCAGCTGGCAGCCGCCTATGCTGCCAAGCACGACATCCCGATGGAAGACCTCAAGCGCGGCATGGCCCATGTTTCATGGAAGAGCCATCAGAACGGCGTCAAGAGCCCCAAGGCCCACCTGCAGCGCACGGTGGAAATGGATGCGATCCTCGACGCACCGATGATCTCCTTCCCGCTGGGCCTGTATGATTGCTGCGGCGTGTCGGACGGCTCAGCTGCTGCCATTGTCACCACCCCGGAAATCGCCCGTGAAATGGGCCATGACAACCCGGTTACCGTGAAAGCCATGCAGCTGGCCCCGTCGAACGGTGTGGAAATGTCCCATAATTCCTGGGATGGCTCTTACACGCTGACCACCCGTATTGCCGCCCAGCGCGCTTACGAAGAAGCCGGTGTGACCGACCCGGTCAAGCAGATCGGCATGACCGAAGTGCATGACTGCTTCTCGATCACCGAACTGGTGGTGATGGAAGATTTGCAGCTGTCAGAAGAGGGCCGAGCGGTGAACGACATTCTCGACGGCAAGTTCGACGCCACCGGCGACGTGCCCTGCCAGATCGATGGCGGCCTGAAATGCTTCGGCCACCCGATTGGCGCCTCTGGCCTGCGCATGGCCTATGAGGTCTACACCCAGCTGCGCGGCCGCGGCGGCGAGCGCCAGATCAAGGACGTGAATATGGGCCTGACCCATAATCTCGGCGGCATTCCTAACCGGAATATCTCGAGCGTTTCGATCCTGGGCCGCTATAGCGACTAAGCCGAGTAGACAGCCAAGAACACGAAAGCCGCCCTGGCAACGGGGCGGCTCTTTTTGTGATCAAAGCTCTCACTTGTTCTGCGTGTCATCCCGCACCCTTCGACAAGCTCAGGACAGGCTTGATGCGGGATCCATCGGGCATCGACGCTTGCGTCTCAATGTCCTGGTTTTGCTCGCCATCGCTGCTTCATGGACCCCGGCTCAAGGCCGAGGTGACAGCCTTGAGAGCGCTACATTCAACGATCGTGGCCTAAATCAATCTACTCTGACCAAATTGATCGATCGTGTCAAAATACTCGCCAACCATCGTTTGACTCCAATATGAGCAAAGATAGTACGCCATAAATCAAGGACAAAACTCCCAAGCCAACCACTGTGTATAAGCAAATCGTGTCACCATTGTTGATAAAAAAAAGTGTGAGAATGAGGGCGGGACTCAGCATTGAGAAAGACATTGCATAACTTGCAACAAAATCGATGACGGCAACCGTAACGTTAGATATAGCCGTGCTTGGCAGTAGACCCGAGCTACCCTTGTGGCTTTCAATATCCTTCCGATGCCAGCCCTGCCAAACAGAAAATTCTGCTCCAGGAAAGAGTATTAGTATACAGCCTGCCCAAACAAACTTTACCACCAGATACATCAAAATGACGCGCTCAAAGGAAATACCAAATATTAACCCAACCACTGCCAACGCGAAACCAAAATGGATGACCCCCAAAAGGTGCTTTCCAAAAGTGGCTTCAACATAGGAACGCATTACTCCCACAAACATTTGCTCAGCAATTACCTTCATTGTTTGATTGGATCAAAAGAATCAGCATCATAATATCTACGACGATCCACATCCCCCTACAACTTCGCGCTAGCACCCCCATCAACCGCCAAACTCGCGCCGTTGATGAACTCGCTTTCATCGCGGGCCAGGAACAGTGCGGCATTGGCGATATCAATCGGTTCGCCCAGGCGGCCGACCGGGGCCTTGCCTGCCCAATAGCTTTCGAATTCGTTCTTTTCTTCCTCGCTCATCAAGTCCGTATAGCCTTTGGAGATACCCGTGGTCACAAAGCCGGGCTCAATGGCGTTGGCGGTAATGCCGGTGCCTGCCAGCTCGAACGCCAGCTGTTTGGTCAGCCCCGAGATGCCGTGTTTAGAGACGGTATAGCCCGTCAGCGCCTCGCCTGCCCGTTTGGACTGGATAGAGGCCGTGTTGATAATGCGGCCCTGCCCGCTTTTCTCCAGATGCGGCTTGGCCGCCTTGGCCAGCAAATTGGCGGCATAAACATTGACGGCCTGGGTGTGGTCCCACACCTCTTTGGTTTGGTCCATGAACGGCTCTGGCGGGCACACACCCGCATTGTTAAACACAATATCCAGCTTACCAAAGGCCTCGACAGCGGCGGCGACCAGCGCTTCAGGCGCGCCGTCTTCAGTGATGTCGCGGCCCACGCACAGCACATCAGGGTTGCTGCCGTGGCAGGTTTCCAGCTTTTCCTGGCTGAGGTCATTGGCCAGGACCTTGGCGCCCTGTTCTGCAAAAAGGGTAACGGCTGCTTCGCCGATGCCGCTGGCGGCCCCGGTGATGATGGCGACTTTGCCCGCCAGGCGATTTTCTAATGGCATAGTTTATCTCCTAATTATGGCAGGTGGCGCCGCCGTCTACATAGAGACCCTCGCCGCTGACAAAGCCTGATTCTTCCGACGCAAAGAACAACACCGCATTGGCAATGTCACTTGCTTCACCCAGCCGGCCAGAGGGGGCCAGTTCGGTCCAATATTTGCCGTATTCCGGCATCATCTCAAACGCTGGGCGGGTGATCCCGGTCAGGATCGCGCCCGGCTGCACATAATTGGCCGTGCCGCCATGGGGCCCAAGCTCGCAGGCCATCACCTTGGTCAGCCCCGCCACACCATGCTTGGTGGCCGTATAGGCCGCCGCGCCGACATCAGCAAAGTCTGTACGCACAGAGCCCACATTAATGATGCGCCCGTCATTCGAGGCTTTGAGGTGCGGATAAGCTGCCTTGGAAATTTTGTAGACCGAGGTCATGTTCAAATTGACCACAAAATCCCAGTCCGCATCGTCGAAACTTTCCAGCTCGCCGCCGCGGCCGACCGTGCCGGCATTGTTGAACAGGATGTCGATTGCCCCCAGGCTGTCGATGGCCTTGCCAATAATATTGGCGGCGGCATCGGCGGTGGTCACATCCTGTTCCATCAGCACCACATTGGGTGTGTCGGCATGCACGTCTGCCAGCGGTGTACCCGGCAGATCGACCGCCAGAATACTTGCGCCCTCGTCTGCGAATAATTTGGTGGTGGCCTCGCCAATACCGCTGGCGGCACCGGTTACAATGGCCTTCCGCCCTTCCAGAATCCCTGTCATTTAAAATTCCCGTTCGATGAAGAATCCCCAATTGAGCGCCCAGAGTGGCCATTCAATAGCCAAGCGTCAATCGCCTTTCTGCCTCTGTGTACGGGTAAAGTCACCCGTGCCGGTATGGGGCTTTTACCCCCTTGGGGCCTATGCTACGGTTGCGCCGATTCTGGGAAGATGGGTGAGACAGAAGGGGCATTTGCGCGATGGACTATAACCTCCAGGACGGCGGACCAACGATCAACCCGAATGCGGACACAAGCGCGCCGGACCGCAAGGCCCCCTATGTACAGAACGGCACAGAGGTGCTGGACCCTGCCCGCTATTACGATGCCGCATTTGCCCGCAAGGAATGGGACCGCATGTGGACCCGCGTGTGGACCATTGCCGGCATTGTGGCCGACATTCCTGAAGTCGGCGACTACATCAAATATGACCTGCTACATGAAAGCTTCATCGTCACCCGCGTGGGCGAAGGGGCTGAAGACATCAAGGCCTATTACAATGTCTGCGGCCATCGCGGTAACCAGCTGGTGATGAATGATCTGGGCAGCGTGACCGACGGCTTTACCTGCGCCTTTCATTCCTGGCGCTGGGGCATCAATGGCGAACTGCAGCACGTAACAGATGCCGCTTCCTTCCAGCCCGAAGTGCTGGAACGCGTGCCCGGCATGGCCGAAGTGCATGTCGGCATTGTCGCCGGAATTATCTTCATCAATATGGATGACAACCCCCCGCCCCTGCGGGACTTCCTGGGCGTTGTTGCCGACCATATGGAAAGTTTTGAGGTCGACAAAATGCATGTCGCCCGCCATGTGCGCACTGAATGGGCCGCGAACTGGAAAACGGGCATCGACGCCTTTTATGAGACCTATCACCTGCATGCCGTGCACCCTGAAACCCAGGGCGTGATGGCCGATATCGACGTGCAATATGATTGCTACCCCAATGGCATGAGCCGCATGATTGTGCCCATTGGCGCGCCCAGCCCACGGGTGCCAGACCAGGAAAGCGTCAATGAAGGCCTGGCCATGATGTTGGCCGAAGTGGGCATCGACCCGGTCGCCTTTGAAGGCAATGCTGCTGACGTGCAACAGGCCATTCGCGACAAGAAGCGCGAGAATGCCAAAACCGTGGGGTTGGACTATGACAACCTCGCCGACACGCAACTGACAGACAGCTTTGCCACCGGCATCTTTCCCAATGTGCAGTTCGGCATGCACCCCGAAGGGGCGTTTCTGATGCGCTTTATGCCGCACCCGACGGAGCCGGAACGTTTCACCTATGACACCATGACCCTGGTACGCTATGTGGACGACCCCAATTTCAGTGTACCGGGCTGGATGGGCCTGCCCGAAGGTATCGATTGTACCGGCGCCATTCGCCCCGACATTGAACATAAAGGCATTGGTGAGCCGCCCGAGCTGGGCCTGGTGCTGGACCAGGATTCAGAGTTGCTGCCTGTTGTGCAACGCGGCATAAGGTCGCGCGGTTTTGCAGGGGCCCTGTGGGGTGAACAGGAACAGCGCCTGCGCCACTTCCATAACGAGTTAGACCGCTATGTCGATGGCGAAAATAGTCCTGCCATCGCGCCGCGCACCTATACTATCAAACAAGAAACCAACAACTGAGACCCAACATGACCGATACCGCCATCAACACCTTTGGCTGCCTGCTCGACAACGCTGCCCGCAACTGGCCCGACAATGACGCCGTCATTTTCCCGGAAACACGCCAGACTTTCAGCGCGCTGTATGACCGCTCAATGCTGCGGGCCCGCCAGCTGATCGCCCTGGGTGTTCAGCCGGGGGAACATGTCGGCATCCTGCTGCCAACGGGGATGGAATTTGTTGAGGTCATGTTCGGCATTGCACTGGCCGGTGCCGTGATGGTGCCGATCAATGCCCGCTATCGGTCGAACGAGATCACCTATCTGACCGAAAATGCCGATTTGGTGACCATCGTGACCACCGGTCAGGTGTCAGACGGGCTGAACTTTGTTGAGCGCCTCTATGAAGGCCTGCCCGGCGTTGCCGACGCAGCAGACGCCAAGGCTCTAAATGTCGAGGTTGCCCCCAAGCTGCGCAATATCATGATGCTGGGCGATGAAACCGCCGCTGGTATTGTGCCGGAAGCCGACGCAACGGCAGCCGGGGCAGATATTGCCGCAGCCGACATCGAGGCCCGCCGTGACGGCGTCGACGGCGACGACATTGCCATGATCCTTTACACCTCGGGCACCACATCAAACCCCAAGGGCTGCCTATTGTCTGGCGATGCGCTGATCCAGAATGGCCGCGCCCTGGCCAATGTTTATGAAATGACCGGCGAAGACAGCTTCTGGTCGCCGCTGCCGATGTTCCACATCGCCGCCACCTTCCCGATGGCCGCCTGCATGGATATTGGCTGTGCCTACATCACCATGAGCTATTTTGAACCGGGTGCTGCGCTCAAGCTACTCGCCGACACCAAGGCGACGGTTACCTATCCGTGCTTCGTGACCATTATCAGCGATATGGTCAACCACCCGGACTGGGATACGGTCGATCTCTCCCACGCCCGTGTGATGAACATTTCACCCGGCCTGCAGCCACCTGCGATTATCGAGAAAATCGAAGCTAAAATGCCAGACTGCATCATGGTCGGCACTTTTGGCCTGTCGGAAGCCTCCGGCACCGTGTGTTCCCACACGCTGAGCGACCCACGAGAAGTCCGCCATGACCGCCTGGGCGGCCCGATGCCCGGCCAGGAAGTCAAGATTGTTGACCCGGAAACCGGCAAGGAATGTGCCCCGCTGGACCATGGTGAAATCCTGGTGCGCGGCCCGAATATCCTGAAGGGCTATTACAAGGACCCTGTGAAGACGGCAGAGGCCATCGACGCAGATGGCTGGCTGCACACGGGCGACACAGGCTCGCTGGATGAAAACAACCAGATCATGTTCCATGGTCGTATTAAGGATATGCTGAAGGTTGGTGGTGAAAATGTCGCTGCTGCCGAAATTGAAACACTGCTGCAGGAGCACCCCTCGGTGAAACTGGCACAGATCGTCAGCGCGCCCCATGAACGCCTGGTTGAAGTGCCTGCCGCCTTCATTGAGCTGGAAGATGGCACCAGCGCCACGGAAGAAGAGCTGATCGAATTTTGCAAGGGCAAGATCTCGAGCTTCAAGATTCCGCGCTATGTCCGCTTCACGTCTGACTGGCCGATGTCGACATCGAAGATCCAGAAGTACAAGCTGCGCGATCAGATCGCCGCCGAGATCGCCTGAGCATGCGGTACTAACAGAAAAGGCTTTTGCCCGCCCGTTAAACGGTCCTATCCTTGAGCATATCAGAGAGAGAGACGTTCTAAGGGGGAAAGCCATGTCGCAGGCTGAACGTTACGTTTTTACGCAGGAACATCCGTCGCCTTCGGGCACCAAGCCCATATCGGCAGAGCGCTATATATCGCCAGAGCTGCTGGCACGAGAATTTGACACGATTTTCGCCCAGTCCTGGCTATGCGCAGGTTTGGCCTCTGACGTGCAGGAACCGGGCGACTATTTCGTCTTTGATATCGGGCGCGAATCCATCCTTGTGTCGTGCAGCCAGACGGGTGAAGTCGTCGCCAATTACAATGTCTGCCAGCATCGCGGGGCCCGCGTCATGGTCAATGACCTGGGATGCGTTGATGCCTTTGTCTGCCCCTATCATGGCTGGAAATATGCGCCCGACGGTAAGTTGATCAACGTGCCGGACACAGACCGCTTCAGCCAAGGCGTGTGTAAGGAAGAGTTGTCCCTCAAACCCCTGCGGGTCGAAGTCTGGGCCGGGATGGTCTTTGTCTGTATGGATGATGATGCGCCAACGCTGGCGGAGTTCCTGGGGGCCATCCAGGCGATGATTGAGCCTTTCCGCCCTCAGGACATGACGCTGATTGAAGACCAGACCTGCCACTTGGAATGTAACTGGAAGGCCGTGTTCGATAATTTCCACGAGCTGTACCATGTGGAACATATCCACCCGCAGCATGCGCTGATCTTCGATTGCCTGCACTGCAACACCGACATGATGGACCTGGGCCACAGCCGCGTGGTGATTGAAGGCTTTACCGTCGATACTCGGCTCGACCTGCCCGACTACCCAACCGAGATCATGGTGCCCCAGATGAAGGTACTGGGCATGGACCCGGAAGATTATCGGGGCCGGGTGCTGGATGTACGCAAGGACGTGCAGAAAAAGCGCCGCGAAATGGGGCCGTCACTGGGACAGGACTATGACCTGCTGAGCGACGAAGAACTGTCCGACATCGTACAGTACAACATCTTCCCGAACCTGATTGTCGTCTTGCAGCCCGAAAACATGCTGATCATGCGGGCCATGCCGCATGCAACCAACCCTAACAAGTGCCATTGGGACAAGTTCACCTTCATTATGGAGCCTGATGCCTCTGTTGCCGAGCGGCACAATGTGTCCTTCAATATGGGCCAGGACACGCCTCAAATTCCCGAAGAACGCCCCGAGCGGGATGTGTTTGAACAGGAAGATATTATTGCTGGTCGCAAAACCATGACTATCACCATCGACCAGGACATTCACTTCATTCGTGATGTGCAGCGGGGCATGCATTCGCGCGGTTTTGGCACCGCCTTCCTGAATGATGATGAATGCCGCATCCAGCACTATCACGACTGGTACAACCACCATATGGGGATATAGCAGCGACCATGCTGCCCTGCCCGCTTTAGGGTGGAAACTTGGGCCCCATTGGTTTAAGTCGGCAGGCAGACTTGCAGACCAATGAGGGCACCATGCAGCTAAAAGACCCAAGCCTTTTTCGTACCCAGGCCTATATCAATGGTGAATGGGTGGATGCCGACAATGGCGCCACGACCGATGTGACCAACCCGGCCACCAGCGAGGTTATTGGCACCGTGCCCGACATGGGCAGCGCCGAGACGGAACGGGCCATTGCAGCGGCAACAGAGGCCTTCAAAACCTGGAAGCGTATGTTGGCCAAGGAACGCTCTGCCGTGGTGCGTCGTTGGGCTGAGCTGCTGACAGAAAACGCAGAAGACCTTGCCCTCTTGATGACGACAGAACAGGGTAAGTCGATTAACGAAGCACGCGGTGAAGTCAGCTATTCCGCCGGGTTCTTTGAATGGTTTGCTGAAGAAGCCAAACGCACCTATGGCGACGTGATCCCACAAGACCAACACGCCCGCCGCATTGTCACCATTCGTGAACCGGTTGGCGTGGTCGGCTCCATCACACCATGGAACTTCCCGATTGCGATGATTTCTCGCAAGGCAGGCCCGGCTGTGGCCAGCGGTTGCACCTTCATTGCCAAGCCAGCGCCGGAAACGCCGTTTTCCGCATTGGCCATGGCCGTGCTTGCGGAACGGGCCGGTGTACCGGCTGGCGTGTTCAACGTGGTAACCGGCGATGCAGAGGCCATTACGGCGCCAATGATGTCCAGTGATGACGTACGCAAGATCACCTTTACCGGTTCCACCCGTGTTGGTAAAATCCTGTTCCGCCAGTCTGCCGATACGGTGAAGAAGATCTCACTAGAACTGGGCGGCAACGCGCCATTCATTGTCTTTGATGACGCCGATATTGATGATGCTGTCGAAGGCGCTATTGCGTCAAAATTCCGTAATTCCGGCCAGACATGCGTGTGTGCCAATCGCTTCTACGTACAGGCGGGCATCTATGACGAATTTGTCGAAAAGCTTGCTGTTGCTGTTGCCAATCTCAAAGTCGGTCCCGGTGTGAACGAAGACACTGCCCAGGGCCCGCTGATTACGCCGGCAGCGCTGGAGAAAGTAGAACGCCACGTCAAAGACGCCATTGAAAGCGGTGGTCGCGTTGTTGTCGGTGGCCGGCCGCATGAATTGGGTGGCACATTCTATGAACCAACGCTGGTGGCTGATGCCACACAGGATATGCTGATTGCGCGTGAAGAGACTTTTGGCCCGCTGGCCCCGATCATCAAGTTTGAAGACGAACAGGATGCTGTAGACTGGGCCAATGACACCGAATTTGGCCTGGCGTCATATTTCTATTCGCAGAATATCAACCGCATCTGGCGTGTAGCCGAACAGCTGGAGAGCGGGTTGGTCGGCATTAATGCGGGGATCATCTCGACCGAGATTGCACCCTTTGGTGGCTTCAAACAGTCTGGCCTGGGCAAGGAAGGTTCCAAATACGGTATGGATGAATATACCGAAATTAAATACCTGTCCTTCGGCAGCCTGGCTTAGTTCTCCGCACCACGGCGGCGGCGCAAAATCATCTCGGTGATGTTGAACAAATGTTCGCTATCCACATCAATTGGTCCGCTGGAGTGATTGAGGATCACTGAATCCATTGTCACTTTCAGGTTCTTGCCGATGCGGTTGATCAGCCCTTCGAGGGTTGCCAGCTTTAACTTGTAGATAATGAACGGCATGACGCCGAAGGCCTTGAGAATGCGGATATGGCGTTTGCCGAACTGGCCGCCGCCTTCAAACACTTTCACGGCTGAAAGCGCCTGTTGCGTGCGCAGACCATAAAGGTTGGTGGAGGAATAACCGCCATCCTTGAGCCAGTGGAAAGCCAGGCCAACATCGGGGTAGTCCGCCAACACGACGGAGGCTTCCGACCAGCCGATAGCGACATCACCAGACCCGGCCAGGAACTGGTCGACAAAGTCTGCATTCAGCTGGGCGGTGTGCAGGGCGTTGTCACCGGTAGTGATGACCAGCGGCAGCGGGTTTTCAATCTGCTCTACCGCGTAGAGCACGCTGTCGCTGAGGTTGCCCTTGGCTTCAACGAATTTAATGTCGCCCGAATCCAGCAGATCTGCCAAGCGCGGGCATTCCCGCATCAGGTCTTCGCTTTCAATAGAGACATAGATACGGCCATTCTTACCACTGGCGAGCAGTTCATCGACCACGCGCTGCAACATGACAACGCCATCGATTTCGACCATGCATTTGTGGGACTTACCCTGGATCTGCGCCACGGGATTGTCCGGTCCCTTGCGGCTACCCGCCATGATAAGGGTGGTGACCTCTTGTGCTATGGTCGTCATGTCTGTTCCGATCTTCTTGAGGTGTGTTGTTATTCAGCGGCGGCTGGAAGCGCCCAGATGAGATGATCCGTCATCTCACGAATAGAAGCTAGTGTTGGCAGGTTTTCCAGTGGGGTACGCAGGGCTGCCGACTGTTCCGGCGAAAGGTGCCCGCGAACACAGGCTTCATATTTGGACCAATATTCTTCATCCGTAAACGGTGCGACGATAGAGCCCCGCGGCAGGCCAACTGCCGTCTCGAACACACGGCCATCAGTATGGGTTAGCTTGATCTGGGTTGGGAATTGGCCTTCGGGTTTATCGACACCGGTCAGCTTAATACGCTTGTATATGTCCCGCACTTCAGGGCGCATAACCGCTTCATCTGTAAAATCCTGCAAGGTCACGTCACCGCTTACGAGGGCAACTGAGACGCCATATTCCATCGAGAACTTGGCCTCCAGCCCGTCCTGTGGGTCATTATGCATCAGATTGTTGAGATGCACCTGCGGGGCTGCAATCTCGATCTTGGCAATGTCATCGGCGCTGAAGCCATATTCATCGCGTAGGTCGAGCACGCCATCAATGCCGCGATGCGATACGCCACACATGGGGAAGCGCTTCACGCGGAAGCCGTGTTCGGTAATCAGCAGCGGCTCGCCGACACTGTCGAGTTCATAAGACAGCGTCTGGCCATGTTCTGGCTTGGTGTGGGCAGCCCGCAATTCTTCAAGATCCGGGCCCACCATCAGGCGGTTCAGGCCCGTGCGACCATCCAGTGTTTCCATCCCCGCTGTTACACCGGCACGTGCGAAGCTCGACGCCATCACGCCGCCTTTGGCGGCAAGGCCTGCGTGCATGGGCTTGGTCATAGTGCCGAATTGAGACATGAAACCCGCCGCCATCGACGTCGAGATCGACAGCGCCATCGCCGCTTTTTCAGCATCTAGCTTCAACAGGCGCACACAGGCAGCAGCAGCACCAATGGTACCCATGGTGCCGGTCGCATGCCAACCCCGGTTGCGATGGTGCGGGTTCACCCCCTGGCCAACGCGCCCCATAATCTGCAGCCCGCAAATATAGGCATCCAGACAATCAGCGCCAGAAAGGTTCTCCTGTTCGGCCAATGCCAGAATGGCAGGTACCAACACGGTAGATGCATGGGCTTTGGGTGGGTCGAAATTGTCGTCAAAATCGAGCGCATGGCCTGCCGTACCATTGACCAGTGCCGCCCAGGGGGCAGACAGGCGCTGCTCGTGGCCCGCAACAGCACAAGGGCCATTGCCCCATTCTGAAACTACTTCGAACACTAGCCGGGCAGCAGGTTCGTCTGCACCAGGGATGGTGACAGCAACGGTATCAATAAATTCCCGATGGGCTGAGTGCAGGGCGTCTGCGGGCCAATCTGCCGGGGTTTCAGCCAGCCAGCGGCCGTAGACCTCAAGGGGATTCTTGCTCATGGACAATTTTCCGGTGGTTTTTCCAGCGACGCTGGGGGTGATAGCATTTTGCTGCGCAAAGGGCAAAACCGATATATGTCGGAAAGTCCGCATAAGGCCATATTTATGTTGGAAATCAGCCCCCCATAGCGCCTATAAAGGCCCCGCTTTTCGCCAGATTGCAATATTGCAGAGAACCAGATCGCTGGAGACGCGCGACCCGTGCCTGAACTATATGCCATCCCCGACCATGAAGTTGTCGATGCCGTGTTGCCGGATATTGTCCGCACCCGCATGGCAACGGCAGAGGCTGTCGAGCTAATTGCGGCCAACAAAGGGATCGTGCCGCTTGCCATCAACCACAATGATGGCGGCAGCATCTATTGGGGTGACATCGGCACCTACCCCTATGCCGAATGGCAATATATGTTCACGGTCGACAAGCTGGCCCGGGAAGGCCAAATCGGCACGCCTTTCGCCACCGATATGGACGTGTTGCTGCATGAAGAGATCATCGCCGACAGCATTGCCCCCTCTGGGTTGATCTTTCATATCTCCCGCTGCGGCTCCACATTGCTGGGTAAAGCCCTGGCGCGGACGCCCAAACATATCGTCATCAACCAGGGTGGCCCATTGCAACGTGGCTTTTGGGCCTGGCTGACCGATGACTGGAAGACCGAAACACAGGCCACACCGGAAAACCTGGCCATGTTCCGCCGCCTTGTTGGCGCGATGACACGCCCCCGTACCGGGATTGAAACAGCTTCTTTTGTTAAGTTCATCAGCTGGAATGCGCTGTATATGGATTTTGTCCACAAGGCCTATCCAGGCCTACCGAGCCTATTCCTGTACCGCGACCCGGTAGAGGTGATTGCCTCGGTGCTGAAAGAAACAACTGCTGCCCTGTTAGCTAAAGGCACATTGGAAGCTGAATTTCTTACAGGCCTGCCGCCCGAAGAAAACAATGCCATTGCCGATGTGGACTATCTCGCACGTTGTTTTGCCCGCTATTTCCAGACAGCACTGGACCATGCGGGGGATGTTCAATTACTGAACTACACTGATATCAACGCGGACAAGTTCCCCGAGATTGTCGACAAGGGGCTGCGCTTTACGCCGCAGACCGAAGACATGCCACTGATGCTGGAGCAGTTCAACTTCCACTCAAAAGACGACTCTGACAAAGCCAAGTTCAAGTCTGACAGCGCCGACAAGCAAAAAGCCATCGGCGCAGAAGACCGTGCGCTAATTGAGAAACATTGCGCCGGCTTCGTTGACCGGCTGGATGCCTCGCCCTATAACGTGTTCAGCTAAATTACCGCCTAACGGGGACAAAGAAGCCCCGGACCCTATGGAGATACCGTTCATGAACGGACAAGCCACCGACAATCTGCTGTCGATTATCATTCCCAATCATAATTATGGGCAGTTCATTGCAGAGACCATTGCCTGCGTTGCAGCGCAGGACTATGCGCCGATTGAGCTGATCATCGTCGATGACGCCAGCACCGATAATTCTGTTGAGGTGGTGAAGGAATGCTTCAAGTTCCTCGACTTGGCCAACACACGTCTCATTGAAGTCGAGGAGAATGTCGGCAAGCTGGGTGCCATCAATCGTGCACTCGAAGTTGTGCAGGGCGAATATGGCATGATCCTTGATGCTGATGACTATCTGACAGAGGGTTACGTTACCCGCTGCCTTGGTGAGTTGAAGGCCGCCCACGCAGAGGACGACAAAATCGCCTTTGTCTATACCGACTGCAACCTGATCGATGCCAATGGCGACTATCTGGACCGCGGCAAGTCGATCCCCTTCGATGCCGAGAAGGTGCAGACCCTCAGCTACATCCCCGAACCGGCGGTTGTCATGACCAAGATCATGCTGGAAACCGCACCTTATGACGAAGCCATCCGCCGTGGCACCAAGCACCACAAGTGGAAGCGCATCGTGGAAAACGGCTGGAAAGGCCACCACATTGCCGAACCCCTCTTCTACTACCGTATGCATGACAACAACCTGTCCGGCATTGGTCAGAAGGTGCAGGCAGAAGTGAACAAGGGTGCCAAGGGCCACGTCATTCTGTCCGGCTACTGGCCAACTGAGACCGAACAGCGCTAGACTGGGCCTTTCGCGGCTTTCCAGGGGAATCAGACACCATGAGCGAAAACGCGCAGGCGAAGGCCCTTCTTGACAAGATTACAGACCGCAGCGCCCAAGTGGGCGTTATCGGTATGGGCTATGTGGGCCTGCCATTGGCTGTAACCATTGCCCGCAAGGGCCTCAAGGTCACCGGGTTCGACATCGACGCCAACCATGTTGCGGCACTGAATGGCGGCAAGTCGCACATTGAGGCTGTCTCCGACGAGGAACTGGCAGCCCAACTCGAAACTGGTTTCTTTTCAGCGACCGATGATTTCAGCGGCCTTGCTGACTGCGACGTCATCACGATTTGTGTGCCGACACCCCTGTCCAAGCACCGCGAACCAAACCTGGAAATCGTAGAGTCAGTTGTTCACGTCATTGCTGAGCATCTGCGGGTCGGCCAGCTCGTTGTGCTTGAATCCACCACCTACCCCGGCACGACGGATGAAGTCGTTAAACCCATCCTGGAGGATGCCGGTCTGAAGTGTGGTGAAGATTTCTTCCTTGGCTTTTCGCCTGAGCGCGAAGACCCGGGCAACCCTGACTACAGTACAGAAACCATCCCCAAGGTCGTTGCTGGTGACGGCGAAGACGCCCGTAACCTCGTGGTCGAATTCTATGGCGCCTTCATGCAACACGTGGTGCCTGTCTCCACAAACAGTGTGGCCGAGGCCGTCAAGATTACGGAAAACATCTTCCGGTCCATCAACATTGCGCTCGTGAACGAGCTGAAGATCATCTATGGCGCGATGGGTATTGATGTCTGGGAAGTCATTGAGGCTGCAAAGACCAAGCCTTTTGGCTTTATGCCTTTCTACCCAGGTCCCGGCCTTGGCGGGCATTGCATTCCGATCGACCCGTTTTATCTGGCATGGAAGTCGCGCGAATATGGCCTACGCGCCCGCTTTATTGAGCTGGCTGGCGAAATCAACATCGCCATGCCCAGCTATGTCGTCCAGAACCTGGAACAGGCCTTGGATGAAGACCAGCGTGTTTCCTTGGGTTCGGCCAAGATCTTGGTCTTGGGCCTGGCCTATAAGGCCAATGTTTCCGACATCCGTGAAAGCCCGTCGATCCGCCTGCTGGCAATGATCGAAAAGCGTGGTGCTGAAGTGGATTACCACGATCCGCTGGTACCTGTGGTACCCTATACATCGGACCACCCGGATGTTGCCGGTCGCGAATCTGTTGATCTGACCCCGGAAGCTTTGGCCAGCTATAATGCGGTGCTGATCTGCACTGATCACGACAAGGTGGATTATGAAGCCGTGGTTGATCACGCACAGCTTGTTGTTGATACGCGCAATATCATCCGCCGTCAGGATATTGAAAGCGACAACGTCGTCCGCACCTAACCCACGCACAAGACAACAAAAAAGCCCCGCAGCAAGCGCTACGGGGCTTTCTTTTTGTCTGTCTCTCGCGACTAGATGACCAGTGCGAGTGGCTCTTCCAACAGCTCCTTGAAGGAGGCCAGGAATTCAGCGCCCAGTGCACCGTCAATAGCGCGGTGGTCACAAGACATGGTTACCGTCATCACGGTTGCGACTGCAGCTGCACCATTCTTGGCAACCAGACGTTCTTCACCAGCACCAACGGCCAGGATCGCACCCTGCGGCGGGTTGATCACGGCGTCAAAGTGCTTGATGCCAAACATGCCGAGATTCGAGATAGAGAAGCTGCCACCCTGGATTTCGTCCAGCTTCAGCTTGTTTTCACGAGCACGGGCTGCCAGGTCTTTCACTTCATCAGCGATCTGCGCAACGGACTTGAGGTTCGCCGCACGAACGATTGGCGTGATCAGACCGCCATCGATGGCCACAGCAATGGAGATGTCTGCATTTTCAAAGTAATGCAGCTCGTCACCATGGAACTGGACATTGGCTTTCGGCACAGCCTTCAGCGCCAAGCCGGCAGCGCGAATGATAAAGTCATTCACAGATGCTTTGGTGCCATTGGCCTTGTTGTACTTGGCGCGACGAGCCAACAGATTGTCAATCTCCACATCTACCGTGAGGTAGAAGTGCGGCACATTCTGCTTGCTCTCGGTCAAGCGCTTGGCAATGGTCTTGCGCATGTTGTTCATGGTTTCAACCGTGACAGCATTGTCGCCCGGAATGACCTGGGCAGGCGCAGCAGGTGCAGCTTCTGCCGTTACCGGTGTGGAACCATAAGAACCCGCACCACCACCACCTGCGGCGGCAGCTTCAACATCTTCCTTGGAAATACGACCACCACGACCAGAACCAGCGACCGTTGCCAGGTCGATACCCAGTTCCTTAGCCAGGCGCTTGGCACCCGGTGTTGCGCGAACTTCCCCACCAGCAGCGGGCGCCGGTGCAGCAGCAGGGGCTTCTTCAGCAGCCGGGGCCGCGCCACCAGCATCAGCGAAAGCCTGTACGTCGTCTGCAGAGATGCGACCACCACGGCCAGTGCCAGTTACCTGGGCAATATCAACACCCAGCTTGCGGGCCAGGCGCTTGGCAGGCGGTGATGCCTTGACGCTGCCATCGTCAGATGCCGGGGCAGAAGAGGCTGCAGGTGCAGCCGGCGCCGGTGCCGCAGCCGGGGCAGCTGTGGACGTTGCTTCAACACGACCAACCGCAACAGAGACGTAGGAGCCTTCAAACTCATCAACGTCGGCGTCGCTGGCATCTGCCGGGCCAATAATGGCCAACAGTTCACCAATAACCTTGGTGTCGCCTTCATTGACGATGATCTTCTTGATCACGCCACTGGCTTCGGCCTCAAATTCGTTGGCTATCTTTTCGGTTTCGATATCCATGATCGTCTGACCTTTGGTGACTTCATCACCAACGGCGACATGGACCTTAACAACGGTACCTTCCGTCATTTCCAGGCCCCATTTGGGCATCGCAACGGCAGTCATGTCAGCCATGTTGCATCTCCTTACTTCTTCATAACGATAGCCCCGAGGGTGTTCCCACCCCCGAGGCTAATCTCTTTACAACTGCTTTAGGCGCTAGTCTTGCGTCTTGCGGATAGCAGCTGTGATTTCGTCTACGCTCGGCAGGTAAGCCTGTTCCAGAACCGGAGAGAACGGAACCGGCGAATGAGCCGAGGTGATGATTTCGATCGGCGCCTTCAGGGCACTGAATGCCTTGGAAGCCACAATACCGGCGATGTCACTTGCAACCGAACAACGTGGGTTGGATTCATCAACAACAACCAGGCGACCAGTATGCTCAACACTTTCCAGGATGGTTTCTTCATCCAGCGGAGACGTTGTGCGCGGGTCAACCAGGTCACAGGTGATGCCTTCACCAGCGAGCGAATCGATAGCTGTTTCAGCAAAGTGAACCATGCGACCGATGGCCACAACAGTACAGTCGTCGCCTTCGCGGTACATGGCAGCTTCACCGAACGGGATACCTTCGTCGCCTTCGGGTACTTCACCGGTGGCCGCCATCAGCGCCTTGTGTTCAAAGAAGATCACAGGGTCATTGTCGCGGATCGCCGTCAGCATCAGGCCTTTGGCATCAGCCGGCTTGGAAGGCACAGCAACCTTGATACCGGGAATGTGCGTGATCTGAGAATACATGCACTGGGAATGCTGGGCCGCAGCCGACAGGCCAGCACCATAAGCGGTGCGAACAACCATCGGAGTTTCTGCTGTACCACCGAACATGTAGCGGAACTTCGCGGCCTGGTTCTGGATCTGGTCCAGGCAGTAACCCATGAAGTCAGCAAACATGATTTCTGCAATCGGGCGCAGACCCGTCAGGGCAGCACCGGCAGCAGCAGCCACGATGGCAGCTTCAGAAATCGGCGTATCAATGAAGCGGTTTTCGCCATATTTGGCATGGAACTGCGGGTAGGTACCCCAGATACCACTCTGATTGTCACGAACACCGGAAGAACCACCGGCACCGCCGGCGACGTCTTCACCCATGATGACAACAGTTTCATCACGGTTCATTTCAATGGTGAGGGCTTCGGTTACCGCTTCGCGGTATGTCATTACTGGCATAAGTCTTACTCCCTCACTCAGTAATCGATGTAGACGTCTTGCGTCACAGCTTCGGGCTCAGGGAACGGTGCAGCAATGGCTTCTTCGACAGCTTCGTCGATCAGTGTTGCAACCTTGGCGTCGATGGCATCCATGTCTGCATCTTCAAGCAGTGCAGCTTCAGTTACCTTGGCGCGGAAGTTCTTGAGGCAATCAAGATTTTCACGAGCGTCTTCAACTTCGCCATCAGCACGGTAGCGCTGCGGGTCACCTTCAAAGTGGCCAAAGAAACGCAGGCAGCTGAACTCAAGGGCGCTTGGGCCACCGCCATTACGGGCGCGTTCAACAGCTTCACGGGTCTTTTCATATACTTCAAAGAAGTCGGTACCGTCACCAGATGTTGCCGGCATACCAAAGCCTTCAGCACGACGGGTCATGGTTGTCTTGCCACCACCAACAGCGTAAGCCGGGGCAGTCTGCTCAGAGTAACCATTGTTTTCGAACATGAAGATCACCGGCA
>JAURPT010000069.1 GCA_030836535.1 Alphaproteobacteria bacterium
AGTGTACTGCCACCCTGCACAACCCCGCCCGCTGTAACATTTGCCCAAAGAGCGCGCGCTACACCGATATAGTCCAGCCCACCATGGTCATAAAAGCGCCGGTCTTCCGTTGCCAGCACCGCATCAATCAGAACCTGGGGCATTTCATCGTGAGCCAACCACTCATCATACCCCCCGCCAAGGGTGGAAAGAGTGGATCCATCAGCTGCCAGGATTGTGGTAATCGGCGGTTGCTTGCGGGCAAGGATGGCATCGACATCGGGCAGGGTCAGGGCAAACCATGCCAGCACGGCCAAGCCGCCCAGCAATGCCCACAGGCCGGCCAATAGACCGTATTGCCACCACTTGCGGCCTTGTTGCTTCGCCGCGCTTTTGGATTTGGCGGTCTTCGCCGTTTTGGCCGACTTGGCTGGCTGTTTCTTCCTGCTTTTACCCTGCGCCAATGGCCGGCCTAGACGTCAAGATTCGTCACATTTAGGGCATTGGCCTGGATGAAGTCACGCCGCGGCTCAACCACATCACCCATCAGCTTGGAGAACATGTCATCTGCCGTATCTGCGTGGTCGACCTTGACCTGCAGGAAGTGGCGGGCATCCGGGTCCAGCGTAGTTTCCCATAGCTGGTCCGGGTTCATTTCACCGAGGCCTTTATAGCGCTGCACGGCAATACCGCGACTGCCCAGGCGAGTGACAATGGCCAGCAATTCCAGCGGCGAGGATACTTTGTGCACATCATCCTTGTAGCGCAGCTGGCCTGGGTTCGCATAAGACGTTTGCAGTTCCGCCGCCAGATTATCCAGCGCCCGTGCTTCTGCAGATTCCAGCAATTGCCCGTCGATGACATATTGCTCGGTCACTCCGCGCAGTTCGCGCTCAAACACCAAACCGTCCACATCGCCCGGTCGGCCTGTCCAGCCCTGTTCTGTTTCGTCTGAAATGGCATTCATGCGGCCGGCCACATAATTGGCCACTTCAATAGCCTGTTCGGGGTTTGACAGCACCTGGGAATTGAAGGCGCCGGCAATCGATAACTGTTCAATCAGCGGCCGGTAATAACGGGGTGGGATGCGCCCGATCAGCGACTCCACCCGTACTGCCTTTGTCACCAGGTCCCGCAGGTCCGGGCCCGCAATCTGAGCGCCGTCATGCAGTTCGAACACCGAATCCTCAATCGCCGAATCGATCAGGTAGTTCGTCAGCGAGTCTTCATCCTTCAGATAGACCTCGGACCGACCGCGTGAGATTTTGTACAGCGGCGGCTGGGCAATATAGAGATGCCCGGCATCAATCAGCTCCGGCATTTGCCGGTAGAAGAATGTAAGCAACAGAGTACGTATATGCGCCCCGTCGACATCAGCATCCGTCATGATGACGATCTTGTGGTAGCGCAGCTTTTCCAGATTGAAGTCTTCGCGCCCGATACCTGTACCCAGCGCGGTAATCATCGTCCCAATTTCTGCCGATGACAGCATGCGGTCAAACCGGGCACGCTCCACATTCAGAATTTTACCACGCAGCGGCAATACCGCCTGATAGCCACGGTCACGGCCCTGCTTGGCAGACCCACCAGCAGAATCACCCTCCACGATGTAGAGCTCGGCCTTGGCCGGGTCGCGTTCCTGACAGTCTGCCAGCTTGCCTGGCAGGCTGGAAACATCAAGCGCCCCTTTGCGGCGAGTCAGCTCACGCGCCTTGCGGGCGGCTTCGCGGGCCGCAGCCGCTTCAACGACCTTGCCAACAATAGTCTTGGCCTCATTGGGGTGTTCTTCAAACCATTCGGTCAGTTTTTCATTCATCAGGCTTTCGACAACGGGCCGCACTTCAGAGGACACCAGCTTGTCTTTGGTCTGCGATGAAAATTTCGGGTCCGGCACTTTGACGGACAAGACACAGGTCAGGCCTTCGCGGGCGTCATCGCCGGTGACGGAGACTTTCTCCTTCTTGGCGATGCCGCTGGAGGCCGCATAATTGTTCACCGTACGCGTCAGCGCAGCGCGGAAGCCAGCCAGATGCGTGCCGCCATCCCGCTGCGGGATGTTGTTGGTAAAGCACAGCACGTTCTCGTGGTAGGAGTTGTTCCACTGCAGCGAGGCCTCCACCACGATGTCATCGCGCTCGCCAAGAACGGCAATGGGCGCAGCATGAATGGATGTCTTCGCCCGGTCCAGATAGGTCACAAAGGCAGAGACACCACCTTCATAGAACAGGTCAACGACCTTGCGTTCGGCATGGCGATGGTCGCTCACGGTGATATGAACGCCGGAATTCAGGAAGGCCAATTCGCGCAGGCGGTGTTCCAGCCTGTCGAAGTCAAAGGTGATATCCGGGAAAATATCCGCTGATGGTTTAAAGCGGACTTCCGTGCCCTTCTTGTCCCCCGCCGGGCCAACCTTTTCCAGGTCGCCCTGCGGTTCACCGTCATGGAAGCGCATGTAGTGTTCGTGGCCGTCGCGCCAGATGCGCAGCTCCAGCCATTCAGACAGGCCGTTCACCACCGACACACCCACCCCATGCAGGCCGCCCGAGACCTTATAGGAGTTTGAGTCGAACTTACCGCCCGCATGCAGTTGGGTCATGATGACCTGAGCTGCGGACACCCCTTCTTCTTCATGAATATCAACCGGGATACCGCGGCCATTATCCGAGACAGACACGGACCCGTCGCTGCGCAGGATCACCTGGATATCATCGCAATGGCCGGCAAGGGATTCGTCAATCGCGTTGTCCGTCGTCTCGAAGACCAGATGATGCAGGCCCGAGCCATCTTCCGTATCACCAATATACATGCCCGGGCGCTTGCGCACCGCATCAAGCCCCTTGAGGACCTTGATGGAATCTGCGCCATACTCGTCGCTACCGTTATCGGTAGGCTCGTTTGTCTCGTCAGTCATTTGCAGGACTTACCTTACCATTTTCAACATGCATAAAGCAGGCACGGCCCTCCAGCGCTTCAAAGAGCGGTCGGTCCGTACCGGTTAACCAGGCCTGGACACCCAGGCCTAGAAGTTCATCCACCAGGGCAGCGCGTCGAACGCCATCCAGATGGGCCACAATTTCATCCAGCAGCATGATGGGGGCCGACCCCTGCTGCATGGCTTGTAGGCGCGCCTCGGCCAGCACAATCGACACCAACAGGGCCTTTTGTTCGCCCGTAGAACAATCTGCCGCCGTCATCTGATGCACCAGGTGCACGACCTCTAAATCTGTCCGGTGCGCCCCAAAGGACGCACGGCCCCGTTCACCGTCCCGCAGGCGGCTCTGTGCCAATTGCTCGCGCAGCCAGTTTTCAACATCCAGGGCAGATTGGCTATCCAGCCCGTCTTCCGCATCACCCGTGACCGTCATGGCGGCGCTGGGGAAGGGGCCAACAGACGCGGCCAGCGCCCCACGCAGCCGCGCCACCACATCCCGTCGGGCTGCTGCAATAGCGACACTGCTTTCCGCCATCTGTGCTTCCAGCGCGCTTAGCCAGGCGTCATCGGCCCCACCATCGCGCAACAGGCGCGTGCGTTCCCGCATCACCCGCTCATATTGAGAGACGCGACGGCCATGGTCCGGGTCGAAGCCCAGCACCAGTCGGTCCAGGAACCGCCGGCGTGACGATGCACCTTCCATAAACAGGCCATTCATCTGCGGTGTCAGCCAGGTCAGCCGGAGATATTCAGCCAGGGCAGCAGGGCCGCGTACTGTTTCACCGTCAATGCGGACAACGCGACGTTCTGCGTCACCTTCCGGTTGGTCGGCTTTTCGTTCCAGCCCCGTGCCCAACCGCACCGGCCCCAAGGCCGTTTCCAGCGTGGCAGCCACCGACCATGTTGTGCCGGCCGGGCCTTCAGCGGTACGGCGGTTCAAATCTGCCAGCCGCGCACCGCGCAAACCGCGGCCGGGTGACAGGTAGGAGATCGCTTCAAGAATATTGGTTTTACCCGCCCCATTATGGCCATACAGCACCACCGGGCTGGCCGGCACATCAAGCTGCGCCATGCCATAATTCCGATAATGACTGACCATCAGCCGCGACAGGGAGAGTCTGTCCTGCGCCCCGGGCGCAGAGAGACCTTGTTCTGCCGCGTCATTATGAGCGGGTTGGACCATATGATCAGACGCGCATCGGCATCAGCACATAAAGAGCTGTGGCGTCGCTTATATCCTGCACCAGGGTTGGGGCAGATGAATCAGCAAAGGAGACCTTCACCGAATCCCCTTCAACCTGCCCCATAATGTCGAGCACATAACGGGCGTTGAAACCAATCTCAATAACGTCGGACTGGTAGCCAGCCGCAACTTCTTCCGTCGCCGAGCCGCTTTCCAGGCTGTTGACAGACAATGTTACCCTGTCCGTATCGACCATGAGCTTCACCGCACGGGACTTTTCGCTGGAGATGGTCGATACACGGTCAATGGCCTCCGCAAACAGATGGGCATCGACCTCCAGATCCTTGTCATTCTGCTTGGGGATCACCCGGTCGTAGTCGGGAAAGGTGCCATCGATCAGCTTGGAACTGAGCACAGCACCAGGGATGTCAAACCGGATCTTGCTTTCCGACAGCGAGACCTGCACAGCCTCCTCCACTTCATCGAGCAGTTTGCGAATTTCATTCACCGTTTTACGCGGAATGATGACACCGGGGATGCCCGCAGCGCCATCTGGCAGGGCCAGGCGCACACGCGCCAAACGATGCCCGTCGGTTGCCACGGCCACCAAAGCCTGCGCATCGCTTTCGGGCACATGCATGAAAATACCATTCAGGTAGAAACGCGTTTCTTCGGTGCTGATCGCAAAGCGTGTCTTGTCGATCAGGTTCTTGAGGTCTTCTGCCGACAGTTGGAATGTGTGCGGCATATCGTCTTCCGCCATGACCGGGAATTCTTCCCGCGGCAGGCAGGCCAACACGAACCGTGACCGGCCGGAGGCCAAGGACAATTTCTGTGCCTCGCCATCATAATCCAGTGCAATCTGTGCGCCGTCGGGTAGCTTGCGGACAATGTCATACAGCGTATGGGCCGGGGTGGTAATGGAGCCCGCCTCGGTGATGTCGGCGGCAACAGAATCGACCATGGCCAGGTCCATATCCGTCGTTGTCAGGCTCAACTTGCCGTCGGCGGCGTCGATCAAAACGTTTGAAAGAATGGGAATAGTATTGCGCCGTTCCACAACACTTTGCACATGGTTCAAAGAGCGTAAAAGCGCAGCGCGTTCGATGGTTAGCTTCATAGCGTCAAATTCTTCTTCGTTCCTACCGGTTTTCCGCATAAGCCTTTGGCTTTAAACGGTTTTTCAGACGCGATCAAAAGCCGCCCTGAAACCCGGGAAAAACAGGGCCGCTAACGGCACCACCCGGTAGGAAACCTTAGCAAATCTGGGTCAGCGCTGCACGCTTTTTAGGCACACCGACAGATCCGCCGGAGCAGGGCCAAAACAAGCATTTCCAAGGGGTTAAGACGCCCCGAAACGCGGCGCGATCTAGCCGCCCAGCACCCGGCTGAGATGCTGCAGATCATCATCCAGGCTGGCATCCAGTTCCCGCAATTCATCGATACGTTTGACCGCATGGATCACGGTTGTGTGGTCACGTCCGCCGAATTTACGACCAATCTCAGGCAGGCTGCGCGCTGTCAGCTGCTTGGACAGATACATCGCCACCTGGCGCGGCCGCGCCACAGCGCGTGCCCGCCGCGCGGACAGCAGATCAGCAAGCCGAACGTTGAAATAGTCGGCAACCGACCGCTGGATTTCGTCAATCGTGACACGGCGGTCATTGGCGCGGATCAGGTCCTGCAACACTTCGCGGGTCACATCCAGCGTCACCGGCTTTCCCATCAGCGAGGCGTGGGCGCTCACCCGGTTCAGGGCGCCTTCCAGCTCGCGCACATTGGATGTGATGCGCTTGGCAAGGAATTCGAGCACGTCGTCATGCACTTCCACGCCCTGCATCTGCTCCAGCTTGGACTGCAGAATGCCCAGGCGAAGCTCATAGTCAGTGGCATGGATATCGGCCACCAGCCCCCAGCCAAGGCGCGAGCGAATACGCTCTTCAATTCCTTCAAGGTCGGACGGCGACCGGTCGGCAGAGATGATCACTTGTCGGTTGTGGTCTACCAGCGCGTTGAATGTATGGAAGAATTCTTCCTGCGTGGCATCCTTGTTGGCAATGAATTGCACATCATCGACCATCAGCACATCAACCGACCGGAACTGCTCCTTAAAGGCCATCGTATCCTTGAAACGCAGGGCGCGAACAAATTCGTACATGAACTTTTCAGCCGACAGATACAGCACATTGCGGTTGGGATTACGGCTGCGGATTTCCCAGGCCAGGGCATGCATCAGATGCGTTTTGCCCAGACCAACTCCGCCATAGAGGAACAATGGGTTGAACTGCACGCCTTCCGATGACGCAACCCGACGGGCCGCTGCATGGGCCAGTTCATTGGACTTGCCTACAACAAAGCTGTCGAAGGTATAGCGTGGGTCAATCGGTGCACAGAGGGCATCTGTTGCGCTTTGCTCCGACCGCGCAGCCTGTTGGTAGGCTGGCGTTGCAGAGGCCTGGCCAGCCTTGCTCTGCGGTTCAGGGGCCGTCGCACCGGCAGCATCTGCCGTCTTGTCGGCTGCAAGCGGATTAACCATCAGCTCGACAACAACCGGATGACCCAGTTCGGCCTGCCAAAAGTCGCTCAGGCGGTCGATATAGTTTTTCTGCACCCAGTCGGACATGAACCGGGTTGGCGCACCGACAACAACCCGCTTTTCGTCAGCCGAGAGAACACCAAGCGGCTTCAACCAGGAATTATAGACCGAATCGCCAAATTCCTTGCGCATGCGCGCCACGACCGCATGCCATTGTTCTACAAGCTTCGGGTCCGCCTGCGACTGCAGTGCCCCGACACGCCCCTGTTGTGATTCGTCTTGCATCGTCAACTTATCCATCAACCCGCCCTATTGCTGCTGCCAGGCCAGGCCCCGCACTTTCCATCCACCAACTGTACCGCGGTGGCGCGTGCCATCCGGGTCCCCTTCAAAGCCTTCAAGCACATTCAGACATTTTGTGAAGCCGCGGGTCGTCATTTCCTGGGCCGCCGCAATAGAGCGGACACCCGACCGACACAGGAACAACACCGGCGCATCCTTGTCAGCCGCCGCCCCTTCAACCTGGGCCGCGAAATCAGGATTGATTCGCCCTTCCGGGAAGGTAACCCACTCAATGAAAAGCGCGTTTTTATTTAGCGGTGACAGATCAACAAAGCCGACATAGGACCATTCAGCCTGGGTACGAACATCAATGAGAATCGCGGAAGGGTCTGATTCCAAAAGTGACCAAGCTTCCTGTGGCGAAACATCTCCTGCATAACCCGTCATCGCAACCTCTGCCCTCTTATAAGCCGCACTCACTATCTGGAAACTGAACCGAAATAGCTTCCAAGTATTTAAAATCGCACTGAGTTGAGAAGACGCACAAAGACAATAAAACGCTAGTGTTTTACTTGGCCTTTTCTTGTTGTTTTCTTACATGGCACTGACGCCAACCCCCCACAGGCAAATGCAGGCTTACGCCAAGAATCGTGGACTGGCAATAGTACAAAAATCGATTCTGAAAAATATTGTTGGCTTCTTGAGGGTCTATCAGACTTGACATACTAGATATGGATTCATGGCCGATACCACGTTGCAGAAAAGCAAAAAGCCCACCCTGTTGGGGCGGGCTTGATACAGCCTTGGTGCCGACGCTCGATACGCCAGTAAATTGTCCTATGCAGACAGTGCCTTGATGCGCTTGTTCAGGCGCGAAATTTTGCGAGCACCGGCATTCTTGGCAACGACACCTTTGGTGACGCCACGCATGATCTCCGGCTGTGCTTCGCGCAGGGCATCGCGTGCTGCTGCTGCATCACCGCTTTCAATAGCCGTCTCGACCTTTTTGACATAGGTGCGGACGCGGCTGCGGCGAGCCATGTTTACAGCGGTGCGGCTTTCCGTCTGGCGGATGCGCTTGCGAGCTTGGGGCGAGTTAGCCATTTCAGTCTCTTCTTCTGTTCAAACCTTGTTTGCGCGGGGCTTATAGACGCTCCCACAAGCCCCGTCAACACCAGCGTTGCCTAGTTTTTCAGGCCTTACCGATGCTTCAATTCCGGCTTATTTGTTGGTGAAATTCGGGGTGCGCTTTTCAACGAACGCTTCCATGCCTTCTGTCTGATCGTCAAAGGCAAACAGGGAATGGAAAACTCGGCGCTCAAACATAACGCCTTCATCGAGCGGCACTTCGTAAGACTTGTTCACTGATTCTTTCAGCAGGAACAGCGCCGGGCGGGACAGTTCGGCAATTTTGGTCGCAACAGACAGGGCTTCTTCCAACAGGTCTTCTGTCGGCACCACGCGGGACACCAGGCCAGAGCGTTCTGCTTCTGCAGCATCCATCATGCGACCGGTCATGCACATTTCCATGGCCTTGGACTTGCCCACAAAGCGCGTCAGACGCTGGGTACCACCGGCACCGGGGATCACACCCAGCTGAATTTCGGGCTGGCCGAAGCGGGCATTTTCACCGGCAAGGATGAAATCGCACATCATAGCCAATTCACAACCGCCCCCCAGCGCATAACCGGCAACAGCGGCAATCATGGGCTTGCGGGTGCGGGTTACTTCTTCCCAATTGGCCGTGATGAAGTCTTCCATCATCACATCTGCATAGGACTTGGACTGCATTTCCTTAATGTCAGCACCAGCGGCAAAAGCACGATCGCTACCGGTGATCACCGTACAGCCGATGGCGTCATTGGCTTCAATGCTGCGTACAGCGTCTGTCAGTTCGTCCATCAACTGGCGGTTCAGTGCATTCAGCGCTTCGGGCCGGTTCAGCGTGATCAGTGCAACGGCACCGCGCTCTTCCAGGACAATGGTTTCATAGGACATCTTAATCTCCTGCCACGTTATTTCGTGCCCCGGACGACTCGGTGTCGACGAGGGCGTTTTAATTCCGGCACGCTTTCTGGCAGAGCTTGACCGGGTTTTCAAGGATACTTCGTGCTTTAGTCGGCCTGCTGGCTGGGGGCCAATGACAAGGTCAACGTCAATTGACTGCCCGTTTCAACGATATTGATGTGAAGTACTTCGCCGCGGCGTACATATTTACGCGCACCACCCATGTCTGATGGTTTTTCTGACCAGCCATTCGCCAACAATGCCTGCTGATACCAGGCTTCTATATCAGCGGCTTTCATTTCCGGCGCAGTAGTTTCTGTCACCAGCTGCGCTTCCAGCAGGCGCCCTTCAGGCTTGTCAAACAGGATGGTTTCGTCCGTCAGCTCGGCCAGGCCTGGCATGATCGGCAGCCCGAGAACCCCGGCCACATTGGCTTCGGCCGTCCAGCCAGTCTGGCTTTCAGCCTCCTGGGCAACAGAAGCACCCGGCGCAAAAAGCGCAAGGCCAACGAGCAGGGCAAGAATGTGAAGCATTTTCATACCCTCAGACTAACAGAAAGCCCCTAGCGCTGACAGCCGGAACAGAAGAACGTCGACCGGCCGGACTGAACGATACGCTGGATCGTGCCGCCACAACCGTCATGCCGACAGGCCTCTCCTTCGCGGTCATAGACCCGGAATTCATGCTGGAAGTATCCCGATTCGCCATCCAGTCGCGCATAATCCCGAAGGGTCGACCCGCCCGACGCAATAGCCCGCTGCAACACATCCCTGATCGCGGGCACCAGCCGCTCCGCCCGCTTGCCCGGCACCGTAGAGGCCTTGCGGCGCGGCGAGATACCCGAATCATACAAGGCTTCACACACATAGATATTGCCAAGGCCCGCCACGACCCGCTGGTCCAAAAGCACACTTTTGATGGGTGTGGCCTTGCCCGCAAGCGCCTTGTTCAAGGCGTCCGCATGGAAGTCATTGCCCAGAGGTTCAGGACCCATGTCGCGAAACCAGTCATGGCTGGCCAGTTCATCTTCGCGCATCAGGTCGAGAAAGCCGAATCGGCGCGGGTCGTTATAGGTCATGCGACCACCATCACTGAGGTCGAACACCAAATGGTCATGCTTGGCCGGTTCGGGGAAGGGTTCATCCCCCGGCGGCAGCAGGTTCACCCGGCCAGACATGCCCAGATGCAACACAACGACCGTTGGCGAGGGGTCCGCATCATCCAGCACGATCTGCAGATATTTGGCCCGCCGCCGCGCCTCAAGAACCGTGCGACCTTCCAGCCGCTCAGACAGGTCTGCGGGAATGGGAAAGCGCAGGTCCGGCCGACGCGCCACAACCTTTTCGAATCGGCGGCCAACCAGGGCCTGTTGCAGGCCGGTACGGACCGTTTCCACCTCTGGCAATTCGGGCATTGTGGCGCTTTTTCCTTCAAGAACTTTGCTGGTGCATAGCCAAGGCGTGGGCTATGGTGCCGCGCATGATAGAGCAAAAACCAGACAGCGCATCAGAAACCAGCGGACAAGACGCACAGGACGACGTGCATTCCTTCGGCTTTGAGTCGGTTTCCGGCACTGAAAAGACCGAACGCGTACGCGGTGTCTTTTCTTCTGTTGCCAGCAAATATGACGTCATGAATGACGCCATGAGCATGGGTGTGCACCGGCTCTGGAAAAACGCCATGATGGATTGGCTCAAGCCGCGCCCCGGCATGCATGTGCTGGATGTAGCCGGTGGCACGGGCGATATCGCCTGCCGCATTCTGGACCGCGCCTCGCGCCAGCAGCACGACGGCCAGCAAACTGCCCGCGTGACTGTTTGTGACATCAATGAAGCCATGGTGGGCGAGGGCCGTGAGCGGGCGTTGAACGAAGGCCGCCTGGAAGGGCTGGACTGGGTCTGCGGCAATGCTGAGAGTCTGCCCGTGCCCAGCTGTAGCGTTGACGCCTATACGATTGCCTTTGGCATTCGCAATGTCACCCATATCGACAAGGCGTTGCAGGAAGCTTACCGGGTAGTCAAGCCAGGTGGGCGTTTCCTATGCCTGGAGTTTTCCATGCCGGAGAGCCCGGCATTGCAGAAGCCTTATGACCTCTACTCCTTTGAAGTGATCCCCCGTCTGGGCGGCATGATTGCTGGTGACCGGGAATCTTATCAATACCTGGTAGAGAGCATTCGTAAGTTCCCACTGCCTGACGACTTTGCTGCCATGATGGGAGACGCTGGCCTGCGCAATGTGCAATATCGTCGGATGACCGGCGGGCTGGTCGCCATGCATTCCGGCCGCCGGATTTAGGGTCTGGAGCCGTGCTGAAAGATATAGGGCATCTCTGGCGCCTGTTCGGCATTGCGCGCAAGCTGGCGCAATATAATGCCCTGTTCCCCCTTGATGCACTGAACCCGCCCAAAATCGTCTATCACGGCATTCGCCTGTTTACCGCCTTTGGGCCCCGAAAGGGCGACCCGGACAAAAGCCCTGGCCAACGTCTGGCCCAGGCGCTGGAATTCATGGGGCCCAGCTTCATCAAGCTGGGGCAGATCCTGGCGACACGGCCAGATATTATTGGCGAAGACATCTCCAACGACCTGACCGCCCTGCAGGACCGCCTGCCGGCATTCCCCAAAGACGTCGCCCGTGAGATTGTAGAGAAGGAACTTGAGGCCCCGCTGGAAGAGCTGTTCACCAGCTTCTCTGAAGAGGCCGTGGCTGCTGCCAGCATTGCCCAGGTGCACAAGGCTACGACCATCGATGGTCAGGAAGTTGCCGTCAAAATCCTGCGCCCGAATATTGAAGAAGCCTTCGCCCACGACCTCGAGCTTTTCTATTGGGTGGCCCGGCAGTTGGAAAAGCGGGCGCCGTCGCTGCGACAGCTACGCCCGGTTGATGTCGCCGATGTCTTTGCAGATATGGTGCGCCAGGAAATGAACCTGATGAACGAGGCGGCGGCCGCCGCCGAATTGGCGCAGAACACAGCAGAAGACCCCTTCTTCCGGGTGCCCTTCGTAGTGTGGAACCGCACCTCAAAGCGCGTGCTGACCACCGAGTGGATCGACGGTATTCCCATTAACCAGCGCGAGCGGCTGGTAGAAGCGGGGCATGACATGGCGGCCCTGGGTGAAGGGGTGGTGCGTAATCTGCTGCTACAGGTGATGCGTGACGGCTTTTTCCACGCCGATTTGCACCAGGGGAACCTGTTTGTCGACCGCGACAGCAACATTGTGGCCATTGATTTTGGCATCATGGGTCGGCTGGACCGACGCTCCCGACGCTATCTGGCCGGGATCATGCGCGGGTTCCATACGGGCGACTATCGGAGGATCGCGGAAATTCACTTTGAAGCAGGCTTTGTGCCCCGTACCAAGTCGCTGGGGGAATTTGCCCAGGCCCTGCGCGCCATCGGGGAACCAATTGCCGGTCAATCACTGCAGGATATTTCCTTTGGCAAGATGCTGGCACAGCTACTCGATGTTGCCCGCACCTTTGAAATGGAAACGCAACCACATCTCTTGTTGTTGCAGAAGTCGATGGCCATGGTGGAAGGCCTGTCTGTCTCGCTGCACCCCGGCATTAATATGTGGGATGTCTCGCCGCCGCTGATCGAGGACTGGATGGCCGCCAATATAGGGCCGTCTGCCCTGTTGCAGGAAGGGGCAGAAGCTGCCCTCAAGCTGTTCCGTTATCTGCCACTACTGGCTGATGAAGCCGAAACCCAGGCCAAGAGTGTACTGCGGGACGGGGTGCGCCTGCACCCGGACAGTACTGAACCGTTGAAGCCCCATGGCAGCAAATGGCAGAAGGCGCAGACACTGGTATTGGCCGCTATTGCTGTTCTTCTGGCTATTTCACTGTTTCAAAACGACCTTTAGGACACACCGGCTTCGCTGAGCGCGAAAAGCGCGGGCCATTCTGATTTACACAATTTTGTTGTAAATAGGTTGGAATTCCTCTAATACGCATGCGGAATTTGGGAAACGGCCTTAAAACGCCGTGCAAGGGACATGCTGGAAAACAAGCGCATCCTGATGATCATTGGCGGCGGCATTGCCGCCTATAAGAGCCTTGAGCTCATTCGTCGCCTGCAGGACAAGGGCGCGTCCGTGCGCGCGATCCTGACCGAGGGTGGCTCACAATTCATCACACCGTTGAGCGTCTCCAGCCTGACGGGCGACAAATGTTATACGGATTTATTCTCGCTGACCGATGAAGCGGAAATGGGGCACATTCGCCTCTCGCGTGAGGCAGACCTGCTGCTGGTCTGCCCTGCAACAGCAGACCTGATGGCCAGCATGGCCCATGGTCTGGCACGCGACCTGGCCAGCACCGCCCTGTTGGCCACCGACAAGCCAGTCATGATCTGCCCAAGCATGAATGTGCAGATGTGGCAACACCCGGCAACCCAGCGCAATGTAGGAACACTGCGCAAAGACGGCATCATCCAGATAGGGCCCGAAGACGGCGACATGGCCTGCGGCGAAGTGGGCAGTGGCCGCCTGGCAGAGGTGCCCAACATAGTTGCGGCGGTAGAGGATTTTTTCAGAGCCGCTGAGGCCCAACCCCTTGCCGGTCGCCACGCTCTCGTCACCGCTGGTCCGACCTGGGAAGCCATCGACCCTGTGCGCTATATCGCCAATCATTCCTCCGGCAGGCAAGGTTATGCCATCGCCGAGGCGCTGGCACGGCTTGGCGCGCGGACAACGCTCGTCTCTGGCCCAACGAACCTGGCTGCACCCGCCGGCGTTGAAACCATCAACATTACCTCGGCCCGCGACATGGAAGCCGCCTGCCATGGCGCTTTGCCGGCAGACATCGCCATCTGTGTCGCTGCGGTGGCCGACTGGCGCGTCGACAGCGAAGCGCAAAGCAAGGTCAAGAAGGATGGCGGGGCACCCCCCAGCCTGACGCTGGTGGAAAACCCAGACATTCTGGCGGGCCTGTGCAACGCGGGCAACAAACGCCCTGCGCTGGTCATTGGTTTTGCCGCTGAGACAGACAATGTCGTCGATTACGCGACGGCCAAGCGCAAACGCAAGGGCTGCGACTGGATTGTTGCCAACGATGTTTCCCCCGCCACCGGCATTATGGGGGGCGAGAACAATCGCGTGCATCTGATCTCCGAACAGAGCTGCGAAGACTGGGCCGAAGGTGCCAAGGACGATGTTGCCCGCCAATTGGCTGACCGCATCGCCGCACATTTTGAGTCTCAAGAGGCTGCACAATGACAACCACCGTTGCCATACAGCAATTGCCGCACAGCGACGGCATGGCCCTGCCCAATTATGAGACGGCGCAGGCCGCCGGTATGGACTTGGCCGCCGCCATCGACACCACACTTACCCTGGCGCCGGGAGAACGACAGATCGTGCCCACCGGCATTGCCATTGCGCTTCCCGCCGGGCTGGAAGCTCAGGTGCGGCCCCGGTCCGGCCTGGCAGCCAAGCAGGGCGTCACCGTCTTGAATGCACCGGGCACCATTGATGCGGACTATCGCGGCGAAGTCGGGGTCATTCTCGTTAATCTTGGCCAGGACGATGTACAGATCGAACGCGGTGACCGCATTGCCCAGCTCGTCATTGCACCTGTTTTGCAAGTTGATTGGGAGCCAGTGGCGAGTTTGCCTGAAACCGTGCGCGGCACCGGCGGTTTCGGGTCAACAGGCCTAGCAGAAAGCGGGGGCGCAGGCTGATGCTGAAACTTTCCCGCAAGACGCTCTATGCCCTCGAGGCCGTGGTGGACATTGCCTATAACGCCCGGTCCGAACCGGTGCAGTCTAAGGAAATCACCCTGCGGCAGGGTATTCCCCAGCGTTATCTGGAACAGGTCATGCAGCATCTGGTCCGTGCGGGCATCCTCAAGGGGATCCGTGGACCCGGCGGCGGCTACCTGTTGGCCCGCGAACGCCGCCGGATCAGCGCGGGCGATATTGTCCGCGTTATCGGCGCATTGGAAAATGGCGGTGAACCCGGCACTTACGAAACGGATTCCAGCATTGGTCAGGAAATCGTACAACCCATTCTAGGTGAGCTGTATGACGGCATGATGGCCCAGCTCGACGACATTACCGTCGATGATCTATGCACCCGAGCAAGGGCGCAGGGGTTGAGCCGCGTTGGTGATGACCGCCTGGACTTCACCATCTAGCTCGACGCAAACCTATCCTTTAGAACCACTTTTTGGGTGAGGCGCCCTGCGTTCTCCGCTAGTCTGGTGCCCTATAGCGGGGGCCGGGATGCCGGCGCATATCATCATCAAGGGAGCGAAGCATGTCCGTTACCAAAACAGGCACACAGGGCCGCGGCAAGATTTACGATTCGATTACAGAGACTATTGGCAACACACCGATTGTGCGCCTCAACAATATTGGCGAGGCCAATGGCTGCAAGGCCAACCTGCTGGCAAAGCTGGAGTTCTTCAACCCCATCTCCTCCGTGAAGGACCGGATCGGCGTCGCCATGGTCAGCGCCATGGAAGAAGCAGGCGTGCTGGGCCCCAACACCACCGTAATTGAACCGACATCCGGCAATACGGGGATTGCACTGGCCTTTGTCTGCGCCTCTCGCGGCTATCGCCTGATACTGGTGATGCCGGAAAGCATGTCCATCGAACGCCGCAAAATGCTGCTATTGCTGGGAGCTGACCTTGAACTGACACCCGCCGCCAAGGGCATGCGCGGGGCGATTATGCGCGCTGAAGAGCTGAAAGAAGAAATTGGCGATGCCGTTATCCCGCAGCAGTTCGACAATTCGGCCAACCCTCAGATCCATCGCATCACATCGGCTGAGGAAATCTGGGCCGATACAGACGGCAAGGTGGACGCTGTAATCTCCGGCATCGGAACCGGCGGGACCATTACCGGCATCGGTGAAGTCCTGAAAGAGCGCAACCCCGACCTGCAGATGATCGCAGTAGAGCCCGAAGACAGTCCGATCCTGTCTGGCGGGGAACCGGGGCCGCACAAAATCCAGGGTATTGGCGCGGGCTTTGTACCATCGATCCTGAACACCGAAGTGATCGACGAAGTGCTGACCATCTCCAATGAGACCGCTTTCAATGTCGCCCGCGAACTGGCCCGGACAGAGGGTATTCCTGTCGGCATTTCCTCTGGCGCTGCCGTTGGGGCTGCTATTGAATATGGCTCACTCCCGGAAAACGAGAGCAAGAATGTGGTGATCATCATTCCATCCTTCGCAGAGCGCTACCTGACCACCGCTTTGTTCGACGGGCTTTAGGCGCCAGGGTGTATGGACTTTACCGACGACCAGATTGAGCGCTATGCGCGTCACATCATCCTGCGGGAAGTAGGCGGCGCCGGGCAGCAGAAGCTGCTGGGTGCCCGTGTGCTGGTCGTTGGTGCTGGTGGGCTGGGGTCGCCCCTGTTGATGTATCTGGCCTCAGCCGGGGTCGGCACCATCGGCGTTATTGATGATGATGTTGTCGACCTGTCCAACCTACAACGGCAGATCATCCATACAACACCGGATATCGACCACTCCAAGGTAGACAGCGCAAAGCAAACCATTGAAGCACTCAACCCGGATGTGACGGTCATCTGCCACCAGGAACGCCTGACAGCAGATAACGCAATGGCGCTTATCAGCGACTACGACATCGTGGCAGATGGGTCAGATAATTTTGCGACCCGTTTTCTCGTGAATGATGCCTGCTACCTGGCGGGTAAAACGCTGGTCTTCGCGGCCATTGGCCAATTTGAAGGCCAGCTTTCCACCTTCAAGGCGCATAGCGGCGATGATGCCCCCTGCTATCGCTGCCTGTTTCCGGCCCCGCCAGCAGACGGTACAGTCCCTTCCTGCGCCGAAGCCGGTGTCTTGGGGGCTTTGGCCGGTGTGATGGGTGCCCTGCAGGGTGTTGAAGTCATAAAAGAAATTCTGGAACTGGGTGACAGCATGGCCGGACGACTGATGATCTATGATGCCTTGTCTACTCGCACGCGGACTATTCGCCTCAAACCAGACCCCGCCTGCAAGCTTTGCGGCGAGCATGCCCAGTTGACTGACCTGTCACACTTCCAGGCCGAAGACGCTGCATGAGCAGGCCGGGCCTTGCACTGATCATTCATGATGGTTCGTATGACCGGGTCCACTATGCGCTGGTGATGGCCAGTGGCGCTGCCGCCATCAATCGGGATGTCTCTATTCTGTTCGCTGGGGCAGCAACCAAGTTAATGACACAGGATGCGCCCCTGCCGGAGACGGACAAGCACTATCAGGACAAGGGTATCGCTGGTTTTGATGAATTGCTGGCTGCCTGTACAGACCTTGGGGTCACGCTGCATGTATGCGAAACGGCCCTGGTTGCCCACGACATAGACCCCGCATCGCTGCGCCAGTATTTACCCCTGAAAGGGGGTGGATATGTCGGATTTCTGGCCAGTCTTGACGACACCACCCAGCAGATCTTTATCTAGATAAGGCCCTCTAACACCCGGTCGGGCGGGGTGTGCCCGTCTGCGTGGGTGCGGATGTTGATGATGACTTTTTCACCCATTTCCACCCGGCCTTCGAGAGTGGCAGAGCCCATATGCGGCAAGAGGACCACATTTTCCATCGCCAGCATTTTCGGGTTGATAGCCGGTTCTTTTTCAAACACATCCAACCCGGCACCCGCCAGCTTGCCGTCTTCCAACATCGATACAAGCGCCTGTTCGTCAACAATCTCGCCGCGCGCCGTATTGATCAGATAGGAATCCGGCTTCATCAACCGCAGGCGACGCGCGGATAGCAGATGATAGGTCGCGGGTGTATGGGGGCAGTTGACAGAAACAATATCCATCCGCGCCAACATCTGGTCGAGGCTTTCCCAATAGGTCGCCTCAAGTTCCTGTTCAGTTACCTCACGCACCCGCTGGCGGTTGTGATAGTGGATAGACAACCCAAATGCCCGCGCCCGTCTAGCGACAGCCTGGCCAATGCGGCCCATACCAACAATGCCCAGCCGCTTGCCAGAGACACGGTGCCCCATCATGCCCGCGGGGGACCAACCCTGCCAGGTGCCGGACTGGATCATCCCCATGCCTTCTGGCATCCGGCGCACGGTGGCCAGAATGAGCGCCATGGTCATGTCGGCCGTGTCTTCCGTCAGCACGCCGGGCGTGTTGGTAACTGTGATGCCCTGCGCCTGCGCCGCCTTAATGTCGATATGGTCGGTGCCCGTGCCAAAATTGGCAATCAGCTTAAGATTGTCGCCCGCCTGCACCAGCAGCGATGCATCCAGCACATCGCTCAATGAGGGAACGAGGACATCCGCTTCTTGAAGGGCCTGGGCCAGTTGCTCGTTGGAAAAAGGGGTGTCATCGACATTCAGGCTGGTGTCGAACAGCTCCATCATCCGCGTTTCAATAGCGGCGGGGAGCTTGCGCGTCACGATCACCCGAGGTTTCGATGATGTCATGGTCTTTCCCTTAACACCCAACTGGTATGTCCGTTATATCGCGTGCGGTGCAAAGGAAACAATAGGCGGAAAGAATGGCCCCCAATCCTTGCTGCCTATTGACCAAAGCGCCCCATCGCACCTACATCTACAGGCATGATCAAACCTGTCTTCAAACCACTGATGTTGTTAGTCGCCGCCGCCGTTCTGACGACGGCAAACATACCGGTTACGGCCACCGCGCAGACAGTCGGCGAATCCGGCTTGCCGTTACCCCGCTTTGTCTCTCTGGGCGTCACCAAGGCTAATATGCGTGTCGGCCCGAAGCAGACCCATCCAATCCAGTGGGTTTATCAGAAGAAAGGGACACCGCTGGAAATTATAGAAGAATACGAAGCCTGGCGGCGGGTTCGGGATATTGACGGTACCACGGGTTGGATGCACCGCCGGCTGCTGGTGGGCAAGCGCACCGCCATCATTACTGCAGACTGGGCCAGCATTCGCACGCAGCCCGACGTAACAGCGCCGCTGACCGTCCGCGCAGAAAAAGGGGTGGCGGGTACGCTGGAAGAATGCACCCAGCGCTGGTGCCTGATCACCATTCAAGGGCGTGATGGCTGGATCGAAAAAGACCTCATCTGGGGGGTCTACCCAATTGAGGTCTTCGATTAAGTCGGAATAGTCTTAGACTAGAGATCTCTGGCAAGCTCCGCCCGGACATCCGCATTCAGCCCGGCCATATGCATGTAATTTTCATGGCGTATCGCCAACATCACCTGCGCCTCGCCGCCAGCAAAAGCCTTGGCGGCTGACTCTGTCAGCGGGAAATGAATGAAGTGCACAGCAGACGTTTTGCCGTCATCTGTGGTGCGGTCGGCATCATCTTCCGGGATGCCGGCAATTTCTTCATCGCCGACGACCAGAAAAATCTGGTCTTCAATATGGCCCATACGCGCCAGGCTGCGCGCGCGACGACCGACATCTTCAATCTCAATCATCATGGTGGCCACCAATTCGCCGCCCTGCGGTATCAGCGGGTTATAGGCTGCCAGTTCGTCGGCAATCTGTTCTTCGCCACCTTTTTCGATATAGAGCATTTCATGAATCTGAAACCACATGGTGTCGTGGTTTTCAAAATAGAACATGACATCAGGGCCAACGGCAACGCGGCGGTTCCGCTTGGTCGCCACCAGCGCCGAGCGGCGTTCAAGGCGCTCTTCAGCGTAGACCTCCATGGGCAGGATGTCGTCACGGGTGATCTGACGGGGGGATGCAGTCGTCATTCGTTCTAAACCTCAATTCCGTAGGATTTTGCCATCAGTTCAATCGGGTGCCAGGCGCGGGGGCGATCAACCCCTTCGTCTTTGGAGAGCCGCTCAATACCCTGCGACAGGTGTTCAGCTGCAAGCGGGCATTCACTGGCAACATATTCCGTGCCTTCCTTCATGGCCGCACGGGCAGCGGGCTTGCCAACCTTCAGGGCTGTTTCAAAATTGTCTTTCATTACGCCCCAAGAGCCACCATGGCCGGAGCAACGCTCAATGGCGGTAACATCTGCCCCCGGCAAAAGGTTCAGCATTTCAACTGCTTTGGGGCCCATATTCTGGGCACGCGCATGACAGGCGAGGTGCATGGCAACACCACCTTCAAGCGGTTCCAACCCATCGGCCAGGCCTTCATTGCGGGCAATATCGACAATATATTCACTGGCATCATAGGTTGCTTGAGAGAGCGTCTTGACGTTTTCATCATCGGGCACGATGAGCGGCCATTCAAACTTGAACATCAGGGTACAGGACGGCACCAGCGCCACAATGTCGTAGCCCTTTTCAACCCAGGGAACGAGTTCGGCTGATACCTCGCGGGCGTTTTCGGCAACCTGCTCCAGATTGCCCTGCTCTAATTGCGGCATGCCGCAGCAGCGTGGATAAACAACTTCAACCTCGACACCATTTTTAGCCAGGATACCTTCCATGGCGGTGCCGATATGCGGGTTGTTGTAGTTGGAGAAACAGGTGGCATAGAGCACGACTTTGCGACCGGCGGCTGGCGCCTCTGCCACAACGGGGGCAGGGTTCGCCTTGGCGCGTTTTTCGAACGTCTTGCTATTGAACTCCGGCAGGAACGCTTCCTTGTCGATACCAGCGACCTTTTCCATGATCGGACGGGTCAAGCCATTGTCTTCCTTGGACGCCCAGTTGACCAGGCTGTCCATAGCACCAAAAAGCTTGCCGTTTCTGTCGGTCTTGGACAACTGGCCGGAAACGAAGGACGTGTTGCCTTCTTTGAATTCCTTGGCGCGGTAGCGCAGCATCAAGTGCGGGAAGTCGATATTGAATTCGTGCGGCGGCACGTAAGGACACTTGGTCAGGAAGCACATGTCGCACAGCGTGCAACCGTCCACCACTGGCTTGAAGTCGTCACTGCTGACAGAGTCCAGCTCCATGGTTTCTGATTCGTCGATCAGGTCGAACAGCGTCGGGAAGGAATCGCACAGGTTAAAGCAGCGCCGACATGTGTGGCAGATATCAAAGATCCGCCGCATTTCTTCATCAAGCGCATCAGTGTCGTAGAATTCCGGATTGTGCCAATCCAGGTCGTAACGCACGGGGGCGTCGAGGCTGCCTTCACGCATGGGTTTTCCTTTACTCTGTTGCCACGATCAGTATCGCGCGGGGCCACCAAATGCCGGCGGCGGGCATAAAAAACGGGCGCACCCCGCAAACGGCGTGCGCCCGCGCATTCAAGTCCGATTAACCGTCGAGGTTATCAAGAGCCTTCTGGAAACGACCAGCGTGGGAACGCTCGGCCTTTGCCAGGGTCTCGAACCAATCGGCAATTTCGTCATGGCCTTCTTCACGAGCAGTCTTGGCCATACCCGGGTACATGTCGGTGTATTCGTGGGTTTCACCGGCAATGGCGGCCTTCAGGTTATTTTCTGTAGAACCAATAGGTTCACCGGTTGCCGGATCGCCAACAGATTCCATGAATTCCAGATGACCATGAGCGTGGCCTGTTTCACCTTCAGCGGTGGAACGGAAAACCGTGGCAACATCGTTGTAGCCTTCTACATCGGCCTTCTGGGCGAAGTAGAGGTAACGGCGGTTAGCCTGGCTTTCGCCTGCAAAGGCAGCTTTGAGGTTTTCGAGTGTCTGTGAGCCTGCAAGAGACATTGTGTTCTCCTTCTTTCTTGCGTTCATCCCTGGGTCGCCGCGAAATGGGAGCTTACAAACGGCCAACCCGAATCTGATTGAATCATCTGCAAAGGACTATGCCCCGTTGTCCCGAGAGGGTCAACAGGTTTATTAAAATAATTATAAACTAACGTTTATGATATTGATTCTCAATCTTTTTCGAGTTGGATGATAACATCCACTCGACCGATTTTTGAACCGTCTGGCGCTTCCGGCAACCCACTGAGGATAATGCTGTCCTGCGGAATATCCTGCAGCTGTTCTTCATCAGCATCATAGAAATGATGATGATCATCCGTATTGGTATCGAAGTAGGTTTTGCCCGAGCCAATCACGATCTGGCGCAGCAAGCCAACATCGGTGAACTGATGCAGCGTGTTATAGACAGTAGCTAATGAGACCTTGGCACCATTCTTGAGCACATCTTCATGCAGGGCTTCTGCTGTGACGTGCCAGTCTTCACCCCGTTCAAACAACAGCTTGGACAACAGCAGGCGCTGGCGCGTCGGACGCAATCCTGCGTCCTGAATCATCTTGAGGGCCTGTGCGTAAGGGCGTGTACTCATTTCTGCTGCTAACCGTCTGTTTGATGTGGTTGCTTTTATCGACTTGAGCCGAAAAAAGTCATCAGTGCTGGTGGCAGTCTAGTCACCTGTCATGATGCGATCAACCAATTCTTTTACTGTTGGCACAAAGCCATTTGAATAGAACGGATCTTGAGCAAATCTATAGGCACCGTGGCCCGAGAAAACAAGATTGTTTTCAATATCGTCGCTATGTGACACATCCATAAGGGTTTTTTGAATACAGAAGCTACGCGGGTCTGCCTTGCGGCCGGTAGAGTTGCCTTCCTTGTCAGACCAGTTGGAAAATTTGCACTGGCTCAGGCAGCCCATGCAGTCAGCCTGGTCCTTGTGAATTTCCGCCTTCTTGTCGGGCGTCACAAAAATAAGGCTATGGTCTGGCGTCACCATGTTTTCTGTAAAACCATTGTCGATCCAACCTTCAACCAGCGAACGGTCGGCGTCGGTCAGGAAAACATCACGTTTGCGGGCGCCCAGCGAGAAGGCCACATCACGCACATCATTGGCTTCTTCCGAGAACAGCACCTGGCGCTCCACCCGCTCATCCAACTCTTGCAGGAACGGATTATGGATAGCGGAAGAATAAAACCCGGTCGGCGAATGGTTGTGTAGCCGAACGTCGCCAGGCTCCAGCGTCATGAGCCTTTTCTTCCAGGCCTCGGAAATCGGGCTTTCCTTGGTCAGCAGCGGGCGCGTCCCAAACTGGAAACTGATAAGCCCGATCTCTTCATTGTCGAGCCAATATTCAAAGTCCCGAATATGCCAGACGCCACCGGCCATAATGATGGGTACATGCTGCAGGCCTACCGCATTCATCTGTTTGCGCAGGGCAACAACACGCGGATAGGGGTCTTCGGGCTGCAGAGGATGTTCGGAGTTGGACAGGCCATTATGACCGCCCGCCTTCCAAGGGTCTTCATAGACCACGCCGCCCAGCCATTCGGCGAATTTCTTGTAGGCGCGGCGCCACAGGGCGTTGAAAGCGCGGCCGGATGAGACAATCGGGTAGTAGTGTACGCCATATTTGGCAGCAATTTCACCCAGCTTGTAGGGCATGCCGGCACCACAGGTTACGCCATGGACCAGGCCACGGGTTTTCTCCAGCACTTCGTGCAGAACCCGCTGCGCACCACCCATTTCCCAAAGGATATTGATGTGGATACGCCCTTCGCCAGAGGCCCGTTCATAGGCTTCTCGAATCTGGGTCAGGCTACCCTTGACCGCAAAATCGATCAGCTCTTCATGCCGGGCAACGCGCGTCTTGCCCTTATAAAGATGCGGCACAATGTTGCCATCCGCATCATAGAAATCCGGGTTTACACAGGAAACAGTGCCGACACCGCCAGCGGCGGCCCAGGCACCCGAGCTTAACCCCTTGGTCACAGAAATACCCTTGCCGCCTTCGATAAGGGGCAGGACTTCCTTACCGGAAATCTTGATTTCTTTAAGCGACTTCAACATTCGCCTTGGCTCTCCTGACGCACACTATTGGGCCTGTTTGCCTACAGACTCCTAATTGGGCACGATAGATGATTGTGCCAGCCCCCGATTCGGAGGCTAGCACTTTTTCTGGCTGCGCGGGGACTAGTCTTCGTCGCCGCTGGCAAGCTCTTCGCCAGTTTCCTGGTCAACAACACGCATGGACAGGCGAACCTTGCCCCGCTCGTCGATTGCCAGAACCTTGACATTGACCTCGTCACCTTCGTTGATGACATCAGTCACCTTGGCAACACGGCCGTCGGTCAGCTCAGAGATATGAACCAAGCCATCGCGGTTGCCGATGAAGTTCACAAAGGCACCAAAGTCGACAGTCTTGACCACTTTACCGGTGTAGATCACGCCGACTTCCGGTTCGGCGACAATGTCGTTGATCATCTGACGGGCTGTTGCAATGGCTTCAGGGTCAGATGAAGAAATCGTCACCGTACCATCGTCGTCAACGTTGATCTTGGCACCGGAGACTTCAACCATCTCGCGGATAACCTTACCGCCGGTACCGATGATGTCGCGGATCTTGTCCTTGGCGACCTTCACCGTCTCAATGCGCGGGGCATTGCCGCTCAGCTCGCTCCGGGATGATTCAATAGCCTTGGCCATTTCACCCAGAATGTGCAGACGGCCACCCTTGGCCTGTTCCAGTGCGGTGGACATGATGTCGCGGGTAATACCCGTGATTTTGATGTCCATCTGCAAGGAGGTAATACCCTCTTCCGTACCGGCAACCTTGAAGTCCATGTCACCGAGGTGATCTTCATCACCCAGGATGTCAGAGAGAACCGCGTGGCCTTCATCTTCCAGGATAAGGCCCATGGCAATACCGGAAACCGGGCGCGTGATGGGTACACCGGCATCCATCATGGCCAGCGATGAGGCACAAACTGTTGCCATCGAGCTCGACCCGTTGGATTCGGTGATCTCGGAGACCAGACGAATGGTGTAGGGGAAGGCTTCCGCATCAGGCAAAACGGCACGAACAGCGCGCCACGCCAGCTTACCGTGGCCAATTTCACGACGGCTGGTAAAGCCGGTACGACCGGTTTCACCAACGGAATATGGCGGGAAGTTATAATGCAGCATGAAGCGTTCACGATAGGTGCCGGACAGGGCGTCAATGAACTGCTCGTCGTCAGACGTCCCCAACGTGGCAACCGTCAGAGACTGTGTTTCACCGCGGGTGAAGAGGGCCGCACCATGGGTGCGCGGCAGCACGCCAACCTGTGCAACGATCGGACGGACCGTTTCCAGGTCACGGCCATCGATACGCTTGCCGGTCTTCAGGATGGAACCACGAACAACCTTTTTCTCAAGGCTCTTGAACTGCTCACCAACCTTCTGTGGGGTAATGTCGGCTTCTTCGTCTGTCAGGGCTTCAACAACAGCGTCGCGAATTTCGTTCACGCGGCCAACGCGGGCCTGCTTTTCAACGATCTGGTATGCCTCAACAACATCGGCTTCAGCCTGTTCGGCAACCTTGGCGTAAAGCGCAGGCGCGCCTTCGTCGACCGTCAGTTCCCACGGCTCTTTGGCGCACTGTTCAGCCAGGTCGATGATGGCATCGATCACCGGCGCACAATGGTCGTGACCGAACATCACAGCACCGAGCATCACATCTTCGCTCAGCTCACTTGCTTCTGACTCCACCATCAGCACAGCGTCGCGCGTGCCAGCCATGGACAGGTCCAGTTCGCTGGTTTCCAGCTCTTCAAGCGTCGGGTTGAGGATGTATTCGCCATCCGCATAACCAACACGGGCACCGGCAATCGGCCCCATGAAGGGAATGCCGGAGATGGTCAGGGCCGTACTGGCGCCAATCATGGCAACCGTGTCGGGGTCGTTTTCAAGGTCGTGGCTCAGCACCGTTACCTGCACCTGGGTTTCGTTCTTGAAACCCTTGGGGAACAGCGGGCGGATCGGCCGGTCAATCAGGCGCGACGTCAGCGTTTCTTTTTCGGTGGGGCGTGCTTCACGCTTGAAGAAACCACCGGGGATTTTACCGGCAGCATAGTATTTTTCAGAGTAGTTGACGGTCAGCGGGAAGAAGTCCAGCCCCGGCTTGGGGGCCTTGTCCGCGACGACAACGGCCAATACGACGGTTTCGCCATACTGGACGAGCACCGCACCATCAGCCTGACGAGCCACACGGCCCGTTTCGAATGAAAGCGTACGACCGCCCCATTCAATTTCTTTACGATAAATATCGAACATAGTGTTTTTCCTGTTCCGCAATCCGCCCTATGCGGATTGCCCGTTAGGTGGCCTCAATGGGCCAGTGTGGCAGACTTCAACGGCAAAAGGGGCGGTTCAGGTGAACCAACCCTGCCGGGTGCCGTCCAATTTCCACATGGGCACCAACAGAAACGCCGCCCCGGTATGGTGCGGCGTTTTCGTTCTTCATGTTATTTGCGCAGGCCAAGGCGTTGAATAAGCGACTGGTAGCGCTCATCGTCATTCGCTTTGACATAGTCAAGCAGGCGGCGACGCTGGTTCACCAGCTTCAACAGACCGCGACGCGAATGGTTATCCTTGTTATGAGACTTGAAATGCTCGGTCAGGTTCGCAATCCGTTCGGTGAGAATGGCAACCTGTACTTCAGGTGAGCCGGTATCCCCGTCGGTCGTGGCATATTCCTTAACCAGTTCCAATTTGCGCTCAGGCGTAATCGACATCGTGTACTCCAGTTCTAGAGGTTAAAGACCCTTTTGGGCCGTAGTTCACCTTCTTCCAGCCATCCCAGTGCAACCGGCTTGCCTGCGGTGGTGATCAGCACCACCCCTTCACCAAGCTGGGGCAAATGAATGGCCTGTCCGGTACGAAGGCGCTTTGCCTCGCTGTCCATTACGGCGACCTCCGGGATGTCGTCCAGGGGCGTCTCCAATGGCAGGATGGCGTTTTCAAGCGGCGCACTATGGCTCAAAAGCTCTAGCTTATCCAGCGAAAAAGCGTCTTTTTCTGTAAAGGGGCCAACCCGTGTTCTGCGTAGGGCCGAGACATGCCCAACCGTGCCCAGCGCAAGTGCAATGTCGCGCGCCAGCGACCGCACATAAGTGCCTTTGCCGCAGTCAACTTCAAGGCTGGCCGTGTCGTCTGAAGACCCCGTCAGCCGTAGGCCATATATTTCCACGTCACGGCTCGGCAGGTCGACCTCTTCACCGGCTCGTGCCAACTTATAAGCCCGTTCCCCATCTACCTTGATGGCCGAATAGGCTGGTGGCGTCTGCTCAATGGTGCCGGTGAATTGGGGAAGCACCTGCTCGATAGCATCTGCCGTCGGGCGCAGGTCCGATTCTGCAACCGTCTCGCCTTCTGCGTCATCCGTCGATGTTTGGACGCCCCATGTGATGTCGAATGCATATGTCTTGCTGCCATCCATGGCGTAGGACACCAGCTTGGTTGCCTCACCGAACGCTACGGGCAACACGCCGGACGCCAGGGGGTCCAACGTCCCGCCGTGGCCAGCCTTGGCGGCATTGAACAGGCGGCGCGCCTTGCCAAGCGCTTGGTTGGAACTCAGCCCAAGGGGCTTGTCCAGCACCAGCCAACCGTGAATGGGGTTTCCTTTACGACGACGGGCCAAGGGGCTAGTCGTCCTCCGAAGGGGTAGGGTCTTGTTCCAGGTCGCGCTGGACAGAAGGCTGACTCAGCAGGGAATCCACATGAGCTGCGTTGTCAAACGACGGATCGATCTGAAAACTGAGGCGCGGCGTGAACTTCAGCGCCGCAGACCGGGACAATTGCCCGCGGATATAGCTGGCGCATCGGTTCAGCGCATCTTCGACCACCTGCTTGCCATCACCCCCCAGGGGCATGACCCAGGCGGTAGCGTTCTTAAGGTCCGGGCTGACAGTCACTTCCGTCACCGTAATAGAAACACCAGCCAGGTCCGGGTCGCGCAGTTCACCGCGCATAAAGACGTCGGCCACGCTATGACGAATCAATTCGCCGACACGTTGCTGGCGCTGGCTGCGCGGATGACCGGACCGGTTACTCATGACATAGCCTCAGATGGAGGGCTGCTTTACAGCGAGCGCTCGCGTTCCTCAACGGTATAAATTTCGATGACATCGCCCTTCTTGATGTCGTTGAAGTCGGTCAGCGTGATACCGCATTCGGTACCGGCGTTGACTTCCTGCACTTCATCCTTGAAGCGGCGCACCGACGACACGTCGCCAGACCAGGAAACCACATCATCACGCAGCAGACGCGCCTTGGCGTCGGACCGCACAACACCATCGGTCACAATACAACCAGCGGCCTTGCCCTTACCCGCAGAGAAGACGTCCTGAACATTGGCGGTACCAATAATGGTTTCTGCAATTTCCGGCGCCAGCATGCCAGACAGGGTCGATTTTATATCGTCCACCAGGTCATAAATGACTGAATAGTAACGGATTTCTACGCCGACTTCTTCCGCCAGCGACCGGGCTTTGCCTGAGGCACGAACGTTAAAGCCCAAAATCGGCGCACCAGCTGACTGTGCCAGCGTCACGTCTGATTCAGAAATACCACCAACACCGGACAGCACAATCTTGGCCGCCACTTCATCTGTATTCAGCTGCTGCAGGGCGCCAGCCACGGCTTCTGCAGAACCATTCACGTCGGCCTTGATGACAACCGGGAATTCTTCGGCACTTTCTTCCTTCAACCGGTCCAGCATGGCTTCGAGCGATGCCCGTGGTGCAGACCTGCCCTGGGTCAGGCGTTCCTGACGCTGGCGATATTCCGAAATTTCGCGCGCCTTGTTCTCGCCATCAACAACGGCAAAATCGTCACCGGCTGACGGGGTGCCGTTCAGGCCCAATACTTCAACAGGCTGTGACGGCAAAGCTTCTTTCACCTGGCGACCTCGGTCATCCATCATCGCGCGGACACGACCCCATTGAGAGCCTGAGACAAAAACATCACCCACACGCAGGGTTCCGCGTGTAATCAACACCGTTGCAACAGACCCGCGACCCTTGTCGAGCTGTGATTCAACAACCACACCTTCAGCAGCCCGGTCGGGGTTCGCCTTCAGCTCCAGCAATTCTGCCTGCAGGGTGATCGCCTCTTCCAACTTGTCGAGATTCGTCCCCTTAAGGGCAGATACTTCAATATTCAGCACATCGCCGCCCATTTCCTCGACGATGATTTCATGCTGCAGCAATTCCTGGCGAACGCGATCCGGGTTAGCCCCTTCGCGGTCCATCTTGTTAATGGCGACAATGATGGGCACTTCGGCAGCCTTGGCATGCTGAATAGCTTCAATCGTCTGCGGCATAATGCCATCATCAGCCGCCACCACCAGCACCACAATATCGGTGGCTTGCGCACCACGGGCACGCATGGCCGTAAAGGCAGCATGACCCGGCGTGTCGAGGAAGGTGATCTTCGCGCCACTGGCCAACTGCACCTGATAAGCACCAATATGCTGGGTGATGCCACCGGCTTCGCCAGCAACAACATCGGTCGACCGCAGGGCATCGAGCAGAGATGTCTTACCATGGTCAACATGACCCATCACCGTCACGACCGGTGCACGCGGCAGCAAATCATCAGCGGCGTCTTCACCGGCAAACAGTTCGCTTTCAACGTCAGCTTCGGTAACACGGGTCACCTTATGGCCCAGCTCGGTCACAATAAGTTCTGCCGTATCAGCGTCGATCACGTCATTGACCGTAACCATGATGCCATTCTTCATGAGTTCCCGGACAACATCATTGCCACGCACCGACATACGGTTCGCCAGCTCTGCAACCGAGATTTCTTCAGGGACCACAACATCACGGGTAATCTTGGCCGGCGTGTCCTTGGTGGCCCGCATGGCCTGCTTCTGCTTTTCGCGCGCACGACGAACAGCAGCCAGTGAACGCTGCCGCTCTTCCGCACCATCATCAAGCGCGCGGGCAATCGTCAGTTTGCTTTCACGACGACGCGATTCACCACGCGTGCTCGGGCGCTGTTTCGGGCGCTCAACAGCCCGCATCTTACGGGGTTCTTCCGCTGCCTTGCCGCCGTCGCGACGGGCACGGGGGCCGTCTTCTTTTGCGCTGGGCTGCGCGGCCGCTTTGGCTTCTTTGGCCTGGGCCTGTGCAGCCGCTTCTGCAGCCTCTGCCTCTGCCTTTTTACGAGCCTCTTCTTCCTCAGCCGCCCGCTTGGCATCTTCTTCCGCTCGCAGGGCAGCCTCTGCTTCTTCTTTCTGGCGCCGTTCGGCTTCTCCAGCTTCGCGCTTGGCGGCTTCTTCAGCTTCGCGCTCAGCGCGTTCGGCCTCTTCCTTCTGGCGGACAACGGCCTGCTTGCGCGCTGCGTCCAAGACGCGGGCACGCACAGCACGTTCTTCTTCCGTCAGATGGCTGGGCGCTTCTGCCGCTTCAGGCCTCTCTACAACAGGGGCTTCAGGTTCCTGTACAGGAGTTTCCTGTTCTTCAACGATAGGCTCTGCAGGGGTATCAACATTAATGATGCGGCGGCGCTTTTTCTCCACCACGACAGATTTGTTGCGACCATGAGACAGGCTCTGACGCACCTGGCCGGCATCAACAGACTTCTTCAGTTGAAGGGTCTTACGCCCGGACAGGGTGAGCTTTTTTTCGCTCTTATCAGTGCTATCAGTCATTCTTTCTTCACCTTCGTTCTACGCTTGGCTTTGCCCGGGAACCGAGGTCGGTAACCCATAGCCGGCCAAACGCTGCGCCTGTTGTACAAGGCGACGGGCCAAACCGCCATCTTTTAGTGCTACATGCACCACATTCTGTTGCCCCAGTGCCTGGCTTAATTCGGCAGAGGAAAACAGCTCAAAAACGGGGATTTCACCCGCCAGTCTTTGTAATTTTTCACGCCCGTCTGCACTGGCATCAGCTGCACAGAGCAACACCGTCGCCCGACCGCTTTTCAACCAGGCTTTGACCTTTTCAAACCCGTTGACCAGATCGCCGGACTTGCGGGCCAGGCCCAGACAGTTGAGGCACGCCTGCCGTAGCAACTGGTCGACCAGGTCTGGCAGGTCAGCATCAGCTTTGGCATTGGCGCGGGCAGCACGGGCAAACAGACCTTTTTCGCAGGCCAGCTCAACAGCATCACGAGACGCCGAAACCCAGAGGCCACGGCCGGGCAATTTGCCCGCTATATCAGGGACAACCTGTTGGTCAGGCCCGAGAATAAAGCGCACGAGCTCGCCCTGCGGTTTTGTATCACCGCTGACAAGACACCGACGGGTCGGTGTATGGGACGAATCCACCTTGTGCACTCTTGTCTCATCCTTATTCGGTTTCGGCTTCAGCCGGTGCGTCAGCCTCTGCTGCCGCGGGGGCGTCGCCTTCTTCGTCTTCGAACCAGTGGGCACGGGCCGCCATGATGACAGCATTGGCCTCGTCTTCCGTTAGTTCGTACTGACGCAGAATGCCTTCTTCGGGGTCATTCAGCTCGTCGCTGGCCAGGTCACCCAGGTCATCCAGCGTCTTGATACCGGCATTGCCCAGCACCACAAGCATTTCAGGCGACAGACCATCAATGGCAGCAACATCGTCTTCAACGCCAAGGCCGCGGCGTTCTTCGTCAAACTGCGCATCACGCTGAGCCAGCGCGGCGACCGCACGGGCCTGCAGCTCTTCGGCAATTTCTTCGTCAAAGCCTTCGATCATGGCAATTTCGTCGAGCGGGACAAACGCTACTTCTTCAAGGCGGGTAAAGCCTTCAGCCACCAAAAGCTGGCCAATGGTTTCTTCCACGTCGAGCGATTCGGTGAACATGGTTGAGCGTTCAATAAACTCAGCCTGGCGACGTTCTGATTCTTCAGCTTCCGTCAGGATGTCGATCGTCCAGCCGGTCAGCTGCGAGGCCAAACGCACATTTTGGCCACGGCGACCAATGGCAAGGCTCAGCTGGTCATCGGGGACAACCACTTCAATACGGGCATTGTCTTCATCCAGCACGACCTTCTGCACTTCAGCAGGGGCCAGCGCATTCACGATGAAGGTCGCCGCATCGGGCGACCACTGGATGATGTCAATCTTTTCACCCTGCAGTTCGTTGACAACGGCCTGCACACGGCTGCCGCGCATACCCACACAGGCGCCAACGGGGTCAATGCCCGGGTCGCTGGAGGTCACCGCAATCTTGGCACGACTGCCCGGGTCACGGGCAACGGAGCGAATGTCGATGACGCCATCATAGATTTCCGGCACTTCCTGGGCGAACAACGCCGACATGAATTCCGGGCGCGAGCGAGACAGGAAGATCTGCGGGCCACGTGGTTCACTGCGCACGTCAAAGATAAAGGCACGAACCCGGTCACCGGTGCGCAAGTTTTCGCGGGGAATGCCCTCGTCACGGCGGATAATGGCTTCAGCGCGACCCAGATCGACAATCACATTGCCATATTCAACGCGCTTGACGATGCCATTGGTGATCTCATTGGCACGGTCTTTATATTCTTCGTACTGGCGTTCACGCTCGGCATCCCGCACCTTCTGGGTGATGACCTGCTTTGCGGTCTGGGCGGCAATACGCCCAAAGTCCATCGGCGGCAGTTCTTCACGCAGTTCTGACCCCACTTCCAGGTTCAGCTCCGGATAGGCTTTTTGCGCGTCAGCGAGCAACAGCTCAGCCGTTTCGTTTTCGATTTCTTCAACAACCGTGGTGACACGGAACAATTTAATGTCACCGTTCTGGCGGTCGATGATCGTACGGATGTCGTGTTCGGCACCATACCGGGACCGGGCAGCTTTCTGGATGGCTTCTTCCATCGCTTCAAGCACCAGTTCCTTGTCGATCAGCTTTTCACGGGCAACGGCGTCTGCTACCTGCAAAAGTTCTAGCCTGTTGGCACTGACAGCACTGGACATGTGGCGTACTCCTTTAGTCTTGCTGTGCCTGTTCGGCCCGCGCGGCTTCTGCAGCCAGGTGGGCGTCAATCAATTCATCGGTCAGAATCAGCTTGGCATTGGCGATATCACCAAATGCGAGTGCAAATTCTCCCTGGTCATTTGCCAGGCGGACGGTGTCATCCGTTACGCCTATCAAATGGCCCCGAAACTTACGCTGCCCCTCGATATGGGACTGCAACACGATGCGGGCCTCGAAACCTGCAAAGCGTTCAAAATCCTTCGGCCGGACAAGCGGCCGGTCAATCCCGGGTGAACTGACCTCGAGGTTATATTCACCGGGAATAGGGTCCTCGACATCGAGAATGGCGGAGATAGCCCGGCTTAGGTCGGCGCAGTCATCAATTGTCATGCTGCCATCGGGCCGTTCAGCCATAATCTGCAACACTGTTTCCACATCGCCGGTAAAGGCCACGCGAACGAGGTTAAAACCCATCGCTTCCACGGTGGGTTCAATCAATGCCTGCACTGGTGTAGCCAGATTTGCCATTCTACCTTCGTCGTTTGCTGCGCTCGACTCCAACGCCTGAACGCTGGAGCCCAAATACAAAAAGAGCGGGCCGCGGCCCACTCTGCCAATTTTTAGCGGGTCACCCCGCCAACTATGTCAAGAGAACGTGCTTTATATCACAAACATCTGAAAATTCAAGGCGTATCGCTGCTAGACCCGCGTGTATCGCAGGTAAATCGACGAGCGGCCTTCGCGCACGGCTTTGGCTTCGTAACGCGTCTGGGGCCAGTCATCAGGCCGCACGCGCCAGTCCCCCGGGCATTCGGCCTGCCATTCAAAGTCTGTGCGCTGCACCATATGACGCAGGATCCAATTGCCATAATCCGTGTGATCGGTCCCGATCCTCAACTCTCCGCCAATTCTTAGCGCTCGGCTAATCAGGTCGAGATTTTCCGGGCGGATGAAACGCCGCTTATGGTGGCGGGATTTCGGCCAGGGGTCCGGAAACAGCACAAAGACGCGGGACGATGACCCTGGCACCAGGGCTGCCAGCAACAAAGCGGCATCATCATCATAGAGGCGAACATTCGCTAGTTCTTCGTCATCAATGACACCAAGCAGTGCCGCCAAACCATTGATGAAGGGTTCCACACCAATAATGCCCACATCCGGGTTGGTGCGGGCCTGATGCGCCAGGTGCTCACCTTTGCCGAAACCAATCTCAAGCCAGGCTTCCTTTTTGGTGCCAGGAAAAAGTGTAAGAGGGTCCAGCCCATTGGCCTGTTCCGCAACGGGCACCAACAGGTCCGGAAGAACATCGTCCACCAATGCCTGTCGTCCAGCCCGTAGCGGCTTGCCCCGACGGCGACCATAGAGGCGCCGTTCTTTATGATCTTCTGATTGGGTCACAACGCCTTAGGAAACAGCCCGTTGCAGGGACCCAACCAAGTCAGTCTTTTCCCAAGAAAAACCGCCGTCGGCCTCAGGGTCACGACCGAAATGGCCATAAGCAGCGGTCCGCGCATAAATTGGCCGGTTCAGGGAAAGATGTTCACGAATACCCTGCGGCGTCAGGTCCATAATATCGGCCAACACTTTCTCCAGCATGGCTTCATCAACCTGGCCCGTACCCTGTGTATCAACATAGAGCGATAGCGGTTTAGCAACGCCGATCGCATAGGACAGCTGGATGGTACACTTGTCGGCAAGACCTGCAGCAACAACGTTTTTGGCCAGATAGCGTGACGCATAAGCGGCTGACCGGTCGACTTTTGTGGGATCTTTACCGGAGAAAGCACCGCCGCCATGGGGGGCCGCCCCGCCATAGGTGTCGACAATAATCTTGCGGCCCGTCAGGCCTGTATCGCCTTCCGGCCCGCCAATGACAAAGCGACCGGTCGGGTTGATGTGAAATTCGGTTTCATTGCTGATCCAGCCATCGGGCAGGGCGTCGGTAATATAGGGGCGCACCAGTGCCTCTACATCTGCAGAGGACATGGCTTCATCGTGCTGGGTCGATAGAACGATCGATTCTGCACCAACAGGGGCACCATTTTGATAGCGAACGGTAACCTGGCTTTTTGAATCCGGCCCCAGACCGGCTGCACGACCATCGTGCCGGGCAGCAGCCAGATCAGCAAGGATACGATGCGAATAATAAATAGGGGCGGGCATCAACCCGTCAGTTTCGCGGCAGGCATAACCAAACATGATCCCCTGGTCACCAGCGCCTTCGGCTTTGTCGTCAGCGGCATCAACGCCCTGCGCAATGTCTGCTGACTGGCCATGGACCAGTACTTCAACATCTGCATCGCGCCAATGAAAGCCACTTTGCTCATAGCCGATCTGACGGATTCGCTCCCGCGCCACCTCTTCCAAAGAAGCCAGCACGTGGTCGGGGCCCCGCACTTCACCGGCCAGCACAACCTTCTGAGTCGTTACCAAAGTTTCTAAAGCAACACGGGCCTGCGGGTCAGCAGCGAGGTAGGCATCTAACACTGAATCGGAAATAAGATCACACACCTTGTCAGGGTGACCTTCAGAAACAGATTCGCTGGTAAAAACAAAGTCCTGCCGCGCCACGACATTCTCTCCTGCAATCGATTGTGCTGCCGGGCGAACAGGTACAGAAAAAGGCTTAATTCAACCGACCACACGCCTGCAGATGGGCCACGTGTATATCAGCACGCCCCACACCGAACAAGCATAAAGATTTCTTTATATAACAAACCCTACATGTATCGAGTTTGCCTCAGCCAACCGTGGGCACTAACCCTTACCGTCGGCAGCCAGCGCCTTGGCCAGATCGATGACACCCTGCCGGGCCTTGTCGCCAGGGATGCGCCGGAACGCCTGCACCAGCTTCATGACTTCGCGGGTCATTTCCTTTTCAGGGTCGAACTCAGCCTGTTCTGCATCTGACATGCCAGGGATCGGCGCATTCTTGTTGAGCGACAGCCCTTCAAAGAAATGGTTGGGCCCGACATCCAAAATACGGCAGAGCTGGAACAGACGGCTGGCCCCAATACGGTTGGCCCCTCGCTCATACTTCTGAACCTGCTGAAAGGTCAGGCCCAACTCACGGCCCAGCTTTTCCTGCGTAATGCCGAGCACAGAACGCCGCTCGCGCAACTTTTTACCGACATGAACATCGACAGGGTTGGGTTTATGTTCCACCCGACTTCTCCCCGAATAATTGGTTATCTCGCCGTGGCGGCAGCATAACCATACACTTTAGATGGTACTAAATATTTCGATATCCGACTATCATCGAACACAACCTAGCATTAGGCCCCGAAACACCCAAACACAAGGCCAATATGGGGTTATTCAGCCCGGCCCGACGTCAGTTTTCCTGCCAGAAAACCGGTAACAACAACCAGAAGTACCAATACCCAGATCACGGAATTACCATATCGGCCATAGAATGTTGGGCTCGCCGTGGCCACGGGTAGCAACCCGTCGACGGTGCCGCTTTTGCCAAGCCCAAGCTGGGAGATGACACGGCCCTGCGCATCGATAATCGCTGAAATGCCGGTGCCGGCGGCCCGCAGCATGGGCAAGCCTTCCTCAATGGCCCTGAAGCGGGTGATCATCAGGTGCTGGTAGGGACCCGAAGTTTCTCCATACCAGGCATCATTGGTCACATTCAGCAGAAAGCCCGGGCGCTTTTCTGGCACAACCACGGCACCGGGGAAAATGACCTCGTAACAAATCAGCGGGCTCATGGATGGCATGCCGGCAAGGGGCAGGGTGGCAGCGCCCCTACCCGGCGAAAAGTCACCCGCTCCCTCTACCAGTTTCTCGACACCCAGCCACTCCAGCACCCCCTTGAGCGGTACATATTCACCAAATGGCACCAGATGAAACTTGTCGAAGGTTTCTATAACCCGACCAAAATCATCAACCACGATCATGCTGTTAAAGAATCGTCGCGACCGGTCGGGCAGGATTTCACGACGCGGCACGCCGCTTATCACATATCCCCCCGGTCGAACGATACGGCCCATCATCACGGTCTTGGCGGGCTCTTCGTCCAGATAATACGGCACAGCGGTTTCCGGCCAGACCAGCAGATCGAACCCCTCGCCTTCATTCTTCTCTGACAAAACCAGATGCTGTTCAAAGTTCTGAGCCCGCAGGTCGGCCCGCCACTTGTCGCGCTGGTTGATATTGGCCTGGACAATACGCACACGAATGTCGTGATAGGCGGTTTCCCCCGCTGTTGCCAGGTGGGCAAAACCGTAACCGGCCACAGAGACCAAAATCAGCGCCCCCAGGACCAAAGGCATCAGTCGATGGAACCAACCCCGCGGGCTGAACAGGCAGACGGCCAGAGCGGTGGCAAAAACGGTCAGTAAAGACAGGCCATAGGTCCCTACCAGGGACACCGCTTGCGGCATATAGTCTGAGAAGGCCCAAACATAGCCCATCAGGTTCCACGGAAAGCCGGTAAACAAATACCCGCGCAGCATTTCTGCAGCGAGCCACAACAGGGAAAACAAGGCGACGGATGCAATATCCCGGCTTTCAACCACCCCCCGGCTACGCAGCCACCCAGCCAGAACCCAATAGCCCAACAGGGCCAGCGCGGGGTAAAATGCCATGGACAGCGGCAGCAAAATTGCCAGTTGCGGCGGCGCACCTGCAATCTCCAGCGCATTGCCAACCCAGTACAGACCGGCAAGCATGTGCCCGGCACCAAACAGCCACCCCAGCCGCAGAACACGAGACCACTTCTGCGCTGCGTCGACCAATACCAGCATAACCGGCCAGGCAATCAACAACAGCGGCACGGCATAGACAGGCGGCAGGGCAAGTGTCGTAAACAGACCGGCCAGAACGGCAAACAGCGCCTGTAACCAACGGTTTTGTTGGGTCAGCCAATCTGCAATGCGGGACATGGCTAGCCCTGGCCTGAAGCACGCGGCAGGCGCACACGCAGCTTCTTCAGGCGGCGTGCATCGGCGTCGACCACCTCGAACTCTACGCCACTGTCATGGGTGACAACTTCGCCCCGAACCGGCACGCGCCCCGCGAGGGTAAAAACAAGCCCACCCACTGAGTCGACTTCTTCATCCCGATCATCCGGCAGAATATCGGTCTCAATCATGGCTTCCAGCTCGGTGACCAGGGCGCGGGCATCAACATCCAACGCACTATTTCTGCGGCGTCTGATCAGCGGTCCGGACTGCTCGTCATGCTCATCTTCGATTTCGCCAACGATTTGTTCGATCAGGTCTTCAATGGTTACCAGACCATCGGTGCCACCATATTCATCAATGACCAGTGCCATATGGGTCCGGTTGATCCGCATATTCAACAACAGGTCGACCACCGCCATGGAAGGCGGCACAAACAATACCCGCCGCTTGATATCTGCAATGCGGGGACGCTCTCCATCATCGTGGCCTGCCATGGCCGCCACCACGTCCTTGATGTGCACCATACCAACAATTTCATCCATCGATTCGCGATAGAGCGGCAGTCGTGAATGTGTCGCCTGACGGAAGACCTGCACCATTTCGTCAAAACTCATGGCAATATCGATCGCCACAATATCTGCTCGCGGCACCATGACGTCGCTGATCTTGAGTTCCCGCAGTGAGACAATATTGAGCAACATGACACGCTCTTCACGTGTCAGGTCACCCGTGTCGTCACCATGTTCTTCGATCACATCTTCAAGAGATTCGCGCAGGGACGGTTCACGCCCGCACAGGGCTGTTACAAGTGAAGCCGCCCAGCGACTAAACGCTGAGTCGGATTCAGATGGCGGTAAGTCGCCCGCCGGGCTGTCAGAGTGAGACGCCATTACTCCAGCTCATAGGGGTTGGCTATGCCCATACCCGCAAGAATATCAATTTCGAGACGCTCCATTCGAACGGCCTCTTCCTTCGATTCGTGATCATACCCCAAGAGATGCAAAAGCCCATGCACCAATAAGTGGGAAAAATGATCGCCAACATTTTTTCCCTGCTCTGCCGCTTCCTGCCGGACGACGGTGCAAGACAACGCCAAATCACCCAGATGAGCAGGGCCGCCATCTGGCAGGTCGGGCATGCCGGGCGGCAGTGGAGGCGCGGGAAAAGACAGCACATTAGTGGGCTTGTCCTTGCCGCGAAACCTCGTGTTCAGGTCCTGCAAGGCGGCATTGTCGTCAAGCAATACGGCCAGCGATCTGTTTTCCTGATCAATGGCAGCGCTGGCAGCAACCAGTGTTTTGAGACAATGATTCTCAACGTCAGGCACAAGGTCCCGCCATTCTTCGGCCGCCACACTTATATCTGCTGAAAGCATGATCAGTCGTCGGAAGACCCAGCGTCGCTGCTGTCTGCCTGTTTGTCCTTGCGCTTCTTGCGGGCCTTGCGAATGCGGTCGTCGCGGGCGTTATAGGCATGCACCATCTTGGTCACCAGTGGATGGCGAACAACATCTGCCTCGCCAAACTCGACGAGTGAAATACCGTCCAGCTTGGCCAGAATATCAATGGCATCATAAAGTCCTGAACGCTCCCCCGACGGCAGGTCAACCTGACTGGGGTCACCCGCCACGACCATGCGCGAGTTTTCACCCAGGCGCGTGAGGAACATCTTCATCTGCATCGCGGTGGTATTCTGCGCTTCATCAAGAATGATGAAGGCGTTCGACAAAGTCCGCCCCCGCATGAAACCCAAGGGGGCCACTTCAATCGTGCCGTTCAATAACTGCTTCTCGACCTGTTCGTCCGGCAACATGTCATGCAGAGCATCATAGAGTGGCCGCAGATAGGGGTCGATTTTCTCCCGCATATCACCGGGCAGGAAACCAATGCTTTCGCCGGCCTCGACCGCCGGGCGCGACAGGATCAACCGGTCAACTGTGCCGTCGAGCAGCATATTGACCGCCATCGCCACCGCCAGATAGGTCTTGCCGGTACCTGCTGGGCCAGAGGCAAAAACCAACTGGTTCTCCCGGATTTGCTCGATATATTCAGCCTGCTGCATGCTGCGCGGCGTAATTTTGCGGCGCTTGGTGTGAATGGAATAACCATTACGACCACGGGCCATATCGTCGCCTTCGCGCGGGTTGGCCTTTACCAGACGAATAGCGCCTTCCACCTCACCGGGATCGACACTCATGCCGTCGCGCAGGCGGGCATATAGCAGCTTGAGCACATCCTGCGCGAGACGCGCATTATGCAATTCGCCCGCAATGGACACCCGGTTACCACGGGAGGAAAGACTAACTTCCAGCCTGTCTTCTATCAGGGTCAGGTGACTGTCATGCTCGCCATAGAGGTCGGGCAGAAATGCGTGGTTTTCAAAGTCCAGCACGATCGGGCCATGATTCTTCTTCTTGGTCACGCTTTAGCACCCCCCGCTGCATATGAGTGAACCCGGGCAATCATGAAGCAACGGCTTCCCTGTCCGTATCAACGGAAGAAACAAGACGCCCAGCCAGGCTAATTGCATGCAGGCCGGTGATTTCGACCTGTGCTTCCATGCCCGCGCTGGCGCCAGCCGCCGCTGCGCCATCGACGGCAACCGCCTGCATATAGGGACTGCGACCAACCCACTGGCCTTCATGGCGACCCGGTTTTTCAAACAACACAGGCAGCACTTTACCAACCGTGGCTTCATTGAAGGCATTTTGCTGCAGTCGCAATTCATCCTGCAGAATAGAAAGACGGCGTGTTTTGACGTCCTCGGCCACCTGGTCTGTCAGCTCAGCCGCGGGCGTTCCCGGGCGCGGGCTATATTTGAACGAATAGGCTTGCGCGTAGGTAATGTCGCGGACCAGATCCATCGTGTGGTCAAAATCACGATCCGTCTCACCAGGAAAACCGACAATAAAGTCGCTTGAGAGAGCCAGGTCCGGTCGTGCCGCGCGCAGCCGCGCAACAATGGCGCGGTAGTCATCGGCAGTATGCTTGCGATTCATCGCTTCCAGAATACGGTCGGACCCGCTTTGAACCGGCAGGTGCAGATAGGGCATGATCTTTTCAATATCGCCATGGGCCGCAATCAGAGCATCGTCAACGTCGCGCGGGTGCGATGTTGTATAGCGAATGCGCGACAGGCCATCGAGGTCAGCCAACTGCGTCATCAACTCACCCAGCCTGGCAGGCTGGCCGCTGCCATCATCACCGGCATAGGCATTCACATTCTGACCCAACAGGGTGATATCGGCGGCCCCGGCTGCAACAAGGCGGCGCGCCTCTGCAATAATCTCTGACACGGGGCGGGAATGTTCTGCCCCGCGTGTATAGGGTACAACACAGAAGGTGCAGAATTTGTCACACCCTTCCTGAATGGTCAGAAAAGCACTAACCCCGTTTTGCGACGTTTGCGCAGGCAAGCGGTCGAACTTGTCCTGGGAGGCAAAGTCCATGGCGACCGGGCGGGCGGATGGCTTGTTATTCTTGGCCAGTTTGGCCTTTTCAATCAGCTCTGGCAGGGCCTGGTAGGACTGGGGGCCAAACACCATGTCGACAGCGGGCGCCCGCCGCATGATCTCTTCACCCTGGGCCTGGGCAACACAACCGCCAATGGCAATCATCATCTCTTCGCCATTCTGTTGGCGATGGTCCTTCATCAGCCGCAGACGACCAATTTCGGAATAGACCTTTTCGGCCGCTTTTTCCCGAATATGACACGTATTCAGGATGACAAGGTCCGCGTCCTTGGGATTATCCGTGGTTTCATAGCCCAACGGCACAAGAATATCGGCCATGCGCGATGAATCATATTCATTCATCTGGCAACCGTAGGTCTTGATGTGAAGGCGCTTAGCCATTGATGGGCACTTTCTTCCTGATCATTCCGCCAATTTCGGCGGCGCACCCTAACAATACCCGACCGGGAGTCAAGCAATGGGAGGATTGCCGCTTCGGCTCAGGCAGCCGCTGCATGGCTTGCTCCTGCCAGTTTTTGTTCGACCCCGACGGCGATCACCTCATGGCAGTGACGACACATGGCCTTTCTGGATTTGAATTCTGCCGAAGACACTGGCTCATGAAATTCAATCGCAACGCCAATTCGCCCAAGCTGCAGAAAGTCCCAAAAATGGGGGGCAAGATCCATATCGCCATACCAACCGATAAATGGTCGGTAGTGGCGCGTCAGCGGCATACCATTGATCGTCTTATACCGGATCGACATAGGTTGGATCAGTAACGGGTCATCACCCGGCCAACGTTCAGCCACGGCAAACAAGCTGCTTTTGAAGGGCAGCACCTTGGTACCATCTGTGCTCGTGCCTTCGGGAAACAGGATCAGTCGGTCATCTTCCAGCAACCGTTCCGTCAGCTGGTCGAGCTGTCGGCCAGACCGCACCCGGTTGTCCCGGTCTACAAACACTGTCTGCTGCAGCGTCGACAGATAACCAAAGATGGGCCAGCCTTCCAGGTCACCGCGCGCGACAAATGAGCCGCGCAGCACAGCGCCAAAAACGAAAATATCGAGCCAGGATATGTGGTTGGAAATATAGAGCACCGGCGCGCCTTTATAGGGCACCCCTTTCATGGTGATCCGCACATCGAAAAGCCAGCTTAGCGTGGCAAAAAACCACCGCGGTGCAATTTCCGCCTTCTTGCCCCCAAAAGGAATCATGATGGCCTGTGTCGGTATGATCAGCAGCACACAGACCAGTAACCCCAACAGGCTGACGCACGCACGCAGCCTGGTCAAGAAAAGCACCGTTTAAGCTGGCACCCGAGACCTGTCACGCGGGTGTTTCCCCATCGTCAATCTTGACCGCATACAGCTCCAGCCGATGGTCAACCAGCTTGTAACCCAATCTGCGAGCGATCTCCTGCTGGAGATCTTCAATTTCATCATTATTGAATTCGATCACTTTACCGGTCTGTACATCGATAAGGTGATCATGATGATCATCGGTCCGTTCTTCATAGCGGGCACGGCCATCGCCAAAGTCGTGACGATCGAGGATGCCTGCTTCATCAAACAGGCGCACCGTACGATAAACTGTGGCAATGCTGATTTTCGGGTCAATCTTCGCTGCCCGTTCAAACACCTCTTCCACATCCGGATGATCGGTGGCCACAGACAATACGCGCGCGATAACCCGACGCTGGTCGGTCATGCGCATTCCCTTCTCAATACAGAGGCGTTCTAGTCTGTCTGGCATGGGGCAGAGTGTAACGGGTTTTTGGCCTGATGAGAATGCCTTTCAGAAGGCCCCTCAACAGCTTTCGCCTATTTTTTTCCACGTTTGCCGCGCTGCGTACCCAGACCAATTTGCTTGGCCAGGTTGCGGCGCTGGTTGGCATAGTTCGGCGCGACCATCGGATAATCCGCAGGCAGGCCCCAGCGTTCGCGGTATTCTTCGGGGGTCATGCCATAGGCCGTACGCAGATGACGCTTGAGCATTTTAAGCTTCTTGCCATCTTCAAGACAGATAATGTGGTCAGGTGTAATTGAACGGCGGATTGGCACAGCAGGCTTCGGACGCTCTACAACCGGCTCTGCCGCTTTCGAGCCCAGCTTGTCCAAAGAATTATAGACCTGCTCTATAAGTACGGGCAAATCTTCCATCGCCACGCTGTTATTTGACACGTGAGAGGAAACAATATCAGAGGTCAGTGCAAGTAGTTCTGCCCGTTCAACGTAATCCTGTTCTTTTTCATCCATGACATTTTCCGCCAATCAGTATTGAAATATCGTTGACTCCGAGTCTATATCGTTTACATGCGAATACGCCAATAGTAATGCACGTACCGTTTGGACAAGTAAAGTTCGGTTGGATACATGAAACATGAGCTGGATATTACAAAATATCTTTGTCCCATGACCTTTGTCCGGACGCGTTTATTCATGGAAAAGTGCACCCCTGGTGATCAGGTCACTATCTTGATGCAGGGCGAAGAACCATTACAAAACCTGCCCAAAGCCATTGAAGAGTCTGGCCATCAAGTACTGTCACTTATGGCGGCTTCATCCGCCGACGGGGTTCACACGCTGCAGGTGCAGGCAGGGCCCGGATAGGTTAAAGCGGGCTGCGCATCGTACGGGCATTCACCCGCTGATTGTTCAGGCGGGTGTAATAGTCGGGGCGGGTGCCAACCTGGTCGAAGCCCATTTCGCAATAGAGCCGGTAAGCACCCGGGTTGTCTTCAGCGACCTCCAGGAACATCTGTTTGGCGCCGATGGCTAACGCACCCTGCTTTGCTTGCAGGATCAATGCCTGGGCAATACCGCGACGCTGATAGGCCGGCATCACGCCAAGGCTTAACAGCTCAGATTCCTGGGCCCTGACCCGAACGGCCGCAAAGCCAACTGGCGTTTCATCTTCCGCCTCATCAATCGCAACCAGACAAAAGCACCCGGCAGAATTCAACACATCAGAGAATGCCCGTTCGCTCCAGGTTTCATCACCGGGGCGGTGAAACGCTGCAGCATGCAGGCGGGCCAATAACGGGGCCATAGCCACGCCGGCGCGGTCATATCGCATTTTGATGGGTGCCTGCACAGACATCACGCACCAACCTCTTTACCGCCAGGCAATTTGGCATCAGGCGCGCGTAGGTACAGAGGCTCAGGAACACTATCTGGCACGGGGCGAGCGGCAGCCATGCCAGCCAGAACACAGGCATCCAGTCTCGTATAGCCTTCCAGTACTTGTATTGTGGCGGGGGTTTCGACCAAACCGACGCCGTTACCAGCTGCAACGCCGGATGTGCCTGACAGCAGACCGCTGGCGACCTCGTAAGAACAGGCAACCGGCTCACTCAAAGGTGCAACATCACTTTCCCCCAATGGCCGAAAAGACTGGCAATAGACTTCTTTGCGACGGGCATCGAAACAGATGTGAATATCTGTGGCCGATGGATGGTCATTGGCAACCTGCCGGGCCATGACTTCAAGCGTCGAGGCGCCCACCAGAGGCACATCGGCTGCAAGAGACATTGCACGCGCCGTGGCAACACCGATTCGCATACCCGTAAAGGTGCCCGGCCCGACAGTGACCGCTATGCGGTCGATATCAGTATAGGCCTTGCCTGCTTCTGCCAGGACTTTGTCCACCATAGGAACCAGACGTTCCGCCAGGCTTTTGGCGTTGGGTTCGTCGCAGGTTGCCAGCACGGCACCATTGCTGACCAACGCTACCGATCCAGCCGATAGCGCTGTATCAAATGCCAGGATGTTCATGACAGGAAGCGCCGATTGCGCCTAAAGGATAGAACAGAACTTGTCGAAGTCTGGTCGCGGGCTGCGTCCAAACAAACCTTCCGGGTCGCCATAGCCCAGACCACAGAGGAAGTTGGCCGTTATCTGCCCACCGGGGAAATAGGCCGCTTCAACCGCTGCCGGATCAAAGCCCGAAAGGGGTCCGCAATCCAACCCAAGCGAACGGGCGGCCATCATCAAATAAGCACCCTGCAAGGTGCTGTTGCGGAAGGCTGTGGCCTCAGCCACATCCGGCGCGTCAGCAAACCAGCTGCGGGCTGTTTCATCATGCGGGAACAGTTCGGGCAAATGGTCGAAGAATTTGGTGTCGTACCCCATGATCGCAACCGCGCCCGCTGAACGAACCTTCTCGATATTACCGTCCATCACCATGGTCGAAAGGCGGTCTTTCTCTGCCTGCGAATGAGCAAAGACAATCCGGATGGGAAAGCAATTGGCGCTGGTCGGCGCCCACTTCATCAGATCGTACAGCTCTTTAAGGGTTTCTTCTGAAACCGGCTTATCCAGCCATTTGTTCTGACTGCGTGCGTCGCGAAACAGCACGTCAAAGGCTGTATCATCAAGGGATGTGCTCACGAGGGCCTCTTGTTCTTCTGGTTCTGGGTGCCCGCCATGCTAGCGCTAGGCCGGGCGTACTTCCATCACTTCGGGAATAAAGTGCTGCAACAGGTTTTGGATACCATGCTGCAACGTGGCCGTTGAACTTGGGCAACCTGCACAAGCGCCCTGCATCTTCAAATAGACGATGCCATCTTCAAACCGGTTATAGACAATATCGCCACCGTCCTGCGCCACTGCAGGGCGCACGCGTGTGTCCAGCAGTTCCTTGATCTGGGTAACGATTTCAGAATCTTCCTCAGCATCACCAGCATGGGCGGACGCAACGGGTGCATCATTCTCCATGACCGGCAGACCCTGGGTGAAGTGTTCCATAATCACACCCATGACGGCGGGCTTGAGGTCCTGCCAATCAGCACCGTCAGAGGTGATCGTGACAAAGTCAGACCCCAGGAAGACCGCTGCGACGCCCGAAATATCGAACAGGCGAAGCGCCAGGGGAGACTTGCCCGCAGCATCTGGTGTTGAGAAATAGGCAGTGGTATCGCCCATCACATCGCGGCCGGGCAAAAATTTCAACGTCGCCGGGTTCGGCGTCTGTTCTGTCTGGATAAACATCCTGCGCTCCAAATCGGACTAATTTCGTCTGGTTATATGCCCCCGGTCTGGTTTAATTTCAAGCCAAAGCGGTCGATTAACAGCCTAAATGGCCAAAATCAGGCGATCTGGGCAATCTGATCGACGGTCAGATGCCCTGGTACGATGACCACCGGGATGGGCATGGCGTTGATGAGTCGCCCTGAAAAAGCTGATACGAGGGGTCCCGGATTATCCTTGTCTGCACCAGCCGCCAGGACAAAATATTGTATGGCCGGGTCATCTTCTAGCAGGGCAAGGATCTGCTCACTCACATCCCCTTCGCGTACAACCAGTTCTGGCCGGGGGCCAATTTCGTCTTCGATCTGGACGGCGACATCCCGCAAAACCTCCAGCGCCTCTTCGCGGGCTTCCTGTCGCATGACCTCTTCAACCGCCATCCAATGCTGGAAATCGGGCGGGTTGATGATGTGGGCCAGCACGACAGAGCCGCCAACATGACGCGCGCGCCGGGCCGCAAATTCCCAGGCGACACGGCATTCAGGCGTGTCGTCGATGACGACAAGAAAGCGACTTTCCTTATGTGGTTCTGCCACAGTGGCAGTTGCCTCGGTGCTCATACACAGCCCCCCTACGTAAAAGCAGGGAAGACTTTAGCAAATGTGCAGGGTCTGAGAAAGAACGCCGTCGCGGGCGCCACGGAACTAGCGCTGGGCGTGCTGTTCGCGGTCCAACACCACGCGGCGGGTAATGCCGCTGGGGCCGGGGAATTCCACAAACATGGAATCGATCAGCAAGGGCATAACCTCTTCAAGCCGGTTGTTGCGGCCTTCAGAGACAACCTTACTTTCATAGAGGTTGGGACCCTGTGTGCCGTTACGCGCGATGTCCATTTCGAAATAGCGGGCATAAAGCGCAACGGTGCGAATATCCGGGCCGTCATAATAGCCATAGCCATAAGGGCCATTCCCCCAATGATACGGCCCATAGCCATAACCGATATAGCCAATACCGCCGGTGCTGCGCACATCGGAACGGGCATCTGACATGCCGTAATCCATGCTCACCACAAGGTCTGGTCGCTGGGATGTCTGTGCAGGAACATAACCAACACGCTGCAGCCATATGCTGACCATCTCGGCATAATGGGCAAATTCAAGGGAGGCGGTCTTGCCATCATCCTTGGCAACGATCACAAAGCTTTCACCATTAGGCTGGGGCAGCTGGTGCCAGGAAGATATGTCTGATTTGAAGCTGGACGCGCAACCACTGATGCCGACGGCTAAAGCAACCAGCAAGACTGTCTTGGTCAGTGATTTCTGCACATGTGCAATGGTCATCAGGTGTCTCCCAAACCTATTC
>JAURPT010000070.1 GCA_030836535.1 Alphaproteobacteria bacterium
ACCAGCTTGTCGACAATCTTGGGCAGGCTTTCGTCGATCGGAAACAGGTCCGGGTTGTCCTGGCGGGCGCGCCATCCAACATCCAGACCAGCCAGGTCACCCATGGTGAACGGGCCCATGGGCATACCGAAATTGTAGATCGCGTCATCAACCTGCTTGGGGGTTGCGCCTTCAAACATCAGGCGCTGCGCCGCTGTTGAATAGCGGGACAGCATGCGGTTGCCGATAAAGCCGTGGCAAACGCCAGCCACAACGCCCAGCTTGCCAATACGCTTGGCCATATTCATGCAGGTTGCCAACACATCCTTGGCGGTTTCAGCGCCACGCACCACTTCCAGCAGCCGCATGACATTGGCCGGACTGAAGAAATGCAGGCCAATCACGTCACCGGGGCGGCTCGTGCACTGGGCGATCTCGTTAATATCGAGATAGGACGTGTTGGTTGCCAAGATCGCACCCTGTTTCATGATGCCATCAAGCTTGGTGAACACTTCCTTCTTGATGTCCATATTTTCAAACACAGCTTCAATAACGATGTCTGCATCCGCGATGTCGTCATAAGACAGCGTACCGGTGATCAACCCTATACGGGTGTTCACATCATCTTCGGTGATGCGTCCCTTCTTCTGGGTATTGCGGTAGTTCTTTTCGATAATGCCAAGGCCACGATCCAGCGCTTCCTGGGTCATTTCCACAATGGTGACGGGAATGCCTGCATTGGCGAAGTTCATGGCAATACCACCACCCATGGTGCCAGCGCCCAGGACAGCTGCAGTATTGATGTCACGCAGCGGGGTGTCCTTGGGCACGTCCGGCAGCTTGGCCACTTCACGCTCAGAGAAGAACATGTAGCGCAGTGCCTGGGACTCAGTGCCCTGCATCAACTCACCAATGCCTTTGCCTTCAACAACCATGCCTTCGTCGAATGGCAGGTTCACCGCGGCTTCAATACACTGGATGATCTTTTCCGGTGCCGGGAAACCACGTGTTTTGCGGGCAATAGACTTGCGGTAGTCGTCGAAGAACGTATCGCTTAGTTCAGACGCATCAACATCATTGGCGCTGACGCAAATAGCTGGCGCATTTTCGTCGACCAGCTTCTGTGCATAGGCCAGCGCGCCTTCTTTCAGATCACCATCGATGACATGGTCAACAACACCCAGTTCCAAGGCCTCATTGGCAGAAATGGGGTTACCGTCGATGATCATATCGAGCGCGCGTTTCGGGCCAATAATCCGGGGCAAGCGCTGCGTACCGCCGGCACCGGGCAGCAAACCCAGCTTGACTTCCGGCAGCCCCACCTTGGCAGAAGGGATCGCACAGCGGTAGTGGCAGGCCAATGCGGTTTCCAGGCCACCACCAAGGGCGGTGCCATGAATAGCGGCAATCACCGGTTTGGGTGATTCTTCCATCGCCGTTTGTACGTCGCGCAACGGTGCACCACTTGGCGGCTTGCCGAATTCCGTGATGTCGGCGCCTGCAATGAAAGTGCGACCTTCACAAATCACCAAAATGGCTTTGGCGGCGTCATCGGCGACCAGCGCTTCCATACCGTCCCACAGGCCCTGGCGAACCCCTGCTGACAAGGCGTTAACCGGCGGGCTGTTGATCGTGATGATGCCAATATCGCCTTCAGTCTTCCATGATACTACATCTGACATTACTTCCTCGTTTGTGTCAAAAAGTTGAAAGCAGGTCAGGACAACCCCGCCCACTTAAGATAGAGTTCATTCGTTGGAACCCTAGATAGAACACGACTGCTTCATTGTCGAGACCACGACTGAGCCCATGACCCCAAGAGTTGCCTGAAGATGGCTGAGTTGACCGCAAGACATCCCACACGCGGTGTCATAGACCGCGCCCATCCGCTGTCGTTCAGCTTCAACGGCAAACCCTGTTTGGGATTTGTTGGCGACACGCTTGCTTCAGCTCTTCTAGCCAATGGCATCCAGATCACCGGCGGGTCCCTGAGTAGCAATCGCCCCCGCGCTATCAATGGCATCGGTGAAGACGACACACAGGCCTATGTCCGCCTGCATGAAGACGCCGGCGAGCGCATTGTCCACGTCACAGAACAGGAACTCTATGAGGGATTGCAGGCTGAAAGCATTGCCCCCTGGCCACCACTGGGCCTTATCGACCGAATTCGAGGCAGAGAGATCAAGAGGCCGCCCACCTCTATCCTTCGACATGAATGGGCAACGCCAACAGCAGACAGCCAGGTCATTGTGCAACATTGCGATGTTCTCGTCATCGGTGGCGGGCCCGCAGGCTTGTCAGCTGCCCTGGGGGCCGAACAATCCGGCAAGCGGGCCATCGTTCTCGACACGGCAATGCATCTGGGTGGGACACTACTGTCGACAAACGCAAAAATCGGCGGACAAAGCGGCAAAGACTGGTGCGAAAAAACCATCACCAGGTTGGCCACCGCAAAAGATATCAGCTTTTTGACCCGCAGCCATACGGTTGGCATTGATGAGCAAAACCGTGTGATTGTCCTCAGCCGATTACCGGATGAGAACCCCAGTACCCAACCCACTGACATTGCAAGCGGACACCGTTTTCTCCTCCGCAAAATCAATGCCGGGGAAATTATTGTGGCGACAGGTGCCCGTGAACGGCTGTTGCCCTTTGCTGGCAATGACACACCTGGCGTGTGGCAGGCCTCTTCGCTGGCCCATCTTTACTGCCAGTTCGGTATCGACTTCCCCGACGCACGAACTGTCGTCGTCACGAACAATGACGGCGGCTATGACCAAGCGTGCTTGTTGCATGATATAGGCTTCAATGTATCTGCGGTGGTTGATTGCCGGTCAGCACTGGCGTCAAGCACAGTCAAACCTGCCATTGATCGTGGCATCGATATTGTGGGTGGGTATAAAGTCGAGAAAGTCATTGAACAGCAAAACACCGTTGCCGCACTTGATATTACTTCCGTCGAGGCTTCGCGGCGCAGTGATTCCGTAGAACTCGCTTGCGACCTTGTTGCTGTATCAGGTGGCTGGTCGCCACGCCTGCAATTTGTCGATCACTGCGGCAGGGACGCGGTAGATCATATTGTCGGAGGTGCTGCAGGAACGGGGTCGCTCTACGACGCCCTGGCGCGAGGTTGGCGGGCAGGATCAGGTATTGAAGACGTTCCTGACAGTTTTCAAATCCAGGAGGCCCCTAGGGAAACCACTGCACCCGCGCCCTACCCTTATTCATCGGATAGTCGACAAAACCGTGCAGCTGTCTGGCTAACGAGCCAGCCTGATACCAACCTGCAAGGTCTCTACAAGCAGCTGGAAAAAGACACTGATGCGCTTGATACAGCCATTGCCGCTGACCTGAAGGCGCCGAAGCCTGCAAGCGTATCGTTTGACCAGGTCATGACACGCATGAACCGGGAATTTACTGCGCCCCGCAGGCTGTTACCAACACATGACCTGCAGGTCGAACGGGG
>JAURPT010000071.1 GCA_030836535.1 Alphaproteobacteria bacterium
ACGGTGCGGTTCTCCATCGCTGTAGACCCCTCCATGGGCTCTGGCCTGGAAGATCTGCGTCTGGCCTGCGAACAGGCTGTCCGCGAAGTAAAAGGTGTTGAGCAGATCACGGCGGTGCTGACAGCCGAACGCCCGGCAGCTGGAGAAGCTGAACAGGCGCCTATTCGCAAACCGTCCCCACTGGATGGCGGCGGCAAAGGCGGCATTGGCCAGGTTGGCAAGATTGTCGCCGTTGCCAGCGGCAAAGGCGGCGTGGGTAAATCCACCGTCTCGGTGAACCTGGCCTTGTCATTTGTGGCGCAGGGTAAAAAGGTGGGCCTGCTGGATGCCGATATTTATGGCCCGTCCGTGCCCCGCATGCTGGGTGTTTCCGGCAAGCCGGAAAGCGATGGCAAGACGATTTTTCCGCACGAAAAATTCGGCCTGAAATTCATGTCCATGGGATCCATGGTGGATGAAGAGACCGCCATGATCTGGCGCGGCCCCATGGTGATCAGCGCCATCCAACAGATGCTGGACAGCGTCGCCTGGGGTGAGCTCGATGTATTGGTGCTGGACCTGCCACCGGGCACCGGCGATGCGCAATTGACTATCGCCCAGAAGGTACCGCTGGCAGGCAGTGTTGTTGTTTCCACTCCGCAGGACATTGCCCTGCTGGATGCCAAGCGTGGCATTGCCATGTTCGACAAAATGAAAGTACCCACGCTTGGTATCGTTGAGAATATGAGCAGCTTTGTCTGCCCCCATTGTGGTGAGGCATCCCACATCTTTGGCCATGGCGGCGCACGGGAAACCGCTGAATCTTTCGGGGTCGACTTCCTGGGTCAAGTACCTTTGCACCTCTCGATCCGCGAGACATCAGATGCGGGGACACCGATTGTGGCCTCCACACCAGACAGCCCGCAGGCGCAGGCCTTCCTGGCCATTGCCGAGAATGTCTCAGCGAAGCTGGGGGAAGCCACCAAGGCCGCCCCGACCATCAGTTTTAGTTAAGCACGTTCATAGATGACAAAGGCATAGGGTGGGTCATCGGGGCCCGCTTCCTGCGCTGGCAGACGTGATGCCTCTTTCCAAAGGGTGCTGTCCAGCGATGGGAAGAACGTGTCACCCTCATAGTTGGCATCAAGCTCCGTAATATAGAGCCGGTCAGCGACCGCCAGCCCTTCCTGATAGATGCGCGCACCACCCATAATGCTGGCGCGCTCAGCACCCGCGGCATCGCAATATTCGATAGCTGCTTGTAGACTGGCACACAGGACCACGCCATCCGGAGCCGTTTTCATGGTCGACGACACGACAATATTCTCCCGCCCCGGCAGCAGGCGGCCAATGGACTCCCATGTCAGGCGCCCCATGATGATCGGCGCGCCCATTGTGACTTTCTTGAAATAGCGCATGTCCTCCGGCAGCCGCCAGGGGATGCCACCATCACGGCCAATAACGCCATTGCGGGTAACGGCAACGATGATGTCGATTTTCATGACAGGTGCCTACGGTTAGACAGCAACGGGGGCGGCAATACTTGGATGCGCCTGATAATTTTCCAGCGTGAAGTCTTCATATTTGAAACTGAAAATATCTTTTACATCCGGGTTAATGCGCATGGTCGGCAGTGGGTATTGCTCGCGCTGCAATTGCGTATCTACCTGGTCCAAATGGTTCAGGTACAAATGCGCGTCCCCAAAGGTATGGATGAATTCACCGGGGCGCAGGCCGCAAACCTGGGCAATCATCATGGTCAGCAGCGCGTAAGACGCAATATTGAACGGCACGCCAAGAAAGATGTCCGCACTCCGCTGGTAGAGCTGGCAGGACAGCGCGCCATCCGCGACATAGAACTGAAACAGGCAATGGCAGGGTGGCAGAGCCATGTCGTCGACATCCGCCACATTCCAGGCCGAGATAATATGCCGCCTGCTGTCCGGGTTGTTTTTGATCTGGTCAATCAGGTTCGCCACCTGATCTACCTGCCCGCCATCTGGCGTGGGCCAACTGCGCCATTGGTGCCCATAGACAGGACCCAGCTCGCCATTCTCGTCAGCCCATTCATCCCAGATGGAGACCCCATTATCCTTGAGGTATTAGATGTTGGTGTCGCCATCCAGGAACCACAGCAGTTCATAAATGATAGACTTGAGATGCAACTTCTTGGTGGTGACCATGGGGAAACCATCAGCCAGCGAGAATCGCATCTGGTAGCCAAAAACGCTTAGCGTGCCCGTGCCGGTTCGGTCACCTTTCTGGATTCCGAAATCACGGACATGGCGCATCAGGTCCAGATATTGTTTCATTTGGCTGCTTACCCCCTAGTTCTTGTAGCAGGATACTGATTCGCCGCGCCGCACACCAGCACAAAGGCGCGACTTGTCCTTTAATTGTGGATCAAAAGCGCCTATATACGGGGCGTCGGGGAACCGACTATGGCGATAAACGGTTTATGGAATAAGCGGATCGGACCCGGGGGCGGTACCCGGCGCCTCCACCAAATTCACCGGCCCTTATGGGTATTAATTTGGGGGCGAAACAGGATCGACGAACGTAGTAAAGATATTATCTTTCGCCCGGCATGATACCGCCGTTACCGGGTCACTTTGACAAATGCCAACGATAATGAGGCATACGCAGTAGCTGCTTAATAACCAGTGAATGCGCGGTTCGGGGGGGCACCGGGCAACAGAAGCCCCTCCACTTCAACCTCATTCGCTGTTTTCTATGGTTAATTCGGCTGAATCCGGCCCAATCTGCACGCGCGGGGTAGACAACCCGCCATTTGACTCTTATGACCCCTGCTCTACTGTGGTTACGAGGGATTCACACGGGTGTACCGTCATGACAGCAACTGAAATTGATTATGCAGCGCGTATGCGTCGTTCCCTTCTGGGCGTGGTCCGCGACCTGCTCACCGACACGGCCAAGGATGGCCTGCCCGGCGACCATCATTTCTACCTGACATTCGACACGACGCATGCAGGCGTCGCCATACCCGACCACCTCAAGGCACGCCACCCGGCAACCATGACCATTGTGCTGCAGCACCAATATTGGGACCTAATCGTTGAAGAAGACTGGTTTTCCGTAAAGCTCAGCTTCAACGGCAAACAGGAAAACCTGACGGTTCCATTCGAGGCTCTGACCAGCTTTGTCGACCCCTCTGTCCAGTTTGGCCTGCCTTTGCAGGATGCGCCATCTGAGCGCGACTTTGTAGACCTATCAGAAGAAAAAGCAGAAGCCCCTGTTGAGGATGAGTTGCCCGCAGAGGCAGAGGCCGCAGCCGCAGAAGATGCCGAAAGCGGTGAAACCGAAGATAACGTGATTACGCTGGACCGCTTCCGCAAGCCATAGCGCCCTTTGGCACCACAGAACATCGCCTGCCTGCGCAGGCCCTGCAGACCAAGCAGATGAAAGAAGAGAGATGAACAGCTTCGCCTATTTCGACATGTTCCCCACAGGCAAGGATGAAACGCCTTATCGCAAGATCTCCAGCGACTATGTCGGCACCACCGAGATCAACGGCCAGTCTGTCCTGACCATTGAAGCTGAAGGAATCTCGGAGCTGACATCCACAGCCATGCGCGACATTGCCCACCTGCTGCGCCCCGGCCATTTGCAGCAGCTGCGCAATATTCTCGACGATGATGAAGCATCCCCCAACGACCACTTCGTGGCACGTGAACTCCTAAAGAACGCCAATGTTGCAGCCGGCATGGTGCTGCCTAGCTGTCAGGACACCGGCACCGCCATTGTGATGGGTAAAAAAGGCCAGCGCGTCTGGACCGATGGCCAGGACGAAGTTGCCATCTCCAAAGGCGTCTACAATACCTATACAGGCACCAATCTGCGTTACTCGCAGATGGCCCCGCTGTCGATGTTTGAAGAGGTCAACACCAAGACCAATCTGCCAGCGCAGATCGACCTCTATGCTACTGAAGGCGACGCCTATAAGTTCCTGTTCATGGCCAAGGGTGGCGGTTCTGCCAACAAGACCTTCCTGTATCAGCAAACGCCGGCTGTCTTGCGCGAAGACAAATTCCTTGAATTCATCGATGTCCAGATCAAGACACTGGGTACCGCTGCCTGCCCGCCTTATCACCTGGCCATCGTTGTTGGCGGGCTGAGTGCAGAAATGAACCTCAAGACTGTCAAGCTGGCCTCGGCCCGCGACCTGGACGGCCTGCCAACCCATGGCAGCGAAGGCGCGCATGCCTTCCGTGACATTGAAATGGAACACAAGATCCATCAACTAACCCAGAAGACAGGCATCGGCGCACAATTTGGCGGCAAATATTTCTGCCATGATGTTCGCGTTATCCGCCTGCCACGCCACGGTGCCTCTGTACCCATCGGCATCGGAGTTTCCTGCTCGGCCGACCGCCAGGCCAAAGGCAAGATCACAGCAGAGGGTCTGTTCATCGAACAGCTGGAAACCGACCCCGCAAAGTATATGCCAGAACCCAAGGAAAATGATCTGGCAACCGAGGTCGTCAAGTTGGACCTGAACAAACCGATGCCGGAACTGCTGGCAGAGCTGAACCAGTTCCCGATCAAGACCCGCCTGTCGTTGACCGGCTCTATCGTTGTGGCACGAGACCTGGCCCATGCCGCCATCCTCAAGAAGATCGAAGATGGCGAACCCATGCCGGACTATCTGAAAAACCACATTGTTTACTATGCCGGCCCGGCTAAAACGCCGGAAGGTTATGCCAGCGGCTCCTTTGGCCCGACCACGGCAGGGCGTATGGACTCCTACGTCTCAAAGTTTCAGTCCATGGGCGGCAGCATGATCATGCTGGCCAAGGGCAACCGCAGCCAGCAGGTAACCGAAAGCTGCGCCGAACATGGCGGCTTTTACCTGGGCTCCATTGGCGGCCCGGCTGCCATCCTGGCGCAAAACAATATCAAGAATGTCAGCTGTATCGATTTTGAAGACTTCGGCATGGAAGCCGTCTGGAAAATCGATGTCGAAGACTTCCCTGCTTTCATCGTTGTCGACAACAAGGGCAACGACTTCTTCCAGCAGCCCTGAGCCCTACCTTGAGTGGCCCGACCAAAAAGTCGATTACCTTGGCGGGTCACCGCACCAGCATCTCTTTGGAACCGGTCTTCTGGTCGCTGCTGGAACAAGCCGCCAAGGCCGAAAACTGCAGCATCAGTCAATATGTGCTGCAGATTGATGAGGCGCGAGACACTAATTTGTCGAGCGCCATTCGCACGCATCTCGTCGAAAAATTGCTGGCAGATAAAGAGCAGAGCTAATCAGTTCTGCGTCTCTTTATCCTTGGTCACTTCATTCAGGATACCGCGTAACAGCAAGCCCAACGGATCTTGAGTCGGTTGCTCCTGCTGCTGTTCCGGCGGTTGCCCCTTCGGGGCTTCGCCTTGCGTTGTTTGGCCATCAGCCTGGCCTGGCGGTGGTGCGCCAATAGTGGACCCCGGCTGACCACTTGGCTGATCAGGCGTCTGCGGGGCAGAACTACCGCCCAACAATTGGCGCAGGCCACTGCTACGTTCTCCGCCAAAGTCTTCCAACAGGCGATTAGCCAAACGACGGCCAATAAAGGCTGTCATTTCTTTGGCCCGTATCTGCCGCCTTGGTGCATCGATGGCCCCCGTCAACCGCAACCCAACCGACGGTGTCTGTTCATGGCCGGGATCAGTCAGACGGAAGTCGACGTCGGTGTCCAGTGTCCAACGCGGCAGGTCAATTGTCGCATTGACCGTCGCTTCTGAGGCTTCCAAGACAGCCGCCACCGGCCCCGTCTTGGCCACACCATTTTTGATGGTGAATGGTGCTTCAATGCGTTCATAACGGGTTTCACCGCCATTCATGGCCGTTCTCACCAGTGAGATGAAGTCGTCATATTCCACCAGGGTCAGCATGGTTTCACTCATGCGCACCATGTCGACACCCTGCACCACGCCGTTGACGGCCTGCATATTTACTGTGCCATCCAGGCTAGAGATAATTTCCTTCTGGCTATTGCCTTGCCCTGAAATTGTCCCCCCAATGGTCAAATTACCGGTAGCCACCGTCAGGTCTGCTGCTGCCGCCAGCAGCTGGGCAACCGAGGTACGCTGCATTTCGAAATCCGTGGTCAGCTCCAGCTTTTCGCCGCCGCGTAACAGACTACCTTTCAACGATAACGCGCCACCGAACAAGCCCGCCTGCATGTCGCTGACCGTGATGCCCTGCGCGCCTGCTGCCAGGGTGATACGGGGTTTGGTGAAGGTATATTGATGGAACAGCAATTCATTGGCAGACAACGTCACATCCGCCTTGATGCTGTCCAGCCAACCCAGATCAATGGGATCATCGGACCAACGCAGGCGGCTATTGCGTTTTGCTGCCTTGGCCCCTGTTTCCTGTGGGCCCAGGAACGAACCAAGGTCAAATGTACCAAAGTCCAGCGTCGCCTTAACTGCCGTGACGTCACTGGCCGCATCCAATATGGCCGTGCCGTTAAATACTGTCTTGCCGATACGCCCTTCCAGGGCCTGCAATTGCAGCTCACTCTCCGGCCCTTTAATCATGGCGCTCAAATTCAAGGGTTGGCCCTTCAAGCTCGGCGCATCAAACGCCATGCCAATAGAAGACAATGCGCCCAGTGCATCAGATGCATCCAACTGTACCATCAGGTCGTAGGCGCCGCTGTCACCGTTTAGGTTGGCCTCGCCGGTGACGCCAAGCTGCGCCTGGCCCAGTGAAAGGCCGATATTCATCTGGTAAACCTGCCCCGTAGCCTCCAACGTTGCCTTCGCTGAAACCGGGACGTCGGCATCCTGCGCCGGGCTAACCACGTCCAGCCCGGCCATTTGAGACAGCGAACGCCAGCTGTCATTCTGCATGTCCAACTGCACGATCATGGTGGCTGCCGGCGCACCCCAATTGCT
>JAURPT010000072.1 GCA_030836535.1 Alphaproteobacteria bacterium
ACCATTCTTGATGCCAATATCACCACGCTGATTGCCTCGATCCTGCTGTTCCAGTTTGGTTCCGGCCCGGTTCGTGGCTTCGCTGTAACGCTGGCTATTGGCATTGTGATGTCGGTCTTTACGGCTGTGATTGTGACGCGCCTGATGGTTGCTACCTGGTTACGCCGTCGTCGTCCTTCAACACTGTCGATATAGGGGACGGACAATGAAAACGCTTAAGCTTGTTCCCCAGAAGACAAATCTCCAATTCATTCCCAAGCGGTTTATTGCCTATGTGATTTCTGCTGTATTGGCGGTCGCCTCGCTTGGCCTGTTTTTCACCCAGGGCCTAAATTATGGCATCGACTTCCGCGGCGGCATCGTGCTGGAAGTGCGCACCGAAATGCCTCCTTCTGTCGAAGAATTGCGCGCCGAAATGGGCCAGTTGGGCCTTGGTGACGTGAGCATCCAACAATTGGGTGGGGCCGATGAAGGCACAGATGGCTATGACGTCTTCATTCGTGTTGAAACCCAGCCGGGTGGGGATGAAGCCCAGGAAATCGCCAAAGACAAGGTCAAAGCGCGTCTGACAGACCTCTATGGTACGCCCTTCGATCTCAAGCCTTCCATCTTGTTTGACGACCTGACCACCCCAGAGAAGAATGAGATGGTTGAATCGTCAATTCATTATGTCTCTGAAGGTAAAGTCTACACAGGCTTTTCGGTTCGCCGTGAAGAGGTTGTTGGCCCGAAGGTCTCTGGTGAGCTGATTGAAGATGGCACCATGGCTGTTGGTTTCGCGATCCTGGCGGTGCTGTTTTATATCTGGATGCGCTTTGAATGGCAGTTCGGTGTTGGTGCTGTCGTGGCACTGGTCCATGACGTGTTGCTGACCATTGGCTTTTTCTCGATAACGCAGTTGGAATTCAACCTGTCGATTATTGCCGCGATCCTGACCATTGTGGGCTACTCATTGAACGATACAGTGGTGGTATATGACCGTGTGCGCGAGAATTTGCGGCGATACCGCAAGATTCCGCTCCCTGAGCTGTTCAACACCTGTATCAACGAGACCCTGTCCCGAACCGTCATGACGTCTGTCACGACCTTGCTGGCACTGTTCGCCCTTTATTTCCTGGGGGGTAGTGTGATCCAGGGCTTCACCGCAGCAATGATCTGGGGCATTTTCATTGGTACCTATTCGTCCGTGTTTATTGCTGTGCCGTTCCTGCTGTTGCTGAACCTGCGCCGCGAGGACATGGTGCCGGCCGAAGACGAAGAATAGGCTTCGGTCCTCACCACCATGCAGATGGAAGAACAAACTCCAGCCGACAAGCTGCTGATTACCGCCTATGGCGATGGTGGCTTCCGTGTGCTCGACGAGCGTTACAAGGGCTCGATTCTTGTTCTACCCGAAGAGATCCTGGCATGGTCGATTGATAGCCTGGCACAGCTCGATTCAGCGTCCTTTGCGGCGCTGGAACCGTTAAAGGGCCAGCTAGACGTGCTGTTGGTAGGCACCGGGGCGGGGCACGGTGTTGGCGCGCCTACCATTGCTGAGACGCTTTCTGAATGGGGTATTGCTGTCGACTATATGGCCACAGGTGCAGCCTGCCGGACGTTCAATGTGCTGCAGGCTGAGGGGCGTCAGGTCGCTGCAGCGCTTATTGCGGTGGATTAATGGCGTACCATTTCCGTTCATCCTGAGTGATTCTGAGCATCGCGAGGGATTGTATCGAAGGGTGAAGACTCATCGTTTGTCTGCTTGTGCTTCGATACAAATTGTCGGTCTGAAGACCGCCAATTCATTCAGCACGAACGGGCAACTTAATATTCACTACAACCAATCCACAAAAAAACGCCCCGGCCGAAACCGGGGCGCCTGGAAAGTCATTCTGACCAGGTTCTAGAGGAACCAGGCAGCCGGGTTTTGGCCGGAAACCATGCAATACAGCATGGGAATGGACAGCATGGTGTTGGTGCGTGAGAACAACATCGCCTTGCGCGCAGCAGCCGGTTTTGCGTCGGCGTCTGCATCGACAATGCCCAGGGCAATCTTCTGGTTAGGCCAGATGATGAACCACACGTTGAACCACATGATGATGCCGAACCACATGCCGATGCCCAGGCCCAAATAGCCCGAAGCGGCTGACAGGGTCAGTGCGTCGATCAGGTAACCGCTGAACATGGCCAAAAGCAGGCCGGTGATCAGGGTTGCCATAGCACCCCAACGGAACCAGAACAGGGCTTCCGGCGCAATGTGCTTGCCGACAGCCGGTTTCAGTTCATCGGGAATTTTGGGCATGGTGGGAATCTGGACAAAGTTGAAGTACCACAACAGGCCAATCCACATCACGCCGCTGACAACATGCAGCCAGCGGAACAGGAACGAAATTTCAGCTTCCATTTTGGTACTCCCCTAGCTGACCGCGCCGACGATCACGACCACGGCGACTGTGATAACCAGCCCCAGGACAATCGTCATCGGTAATGATTCCAACGGATTTTTCATATAGCTTCTCCCCTCTGTAGAGCTTGTACAGGGCAGAATCCCTACTGCCACTGTGCGCGCGGATCATAACATACAAGGGACATTGAGCAAGAAAATGCCGCCTTCTGCCAACGAGATAGCGCCGGAAAACGCCCTGGAACGCACGCGATTGCGCCTGCGACAGGAGGATTACGACCGATTCCTTGTCAGCCAATATGTTCCCGCCCGGCATCGTGGTGCCGTGACAGCGCTATATGCATTAAACGCTGAAATTGCCAAAACCCGCTATGTAGTCTCAGAGCCTGCACTAGGTGCTGTGCGCCTGGCCTGGTGGCGCGAAGCGGTGGAAGAGATGGCAGCTGGTACTGTGCGGAATCACGATGTTCTACAACTCCTTCTGGAGCAGAATCTGCCAATTGAGGTGATGACCAGCATGATTGAGGCTCGACAGGCTGATATTGAAGCCCAGCCTATGGCGACTCTGGAAGAGCTGATCCGTTATGCTGTGTCGACTGGCGGACAGTTGGAGGGACTGGCGGCATTTGTTTGCGGGGCAGGGGAAGAAGTACAGGCCGCTGCCCGCAAAGTGGGCGCGGCCTGGGCGCTGGCCGGCATGATGCGGTCTTTGCCGCACAATCTTTCTGGGCCTGTTGAGCAACGCTGGAACGTTCTGCCACAGGACCTGCAGGCCGAATTGGGGTTGCGCAATCCGCTATCAGAAAAGCCAGAACAGGTGGAAGCCCGCTGTCACATCGTTGATCGGGTTTGCGATGTCGCAAGCCATTTACTGGACGACGCGGGCAAGGGGCTTGCTCCGTCTGCGAAGCTACTGGCCGTACTGACGCGATCATACCTGAAAGCGCTCTGCCAGGTTGGGTATGACCCAGTATTATTGAATGAAGAGCGCGGGGCCCTGGGGCGCCTGCTCAGGTTAAGCTGGGGCCGACTCATCGGCTAAGTGGCGGTTTTCGCCGAATGATCATCTAGCCAAGCAGCCAGTGCGTCCAGGGCCCGTTGGCTCATGGCCGGTTTACGGTCGCGCTTTTTCATCCGATGGTTCAGCGGTGGCAGCAGGCCGTAATTAATATTCATGGGCTGGAACGTCTCGGCTTTGGTGCCCGACTCAATTTCTCGGCCTTCAATGTGTCCCGTGGTGATATGAGCCACCAGACCACCCAGTGCTGTGGTGTTTGGTGGGGCCGGGAGCTCTTCACCTTTGGCTTCGGCAGCGGCAAAGCGCCCGGCGAGCAGACCCATAGCGGCGCTTTCCACATAGCCTTCAACGCCGGTCATCTGTCCGGCGAATCGCAAATATGGCTGGCTGTTCAGGCGTAATTGATCGTCCAGTAATTGAGGGCTGTTGATAAAGGTATTGCGGTGAATGCCGCCCAGCCGGGCAAAGCGGGCATTTTCCAGCCCTGGAATGGTGCGTAGCAGTTCTGTTTGCGCGCTATGGGTCATCTTGGTCTGGAAGCCGACCATGTTGTAGAGCGTGCCCAGCTTGTTGTCCTGCCGCAGTTGGACAACGGCATAGGGCTTTTCTTCCTGGTGCGGGTTGGTCAGGCCGACCGGCTTCATGGGCCCAAAAGCCAGGGTCATGGGGCCGCGTTCGGCCATGACTTCAATGGGCAGGCAGGCCTCGAAATATGGCGTGTCTTTTTCCCATTCTTTAAAGGCGGTTTTATCGGCGTCCAACAGGCCCTGGATGAAGGCGTTATATTGCTCTTCGCTCAGTGGGCAGTTCACATAGTCTGCCCCGTCACCAATGCCTTCTGCTCCCTTGTCCCAGCGAGACTGCATCCAGGCTTTCGAGAAATCGATGGAGTCCTGATACACGATGGGGGCAATGGCGTCATAGAAGGCCAAGCTGTCTTCGCCAGTCTCTGCGCGGATGGCCTCCGCCAATGGGCCATGGGTCAACGGGCCCGTAGCGATGATCACCGATCCCCAATCTTCTGGCGGCAGTGATTCAATCAGCTCTCGTTCCAGCGTCACATTGGGGTGCGACAGCAGCGCATCCTGCACGCCTTGTGAAAAGGCAACGCGGTCTACAGCCAGTGCCCCGCCCGCTGGGACGCGATGGTCGCCTGCCATCCGCATGATCAGGGAATTACATCGACGCATTTCTTCGTGCAGCAGGCCAACCGCATTGTGCATGAAATCATCGGACCGGAAGGAGTTGGAACAGACAAGCTCTGCCAGCTGGTCTGTTTCGTGGGCGTCGGTGCTCGTAAGGGGACGCATTTCGTGCAGTACCACTGGCACCCCTGCATTGGCCAGCTGCCAACATGCCTCGCTGCCTGCCAGGCCGCCCCCGATTACATGAACTGGTTTCATGCGCTTTTGCGTTCCTTGGATGCCGACTGGCCGAGCATAGAGTGCAGGTAATGGCCAGTATGGCTTTCAGCGCAGTCGGCCACGGTTTCAGGCGTACCGGCAACCACGATTTCGCCGCCGAAGTCCCCGCCATTGGGGCCTATGTCGATGATCCAGTCGGCTGTCTTGATTACATCAAGGTTATGTTCGATCACCAGGACGGTATTACCTGCGTCAACGAGTGCGTGCAGTACTTCGAGCAGTTTGCGCACGTCTTCAAAGTGCAGCCCGGTAGTTGGTTCATCAAGGATATAGAGCGTGCGGCCCGTTGCCCGGCGGGACAGTTCCTTGGCCAGCTTAACGCGTTGTGCCTCACCGCCAGAGAGGGTCGTGGCCTGCTGGCCGATCTTGATATAGGACAGGCCCACGCGTTCCAGCATGGCCAGTTTGTCGCGAATGGAAGGCACAGCCTTGAAGAATTCGGCGCCTTCTTCGATCGTCATTTCCAGCACATCGGCAATGCTCTTGCCTTTATAGCGAATTTCCAGTGTCTCACGATTATAGCGATGGCCTTCGCAGACATCGCACTGCACATAGACATCCGGAAGGAAGTGCATTTCAATCTTGATGACGCCGTCACCTTGGCAGGCTTCACAACGGCCACCCTTGACGTTGAAGGAGAAACGTCCGGGCTTGTAGCCGCGGGCAACAGCATCCGGCAGATTGGCGAACCAGTCACGAATAGGGGAGAACGCGCCCGTATAGGTGGCCGGGGTGGACCGTGGCGGACGCCCAATGGGGGACTGGTCAATATCGACAATCTTGTCGATCAACTGAATGCCCTCAATGGAATCATGATCGCCAGGCACACTGCGGGCACGATGCAATTGGCGAGCCAGTGATTTGTAGAGTGTCTCGATAATGAGAGTGGACTTGCCGCCGCCCGAGACGCCCGTCACACAGGTGAAGGTGCCCAGGGGAATGTCGACATTAACGTTCTTGAGGTTGTTTTCCCGCGCGCCCTTGATGGTCAGCTGGCGCTTCTTGGCTGTTTTTCGGCGTTTTTCTGGTACGGCAATTTGGGCCATGCCAGTCAGGTATTGGCCGGTCAGGCTGTCCATATTAGCCATGACATCATCGGGGGTACCCTGGGCTACAACAGTGCCGCCATGTTCACCGGCGCCTGGTCCCATATCGATCACATGATCGGCTGTGCGAATGGCGTCTTCATCATGTTCCACAACAATGACGGTATTACCCAGGTCGCGCAGGTTCTGCAGCGTTTCCAGTAAGCGGTTATTGTCTCTCTGGTGCAGGCCAATGGACGGCTCGTCCAACACGTAGAGCACACCGGTAAGGCCCGAGCCGATCTGGGAGGCCAGCCGGATACGTTGGGATTCGCCGCCAGACAGCGTGCCGCTCTTGCGGTTCAGCGCGAGATATTCCAGACCAACATTGTTCAGGAAACCAAGGCGTTCTTCGATCTCACGCAAAATACGGTCGGCAATTTCGCGGTCCTTGTCGCTCAGGGTCGGGGCAATGCTCTGGAACCAGCGCAGGGCCTCTCCAATGGACATCAGTGAAACCTCGCCGATATGCAGGTCTGCAATTTTTACGGCCAGGGCCTCGGGTTTCAGGCGGTGGCCGCCACAGGCATCACAGGGTGCAGCCGTTTGAAACTTGCCGAGCTCTTCGCGCATCCACGCACTATCCGTTTCGCGCCAGCGGCGCGCCAGATTGTTGATAACGCCTTCAAAGGGTTGGGTGGTCGAATATTTCCGGCGGCCATCATCATAGGTCATTTTGACCTCTTCATCGCCGGTACCATAAAGCACCACATTCTGGTGTTCCGCTGCCAGGTCCTCAAACGGAACCGACACCTTGAATTTGAAGTGTCGGGCCAGGCATTTCAGCGTCTGGGAATAATAGGGCGAAGACGACTTGGACCAGGGTGCGATGGCCCCATCATTGAGGGGTAAAGTGGCGTCTGGCACAACCAGCGCCGGGTCGAAATGCAGTTTCGTGCCCAGGCCATCACAGGTGGGGCAGGCCCCGAAAGGATTGTTGAAGGAAAACAGCCGAGGCTCAATTTCCTCAATGGTGAAGCCAGAGACAGGGCAGGCGAATTTGGCCGAAAAAGTAACCCGATCACCGCCGTCGGCAAATTCGGCAATGGCGATGCCATCTGCCAGGCCCAGGGCTGTCTCCAGACTATCTGCCAAGCGGGACTGCAGCCCGTCGCGAACGACGATACGGTCTACAACGACATCAATGTCGTGTTTGTAGTTTTTCTCCAGCGGCGGCACGTCCTCAATTTCATAGAGTTCGCCGTCGACCTTGACCCGCTGAAAGCCGCGTTTTTGCAGGTCTGCCAGTTCTTTACGGTATTCACCCTTGCGGCCACGGATCATCGGGGCAATCAGGTAAAGGCGGCTGCCTTCTTCCATCTCCATGATGATGTCGACCATCTGCGAGACAGTCTGACTCTCGATGGGCAGGCCGGTAGCCGGTGAATAGGGTACCCCAACGCGGGCAAACAACAGCCGCATATAGTCGTGGATTTCAGTGACGGTACCCACGGTCGAGCGCGGATTGCGCGACGTGGTTTTCTGCTCGATGGAAATGGCAGGAGACAGACCCTCAATATGGTCGACATCGGGCTTCTGCATAAGCTCAAGGAACTGGCGCGCATAGGCCGACAGGCTTTCCACGTATCGTCGTTGGCCTTCAGCATAGATGGTATCAAACGCCAGCGACGATTTACCGGACCCCGACAGACCGGTAATGACGATCAACTCGTCGCGCGGCAGGGTGACATCAACACTTTTCAGGTTGTGTTCTCTTGCGCCGCGAATTTGGATCGTTTTGTTCATCAACCTGCCTGTCTGGTTTTACAAAGATACTTGCAGATCGCTGGTGAATTTGCTCTATCATTTTGCCCGAAAACTTTAGAGACTACCGGATTGCGGTTCGCGGGCAGGCGTTTCTGTCAGTATGTTCGGGATGGTTTAACAGAATGCAAAGTCAGACTGAATGCCAAAATGTCGCGGTCGTATATTTAGTGGCGTATAAGTTCATGTAAGAGGGGTTGATGAACTTTTTTCACTTTTTCCTGTTTTTCCTGATGTCGTTTGTCGCGACGTTGCCTGTCGTTTATGGGCGGCATGGTGATTCTGTTCAGGTTATTAATCGATTGGCGCTGTTCCAAGGCATCATGGGTCCAGCAGGCATGATGTTGGGCTTCTTCTACCTGGCAACATCTGGAGGGATGCAGGGCTGGGCTGGACAGGCCATTTATGGGGTGGAAGCATTGCTTGGCTTTCTGCTGACCTATGGCCTGTTGTCCCGCTATGTCTATCATCGCAACGATGTTGAAGCGGCAATGATGACAAAGCGTCGGCTGGAAGTTTACCAAGCCCCCTTGGGGGTTCTGGGTATTGCGCTATGTGCGCTGTGGATGGCACAGGCCCTCTTGGTTTGAGGCCCCTGACAACTAAATACACCAAGAATCGTTAAGAATCGCTTTTTCTGGTAGCCGCCCGGTGAGGCGTGTTCTAACCTGTCGTCAAAATTCCAAGGGAGAGCATGATGGCTGGTGTGAATAAAGTAATTTTGGTGGGTAATTTGGGCCGTGATCCCGAGGTGCGCCATACGCAGGACGGTCGTAAAATCATCAATTTCAGCATTGCAACTTCCGAAACCTGGAAGGACCGCCAGACCGGTGAGCGTCGTGAGCGCACCGAATGGCACCGAATCGTCATCTTCAACGAAGGCCTGGCCAATGTCGCCGAGCAATATCTGCACAAGGGCTCCAAAGTCTACATCGAAGGCCAGCTGCAGACCCGTAAATGGACGGATAATGCCGGCGTAGAAAAATATACGACCGAAGTTGTTCTCCAGAACTTCCGTGGTGAACTGCAGATGCTCGACAGTCGTGGCTCCGGCGGCGGTGGTGGCATGGGTGGCGACAATGGTGGCTTCTCTTCCGGTGGTAATGGCGGTGGTGGCAGTGCGCCCGCCGGTGGGTTTGATGATCTGGACGACGAAATCCCGTTCTAGGGGCTGCTCTAACGGTTAGCTCAATTGTAAAACTGGCAGTTCTCACCTACCTTTAACCTATTGGTTGAAGGAGGAGAGTACGCATGTCTTTACGTTTTTTGTCGGTGGGTCTGCTGGTGGCTGGCCTTGGGTCCGGGCCTCTATGGGCTGGGACGACCTCGACGTTGGAAGACCAGAAGAACCTCGGCATCACCATCTACAATGACAATCTGGCGCTGGTACGTGACACACGAGGTGTGACCGTGTCAAAGGGCCGGAGTGTGCTGTCTTTTGCTGACGTCAGTGCGCAGATCAAGCCACAGACGGCGCTGCTGGGTGGCAACAAGTTTGCTGTGCTGGAACAGAACTTTGACTTTGACCTGCTAACGCCCCAGAAGCTGCTGGAAAAGGCCGTTGGCCAAACAGTACGCCTTTACAGAGAAAACCCGGCTACAGGCGCGGAGACGGTCGAAGAAGCAACTATTCTGTCGACCAATGGCGGCACTGTTTTGCAGATCGGTTACCGGATTGAGGTGATGGGTCAGGCGGCCAGCATCCCCGGCCGCCTCGTTTTTGACCAAATCCCGGAGAATTTACGCGCCAGGCCCACGCTTTCCATGGCCATCGACAGCCGCAAGGCCAGAACAGAAGACGTCACGCTCAATTACCTCACAGAAGGGCTGGGATGGAAGGCCGACTATGTTGCCTATCTCAACGACGACGAAACGGAGCTCTCGCTACGGGGCTGGGTGACGCTGACAAACAATAGTGGAACAGCCTTCAACAATGCGCAGGTGCAATTGGTGGCCGGCGAGGTGAATCAGGTATATGAGCCGCAACCTCGCAGGCGCGACCTAGCTTTTATGGCTAGGGCTTCCATGTCTGCTGAGGCTGTAGCCCAGGAACAGTTGGGGGAATATCACCTCTATACACTGCCCAATCGCACCAGTGTTGCCAACAGGCAGACCAAACAGATCAGTTTTGTTGAAGTGTCCATTGTCAAAGCCAGGACATTTTTAGAGGTTCAGGGCGGTTCTTGGTATTACTTCAATCGTCATAAGAGTGACGACGTTCAAAAAGCAGTGTCTTTTCTTGAAATCGAAAACGAAACGGAATCAGGCCTGGGGAAGCCGCTGCCAAAAGGCGTCATGCGACTCTATAAGGCCGACTCAAAGGGTACAGCCCAGTTTCTGGGAGAAGATCGCATCAACCACACAGCTAGTGGGGAAACCATCAAACTGGAATTGGGCCAATCCTTCGACGTATCAGCCAAACGCAAGCAGACGCATCACTCATCATCTACGCGTATCGTGGAGGGCGCAAAGCTGACGGATTACCGCACGAGCTTCGACTTGGAACTGAATAATGGCAAAGAAAGTCCGGTTCAGGTGCGTATTGTTGAGACCATGTCAGGCAATTGGTCGATTACTGAAGAAAACATGCCGCACACCAAGGAGGATGCCTTTACGGCAGTCTGGCTGGTAGACGTGCCTACAAAGGGTAAAACGACGTTGAAATTCTCCGTATTGACCAGTGCGACACGATAAGCGACCCTCTATATAGCTCATTTGAAGGGGAGTTGAGGCCATGTATATCGCTGTCATTGTCGTTGCCATTGTATTGGGGGCCTTCATCCTTGCGCCGCGTTTTCTTGATGACAAAGATGATGCTCGCGCACTGCTAGAGAAAATCTCTACCTTCAAAGGCATCATTGGTCTGGTCGTGCTGGTCTTTTCCATCATGGCGCTGGTTTCGCTGATAGGGGCGATATCGCTCTATGATCTGTTCCGCATTTCGCTGCTGTTAACCATCATTGATATGGCCGCGCTGGGCTTTGTTCTGGGCTTTGGCCTGCTTTCCGGTGAGGTGCTCTCCAAGAGTGAAAACGCCAGTGAAAAGGCCGAAGATTTGCGTGAAAAATTGCAGCCCCGCCAGGAGATTCTCGGCATGCTCGCTATCGGCTTGGCGGTGCTGACTAGTGTGCTGCATGCAGTGATGTAAATCCTCTTATATTACAATGCCTTACGTGGCATAATTTGAGCGATATGATGCCTTGTTGCTGGGGCCCTGGACCTGTATAAAAAGAGCTGTAGTTTTGACTAGCAAACGGGGCTGCGCAAAGGCGCAAAATACCCTGTTGGAAGTACAGCGAAACCTTGAGCGAAGATGACATTCCACCCGTTGATCCCGGTGCTGAATCGGGTGGTGATATTCCGCCGGAACAGCCCCCTTTAGGGGGCGACGGGGCCGGTGACGGCGGCACGCCTTTCGACACCATCACCATCGAAGAGGAAATGCGCGCGTCCTATCTGGACTACGCTATGAGCGTGATTGTTTCACGCGCTCTGCCAGATGTACGTGACGGTCTCAAGCCTGTGCATCGCCGTATCCTCTATTCGATGCATGAAAGCGGCTATACGAGCGACAAGGCATACCGTAAATCGGCCCGTATCGTCGGTAATGTCATCGGTAAGTATCATCCCCATGGCGACCAGGCGGTTTACGATGCAATGGTGCGCATGGCGCAGGACTTTTCCCTGCGACTGCCATTGATCGATGGTCAGGGTAACTTTGGCTCTATGGATGGCGACCCGGCGGCTGCCATGCGCTACACCGAAGCGCGTTTGGCGCCTTCTGCAGAGGCGCTGCTGGACGATATCGACAAGGATACGGTCGATTTCGCTGAAAACTATGATGGCTCAGAAAGCGAGCCTGTGGTGTTGCCTGCGCGCTATCCGAATCTGCTCGTCAATGGGGCAGGGGGTATCGCCGTGGGGATGGCCACCAATATTCCGCCCCATAATCTGGGTGAGGTGCTCGACGCCTGTTGCGCCATGATCGACAACCCCGGCGTTGCGGATGATGAACTCATCGAGATAGTCCCGGGGCCGGACTTCCCCACAGGGGGGATCATTCTCGGCAAGTCAGGCAGTAATTCGGCGGCGCGCACGGGGCGTGGTTCCGTCATTATGCGGGCCAAGGTCGAGATTGAAGAAGTCCGCAAGGACCGCATGGCCATTGTCGTTACCGAGGTGCCTTATCAGGTCAACAAGGCGACGATGATCGAGCGCATTGCTGAGATGGTGCGCAACAAGAAGATTGAAGGCATTGGCGACCTGCGGGATGAATCGGACCGTCAGGGCGTGCGTGTGGTTATTGAAATCAAGCGCGATGCCGTGCCCGAAGTGGTGCTTAATCAGCTTTACAAGTTTTCATCGCTGCAGACGTCATTTGGTGTCAATGCGCTCGCT
>JAURPT010000073.1 GCA_030836535.1 Alphaproteobacteria bacterium
ATCCTCCGACATGTGGTCAGCACCTATGTGGAATGGTCCAACGACCTGCTGACAACAGAGGAGCTGCGGCAGATCCTGAAAACCCATATTTGCCTGACGCTGCTGGGTCTGACGACCGGCAAAACCAAGGAGCAGGTCACCCATTTGCTGCAAAATGAGTGCTGCCCGGAAAATCGCGTTCCAGCCTAAATAAAAAATTATCACATGTTGTAATTTATAACGTGTTGTATTTTTATTATAACCGGACCAACGCAGATGATGTCGCGAGTCTTAGGGACGCGTTTGCCTGCCGTAATAAGAAACGGGGTGGTTCAAACAATATTGACCTCTTGCGGTGTACTGCTGTGCGCGCCGATCCCGATGTAAACAATCATGGTTGGGAGGAACCACACATGAAAATGTTGAAACTGGCCGGGATTGGCATGCTTTGCGCTTCTGCAGGGCTGACGAGTGCCCCGGCTCTTGCGCAAGCTGCAGAAGAACAAGACGGCGCGCGCTCGAATGCCATTATGGAAACGATCACAACAACGTCCCGCAAAAGGGCTGTGGCTGAAATTGCACAGGACGTACCGCTGTCATCGACTCCGTTTTCCGCTGCAAAGATTGACGCTATTGCCGCTGTCGACATGATCGACATGGGCCGTCTCGTCCCTGGTGCACGGTTTGAAAACCACGGTAACTCACCGGGCTATGCCCTGTTCTTCGTTCGCGGTGCAGGTATGGGTGCCTCGGTTCCCAGCTTTGACCCCGCTGTCGGCATCTTCGTTGATGGTGTCTTCATGGGCCAGCAAAGTCAGTCCGTGATTGATACATTCGACCTGGAAGCTGTGGAAATTCTGCGTGGTCCGCAGGGTACGCTGTTTGGCCGTAACGTCACCGGTGGTGCCGTTGTAGCCCGTACGCGCCGCCCGACCGACGAGCTGAACATCCGCGGCAAGGTAGGTTATGGTTCCGGCGACCGTCTGGACCTCGCCTTTTCTATCAGCGGTCCGGTTGTCGAAGGCAAGATGAACGCCAAGCTGGCTGCGCAGTACCGCGACACTGGCGACTACGTCTATGACAACGCGACAGACCGCAAGGTTGGTGGTGCTGAAACCATCATTGTACGTCCGGCCATTGCGTTTACGCCGAGTGACAATTTTGAAATCACCATCATGGGCGAATACTTCCACCTTGGTGGCGACCCGCAGCCGACGGTCAGTCTGTCCTCTGTTGGTCTGGGCACCACAGGTGGCCTGAACCACCCGGATGGCCGTGGGTTCTTTGAAACATGGCACGATAACGCCACGCCTGTTCCCCACTTCGTCGACAATACGCGCTGGCGTATTTCCGGTGAAATGATCTGGGATCTGGACCATGGTGTCATCACCGCCATCACCGGTTATGCCGACCTGAACCACGCCTTTGGCGGTGACTTTGACGGTTCGCCTCTGGCCTATATTTTCTCGACGCAGACCTATCTGGACCAGAACCAGTTCTCGCAGGAAGTCCGCTATGCTTCCAGCTTCTCTGAAGTTTTCGACTTCACGGTTGGTTTCTACTACTTCACGCAGGATGTCTATTACGGCGGGCAGCGCTACCAGGGTGGCCTGATTGGCGCATTGCCTGGGCACCCCGGCAATGAAATCGGTGCCGGTATTCCGCTGGTTGCAGGCACGGATCATGACCAGTGGTCGATCTTCCTGCAGGGTAACGTGAACATCTCGGATCGTTTCGTACTGACCCTGGGTGGTCGTTACACCGAAGAAAAGAAAGCCACCTATGTTCATATCGTGAACTTTGGTAACTGCGTCAGCGCCGGTACTTTCAACACGAACCCGCGCGACTTCAGCTGTTCGGGTGGACTGGACATTGATGACTCCCACACAGGGAAGTCGTTCACGCCAAAGGTTGGTGTTGAATTCAACCTGACCGATGACGCCATCCTGTATGCAAGCTGGACACGCGGCAACCGCACTGGTGGTTTTAACTACCGTATATCTGACGGTGAGCTGAGCCTGTATCGTCCTGCATTCTTTGATGACGAACAGGTCGGCGCCTATGAAATCGGCCTGAAGTCTGATTGGTTCGACAATCGTCTGCGCGTCAACATGGCCGCCTAATACAACGACTTCACCGACATTCAGCGGTCAATCTTCCTGACCCAGACGGATGAATTCGGCAATGTCATCGGCCTGACCCAGCAGTTCTCCAACGTACGGGCTGCAGCCACCTATGGCTTCGAACTCGAAGTGGTTGGTGTTCTGGCTGAAGACGCCTTTACCGACGGCGACAGCCTGACCACAGAATTCTCTCTGGGTCTGATCGAATCCAAGTACAAGGTCGACTACATCGACTTTAACGGTGACGGTGAAAACGATATTGGCCTGCCGTTCGAACAGCAGCCAAGCCACACGATCTATGCAGCGCTGACTTATCTGCATCAGGTTGGCAACGCTGGTGCTCTGACATGGCGTATCTCCTACGTTCACACCCCTGCTTTCTATAGTGGCGGTGAAAACCTCTGGGACATCAACCGTCACGTTTCTCGCGGTCTGCTGGACGCCAGCATCCGCTACGAAGGCGCTGATGGTGACTGGCATGTCATGATCTACGATAAGAACCTTACCAACGAACGTTACTACCAGACCCGCACACCGTTCTCCCCTGCATTCGGTCTGGCCCAGCCAGCCCGTGGTGCTGCCTGGGGTGCTGAAGTCGGGTTCGACTTCCAGGACACGGGTGCAATCCCGGCGGGCCAACAGACAATCTATATGCTGGCCCGCCCATAAAATTCTTCCCGCTTCTCCTGTTTTTTTAAGGAGAAACCATTAAAGGGGCTGCTTCGGCAGCCCCTTTTTTGTGGAGAGCACAGATTGTTCAGCGGCAGGCCTATCGCATAGCTTGTGAATTCGTTAGGCTGCAACTCAACAACTTGGGGGGACATCATGTTGAAGGTATTCGGCTTTGTACGACGCAACGCCAAACTCAGCCACGACGACTATCGTGCAGCACATATCGGCTATCACAATTCCTTCGGCAGACGCCTGCCCAACATTCGGGGCTATCTACTGAATGTGAATGCCAATACCTCCATCAGGGAAACGCTGGGGCCCCTCGCCGATGAAATAACGCGCAACGAACCCGCAGACTTCGATACCAGATGGGATGGCTGGGGCCAGTTGATGTTCGACAATCTGGACGACTATCTGGCCGCCCGCTCTCCCGCCAAGGACCGTGCCGGCCCCACCGGGCTGGAAATGGATGAAGCTGTGGCCTCCGTCGGCGGCGATGGCGACTACCTCTACACAGGCTCACCCTTCCAGTTCAACATAGATGAACATGTTGCGGTGCCGGTCCTTCGGCCAGAACACAAGATGTTCAAGCTGATTCAATTTGCCCGCAGACAACCGGGCCAGTCTATGGAAGACTTCAAGAAAGCCTGGACAACAGACTATGCTGAGGCCCAGGACCATCTTGCAGGCTTGCGCGGGCATATCATCAACTTCCGCACGGGCCTTGATGTCATGACCGGCTTCTTTAAGCCTGACTCTGAAGCCTTCCAACCCGACGGCATCGCCCTGCGCGAGGAATTCTTCTCTCTTTGGGATGGTATGGCCGAGCTTTGGTTCGACAGCGCAGAAGACTTCATTGCCGCGCGCACCCACCCGGCCATCAAGCAACGGTTGGATGAACTCGAAAACGACCTGTTTTCATCCGTGTACTATCGCGAAGTAGACGAAACCGTTGCTGTGAATCCCAACCGGCACCCTGCCCCGTCATTCCATTATCGGTAGGATAATACACAATGCAGAATCAACTTCTCGACATTCTGCATATTGAACACCCGCTGATTCAAGCGCCCATGGCGGAGGCCGCCACAACGGATATGGCAGTTGCCGTCAGCGAAAATGGCGGCCTTGGATCACTCGGCTGCGCCCCCTGGGGCCCGGATACCCTGCATGAAAAAATCATCGAAATGCAGCAGCGTACGACCAAGCCGTTCAACGTCAATTTCTTCGCACACCAAATGCAGGAAGACGATTATGACATGGGCCTTTTAATGACGCATCTCGAACGCTCGGTGCAGCCCGATAAGCTACCAGGCCACGAAACCGTTATTCGCTTTCACTTCACCGATGTTACCGAGAACAGTCATTGGTGGATCGTCGTCGAAGGGGATGATATCGACGTCTGTATCCATGACCCGGGCAAAGACGTGGATATTTTCTTTAACGTAGAACTCAAGACCATGTGTGAATTGTGGATGGGCGAAATCAGCTACCGCCAGGCCAAAGCCGACAATCTGTTGGAACTTGTTGGCCCCGCCGCCCTGACACGTAAAGTCGAGAACTGGCTGAAGCCCAGCATTTTCGCCGGTATTGAACCCGCCAACCGCATTATGCCAGGCGCCATCCAGCAATAAGCTCGATTGAGTTCAGCCTAAATAAGCTGTAATGTTTCCTCACGGTAACATATATCGACGCTCGAGTTAGGAAGACCATGAATCAGGCAGCCAGTGCAGCCCAGCAAAACGGGCAGGAATATTATGACGTGATCATTATCGGTGCGGGGCTTTCCGGCATCGGCAACGCATACCATCTGCAAAAGAACGGCCCCGGCAAATCCTACGCTATTTTAGAACGGCGCGACGCCATTGGCGGCACCTGGGACCTGTTCCGCTACCCGGGCATTCGTTCCGATAGCGACATGCACACGCTAGGCTATAACTTCAAGCCCTGGACTAAGCCAAAGGCTATCGCCGACGGCCCATCAATCCGCGACTATGTGAATGAAACAGCCGACGAAAACGGTATTCGGGAGCATATTCAGTTCAACAGCAAGGTTGTGGCCGCCAACTGGTCCTCGGCGGAGGCGGCCTGGACGCTGACCATCGAAGACATGAACAGCGGTGAGACCCGTCAGGCCAAGTGTAACTTCCTGTCCATGTGCGCCGGCTACTATTCCTATGACGAGGGTTTTACGCCCGAATTTAGCGGCACAGACGACTTCAAAGGCGCAATTGTTCACCCGCAATTCTGGCCGGAAGATATGGACTATGCCGGCAAGAAAGTCGTGGTTATTGGTTCAGGCGCCACAGCGATGACCCTGGTGCCGTCTATGGCGGAAACGGCCGAGCACGTCACCATGGTGCAGCGGCGGGCGACCTGGGTTGCCTCCCGCCCGGCGGAAGATGCTGTTGCAAACCGGCTACGCAAATTCCTGCCCGATATGTTGGCCTACAACATTACGCGCTTTAAAAACACCACCCGCCAACAACTGATCTACAACACCTCCCGCACTGATCCGGGCCGGGTGCGCAAGGAATTGCTGGCGCTGGCGAAGCAGAAGCTCCCGGAAGAGTATATCGATCAGCATTTTACGCCAGATTATAATCCCTGGGACGAGCGCCTGTGCCTGATCCCCGATAATGACCTGTTCAATGCCATCAATGCCGGCACTGTATCCGTCGTCACAGACACGATTGATAGCTTTACAGAAAGAGGCCTGTTGCTCGACAGCGGCACAGAGCTGGAGGCCGACATCATCGTGACGGCCACCGGGTTGCAGCTCGTCCGCCTGGGCGGCATGGAAGCCAGCATCGACGGCCAGCCGCTGAACCTGGCTGAAACGTGGTCCTATAAAGGCATGATGTATTCCGGCGTGCCCAACTTGCTGACAACTTTTGGCTACATCAATGCATCCTGGACCCTTCGGGCCGACCTGATGGCCGAGTGGACATGCCGCCTGTTGAATCATATGCAAAAAGTAAGGGCTCAGATAGCCACACCAACCCTGCGGGCAGAAGACGCCGACATGAAGGCCAAGGAATGGATCGACGACTTTTCACCCAACTATATGAAGCGGTCCATGCATCTGTTCCCCAAACAGAGCGACAAAGAACCCTGGGTAAACTCACAGAACTACAGTGTCGACAAGAAGATGATGCGCAAGGCCCCCATTGACGATGGGGTGCTTGTCTTTACGCGCGCGGGCCAGAATGCTCGCACCGCAGACGACGATATCTCGGTCGCAGCCCAGTAAAGCCGGGCCGCGTAACTATACTTCTGTCCATTCATCAGCCTTGTCCCCAGCCCGTCTATCTGGGATAATCCCTTCGGGGTTTATTAACGACACGAGACTACTCGGACTGCGATTCTGTGACAGCAGAGTAACAGGACAGATTATGTCGCTTTAGTACTTTGTAGACGAAGAGCAAGACACTATCTTCATCTGGGGAAGCGGGGTTATGGACCGTGACTCGGTCATGGCCTATCTGCAACGAGCCTATAATGATGAGAAGTTGCAACCGGGCATGAATAGTTACGTTGACGTAAGCCACGTAGAAAAAATCGATATCAGCATTCAGGCAGCACGGGACCTCGTCGGTCTTATTGCCGAAAACCGGGACAGGCGGGGCGACGCAAAGAGCGCCCTGGTCAGCACCTTTGATCTTAACTTCGGGTTATTGCGTATGTTTTCTGCGCGAACCGATATGGACCGCGCCTCTGTCACATGGGGTGTCTTCAGTGATCCGCAAAAGGCCCTGGAATGGCTGGGCATAGACCATCTGCCGGACGGTTTCGGCAGCTGAACACAGCCACACCTATCCTGAATACAGAATGCTGTGCGCCCGGCGCTTGAACAGCCAGGCACCATCGATCTTCACATAGTCGTCTTCATACAGGCCATAGTCAGTCCGCGTCGCTCCATCCGGGCTAATGATCAGCTCACGCGGATAGGCACGGCCTTTCGCCTTATCGCCATCAATTTCCAACATGCCCAGGCCAGATGTCCCAACCATATTGGGGAAGTCTTTCATGGCGGCTTCCCAGGCGGCAAAAATCGCCTCGCGTCCTTTGATGCTTTCCATACCCGGGATCAGCGGCAGGCACCATTCTGAATCTTCAGCCCAAAGGGCTTTCCAGCCTGCCGGGTCACGCACAGTGATCGCATCTGCATAGGCTGCTACCAATTCATGAATGGCCAGCCTGTCTTCAAACGGTCCGGTAAATGCCATGGTCCCCTCCCCCTCTGGCTGATGATCAGGTCAGTTTTACCACAAATCCAATGGGCGCACCCAGCAGGAAGGTGTAGACGACCGGCATGCTGATATAGAGCGGCAGTCGGCGGCTATCGGCACCCTTATAGTAGCCCAGCGCATAGAACAGACGGGCGACCGGCCAGATAACGCCAATACCCGCCGCCCAAAGCGGATCTACCGCAAAGGCGAACAGCCACATGCCTGGCAAATACATGGCCAGATGCTCAATCGTATTCTGGTGCGCGCGAACGTGGCGTACATATTCTTCCGGCCCTTCATGGCTGGGTGCTGGCACCTTGAAGCGCATCCGCGCCATGCCGGATTTGAACATTGTGAAATACGTCAAAAGCAGCGCCAGGCTACTGACAAGTCCCACATAGATGAAGTCTTCAAACGGATTGGCGATATCGAACACGGTTTTCTCCCCCGAGGATTATTGATTCCCTTATGGCCGGGGCGCACTTAACCATATTGCACCGGCCATGGCGAGCCCCTACCATTCCGATATGCGATATGCGTTCAAACTTATTGGTTTCACTGCCTGCATAGGCTGGGCACCCCTCGGGCTATTCGCACAGTCGGACACAGGCATAATCGATGCCGGTGATGGCTGGGGCTGGGGCGATACGCCCGTACAACAAAGCGCGCTTGTATCGCCGGCGCCTGCTACAACGCCACAAACACCAGTAGAAACACGGCAACCTGTACCCCAACGCGCCCCGTCGCAGACACAGAGCTGGGACGGCTGGGCCACGCAAAATGACCCCGCACCGAAACCCGCCACAATGCAACCAGCCACAGGGCAACCTGCCGTCCGTGCGTTCAGCACCAGTGGCGGTAACAATGCCTTCAGTGGCAGCGCATTTGGCGGCGGCGCATTCAGTGGTGGTGAAAGCGCCCTTGTACTGGCGGAAAAAGCCCAAAGTGCTGCCGCAATGGGCAATGCCGCCGATGCGCGGATGTACTTTGAACGGGCGACCCAACACCGGGACAGAGCCGTGGGCGCCTTCCTTGCTTATCAATATTTCCTGACCACGAAGGGTGACCATGACGGGACGATCCGCCTGGCAGAACAGGCCCGTGCAGTCGGCATCACCCACCCCTATATGGGGACGATTGCGGGCTTTGGGGCACTGGAACTGGGCGACGCCCCGCTCGCCATTCGGCTGCTCAATGTCGTGATCCGCGACAACCCGGCAGCGGTAGATGCTTTGATCTTTCGTGGCGCCGCCCATCGCCAGCTTGGCGAACTGGATGGCGCGCTGGAGGACCTCAGCACCGCGATCCGTATTGACCCGGACAATATCAATGCCCGCCGCCAACGCGCCGTGCTGCACCACAACAGTATGAATTATGATGCCGCCGTCGAGGACTATACTGCCATTCTGCAACAAGAGCCCGGTGACACAGATATCTGGATGAAACAGGGCCTTTCACAGCTTTATGCCGACCAACCCCGGCAGGCGTTGCGCAGTTTCGACAGGGTTTTGGCCGACAATCCCCGCCATGCCGACGCTACCGCACGACGGGGTGACGCCTTCCGCAAGATGGGCCGGTTTAAAGAGGCCGGTCAGGCCTATGAGGCCGCCAAAGCCATCGACCCCAACAACGCGGTGGCCCTCAATGGCATTCTCATCATGCTGGGCGACCAAATGCGGTGAGGATTTTACGATCCGTCCGTGCCGAGTGAATTGGAGCGCAAGCGACAATTAGTATCGAGGTGCGAACAGCCTCACGTTCATACCTCGATACAATTTGCCTGCCAATTGACAGGCAAATCACTCGGCACGAACGGAACTACCCCCACCTACCCAAAGGCCAGGCCGCGATAGTCGTTCGCCACAACATCCGCCAGTTTTTCTGAATAATGCGGAAAGCCCACATAGGGCAGGAAAACGCGCGGCTTGCCGGGAATGTTCGAGCCCAGATACCAGGAATTACAGGTTGGGTAGAGCGTCAGGGTCGACCGCTGGTTGACCCGTTCAACCCAGGCATCTTCGGCCTCTTGCTCCGGCACCACAACCGCATGGCCTCGCGCCCGCGACCATTCCATCAGGTTGGTGATGAATTCTGCATGCTGCTCCACGCCCGTGATCAAATTAGCCAGCACCGACGGGCTGCCCGGCCCGGTAATCGTGAACATATTGGGGAATTTCGTGGTCATCAGCCCCAGATAGTTCGTTGGCCCTGCCTCCCACTTTTCGCGTAACGGCAGGCCGCCAACACCCGAGATATTGGCATTGAACAGCGAACCGGTCATGGCATCAAAACCGGTGGCAAAAACAATGGCATCGACTTCATATTCCACGCCATTGGTCACCAACCCG
>JAURPT010000004.1 GCA_030836535.1 Alphaproteobacteria bacterium
AATATTGGTGAAATTGCAGCGCCCACCGCCAGAGATGAGGATTTTCTTACCAGCCTTGTCGGCATGGTCGACCACCAGCACCTTGCGCCCGCGCTGGCCTGCCACGCCGGCACACATCAGCCCGGCCCCACCGGCCCCGATGATGATGACGTCATAGTCCTGGGTTTTCATAATCGGGCCATCTGGCAGTCAGGGTTCAGGGCGCGCCGTGCGATCAAGGCGCGGGATAGAGCGCCGCATGTACCGCATCTGCCCCCATGTCGTAAATACGCTGCATGCGGTCGGGCGAACCCATAAAGTCATGAATAGACCACTCTTCCCGGTGCAGCACGGTGGGCACACCGGCGGCCTGCAGGGCCTGGGCATAGGCCTCACCCTGGTCGCGCAGCGGGTCGAAAAGCGCGGTAACCACCAGCGCTGGCGGCAGGCCAGAGAGGTCTTCTGCCAGAAGCGGGCTGGCGGTTGGCAACAGCTGGTCGGCCGCATTGGGGGTATAGGCGGCAATCATCTGATGAATACCGGAAACCTTGAGCGAATAATAATCGCCCATTTCGGCAAAACTTGCCCAGTCGGTCGTGTCTGACAAATCCGTCGCCGGCACATAGAGGAATTGGAAGCCAATGTCGGGCCCGGCCTCATCGCGCATTTTAATCGCGAGTGCTGCCGCCATATTACCCCCCGCACTGCCACCACCGACGGCCAGGCGGGTTGGGTCGACGCCCAGGCTGGCGGCATTGTCGTGCAACCAGCGCAGGGCCGTTTCACAATCATCCAACTGGACGGGGAATGGATGTTCCGGCGTCAGCCGATATTCCACCGAGACAACAATGGCCTGCGACCTGTTGGCAAAATGGCTATTCATGTCATGCATGGGGTAGCCATCACCCATCCACCAGCCACCACCGTGAATGTCGAGATAGATCGGCAAGGCACCCTGCCCTTCGGCCTCAGCAGGCCAATAGAGGCGGATCGGCAGCAGCGAGCCATCGGGCCGGGGAATGTTGCGGTCTTCATAGCGCACGCCGGGGGCAAAGGCCCCTTCAGCGACCATGGAGGCCAACATCTCACGGATTTGCGCCCGGGCCTCTGGCGTCATTTCCAGCGGGGCGTCATTCCACGCGGCCATTTTTGACAGCACAGCGGGCATATAGTCGAGCCGGCCATGGTCGGTATAGGTCCAGCTATAGGTGATGCCCGCCAGAATGATGATGAGCAGCGACAGCGCACCAAAGAGATAACCAATAAGCCGCATTAGCTTGAGACGCATTAGCCGGCATCCCGTGCTGTAAGGTCGGATTCACATTCTTCGACAATGGCGAAGGTGATCTTGCTGCGGTCGAACAGCTTTTCTTCGTCTTCGGCCATTTCGGCCGCCAGGGCCGGTTCGGCATATATGGCCATGGTGGCCTCCCATTCTTCACGGCTGGCGAAGAATGTTTCGGTGATGACGTCATAGTCCAGCTCGGGCACGTCGCCGGTCATGGGATTGGCCACTGCATGCATATAGCGGCGAATGAACCGCGCGCCTTCGGGCAGATAGGTCTCGCCAAAGCGCTTGTGATGCGTTTCGTAATAGGCTTTGAAGTCGTCAAACGACATGCCTGGCTTGCGCTTGAGCAGGCAGATGGTCTTGAACATGGTTCCCCCACATAGATTTGCGCCGCATGCTAGCACCAATAGTTTCCGCTTGCCCAGCGTCGGTAGCGCGCTAGGCTTGGACCCAACAGAATTTGATGACGGGGGAAGAGACCATGACCACACCAAAGATTTACGGCACCGCTGGTTCGCGGGCCATTCGGTCGATCTGGATGGCCGAGGAACTGGCCGCAGAGCTTGGCTTTGACTATGAGCTGGTGCAGACGCATTTTGCCACCGAGACCAAGAATTCCACCTATCGGGAGATCAACCCCAATGGCCGCGTGCCCGCGCTGGTCGATGGCGACCTGAGGCTGTTTGAAAGCATGGCGATCAATCTTTACCTGGCCAAGCAGCACCCCGAAAGTACGCTTGCCCCGCGTGACGCCGCAGAAGAAGCACTGGCGACGCAATGGTCGATCTGGGCGCTGACGGAAATGGAAGACGCGCTGATTACCGTGATTGCCCGCCACCCCAATATTGCGCTGTTCCCGCCCGACCCGGAACGCGAGGCAGAAGCACTCGCCACGCTGGAACGCCCCCTAAAGGTGCTGGACCGGCATTTGGCCGACCGGGAATTCCTGGTGGCCGACCGCTTCATGATTGCCGACCTCAACGTGGCCGCGCAAATGGCGCTGATGAATTTCGTGCAATTCGACCTAAGCCCCTACCCCAACGTGCAGGAATGGGTCACCCGCGCCTGGGCCCGCCCGGCCCTTGCGGCCGCACAGGGGAAGTAGGGGCGGCACAGAGGAGTGGGTGACTTAGGTCCGTTGAAGACGAAGCCTGATTGATGGATGTCAATCAGGCTTCAACTTGGCACATTTTGTTCCGCATCAGAATTCTGAAGGATCCGCATAATCCGGGCTCTGAGCGGAGCTTGTACCCTCCGAAGCTCTGTAACCAGAAGTGCCCTGCCTCTGTGGCTGCACTTCACGCTTAGGACCATCACGAATAACTTTCGCAGCCATTGCCTGTTCAGCTGTCCATACCCGTACAACGCCAACCAATTGATGCCCGCTTTCGGGATGCCTATAGCTCCAGGTTCGAAGGTCGCGCAGACCAGAAAGATTGACATTGGCGCGAACGCTCAACACCTCATCGAGCATGTCTTCAATAACAGTGGTCTCGCCACTTTCAACATAACCGCTTCTGTCTACATCGGCATATTCCTCAATTGTGCTTCCAACAACACTACGATTGGTGAAATTGGCCGTACCACGCAGAAACGTTGCCAAAGCTGCGTCAGCCTGACTGCGCGCCTGTTTAAGAGCGGCATCTTTGAACCGAGCACGAATAGCCGGATTACCGCTTTTGCTATTGACCGCCCATTGGCCAAAACTAACCAGCGCCGGGTAGCCATTTTCATCCCGGACAAGCAGAACACCAAAGCTGTTCGCCAACTGCTTCTTGTCCGACGAAACCCTGTCACCGATAGGTGAACCGGCCTTGCTACTGGCCTGAGGGATTTGTCCCTGGCCGATCTGCTCGGCTATTTCTACGAAGGCGGGCTTCTGCATGGCCACAACACCGACCGCATATCGACCATCAACCGAGCCAATGAAGGTCTTCAACGGCCACATTCCCCCCAATTTTCCGAACGACCGAGTAATAGTTTCGCTTCGCAAACTATCTTCGAGCAGCTTTTTCCGCTGCTTCGCATTAGCACGTTCATATTCCTGAGGATCAACACCAGCCTCTACAAGTGCGGCATCCAGCTTACTGGATAAGTAAGCGCCAGATTTATCAATGAATTCGTCTACAGCGTCGCTGCCCGTATAACTGGCGGCCTCGAACTGGGGCACTGTACCGCTGGCATCCGCATAAAGTTTCTGGATCATCTCAGTCCGAGTTTCATTCATTTGAAATCGAATGAACTCCTGCTGAATCTGCGCCCAGGCCTTCTGATAGGCAAGTGCACGATGCTTTCCCCAATCCCTGTTACCTGAGGAGACATCGACAGTTTGAACACCACTTCCCAGCCACACGCCAGGCCCATCAAACTTACGCCCATGGTCGGCAAGATAGCTCTCAATCAGCGTACGCACATTTTCGTTGGCCTGTTCTGCAGGGTCGAGGGCCTCTTCTTCATAGGCCTCAACTTCATCCATTGCCTGCAATGCCTGGTCCCCGTCCTCCATCGCCTGAGCTGGTCCGGGTGCAAACATCAACAACCCTAGTATTAGTAAAACGGTATTTCTCATGACACTTTCCTACTCTCCATTAATCCTTATTTCTTTTGTCCTTTTTCTTCTTCTTCCTTTTTTTCTTCTTTTTCTTCTTTTCTTTGTCGCTCTGCGCAATCTCATACATCATGTTTGAAACCGCATCCTCAATTGCCAGGTCCAAAGCAGCCGCAAGGCTGGCATCCTGTTCAGCCTGGCTATACCGGGCCGACATCTTTACTTCGCCGGAACCAATATATGTTGAGACAGTCTGGTCGCCTACGTCTTCAAGCTGCATGGCAACATTCACATAGGCTTTGATAATCTTGTCTTCTGTGGGGATATTCATGCCGGTTAACGACCCAAAAATAGAAGCGCCCATTTTGCCGCCGGCATTGTCTTTCTCCTCAACGCGGGCATTCGTAACTTTACCTGTCAGTAAAAAGTCGAAATAGGCGCCTCGCGGCGTTGGATAGCGGATAACAGAGAAGCTTTCATTGACCGTTACCCGAGCCGCGATCAGATCGTTCAAACTATTAGGGAGAATTTGTCCATCTACATTCTCAAAGCCGCCAATAGCAATAATTCGCTCATTTTGGTCCTCATCAGGAATACAAACATCGACGCTCAGTTTGATCTCCATGACGGCCATTCCACCCATTTCAATGATCTGCTCGCCTGGCGGGAGCACTGAATACCCTGAAACAAAGCCTTTGGCGCGGTCTACACTGAGCTGATTGAGGCTTTCAGAAAGCTCATCATTGTTCAATTGAAGCTCAGAGCTACTACTTGCCGCAATTTTCTTTCCCAGCACCTGCTCGACTGACTGCCTAAGCAGCGAGTTAATCAGGTTCTGCTTGATCTTCTGATAGCCAGTAGTCGTATCGATAAATTCTCGGCCCTGCTGTTCGACCGTTTGAATGGCTATACAATTTTCCTGTTGTCCTAGGGCAGGCAGTGCCACAAGGCAAAAAACCCCCAAGGTCGGACCAAACACCAATTTTTGGCCCACACGCCTCAACAACTCGTACATACCCCACTCCCTGAAAGCGCTTTGTCTTATGGACGGCAACATTACATACATAAGGCAGGCTTGCAATTTCAGATTGGGAGATCAGCCCTGGCCCGCCCGGCACTCGCGGCCGCGCAGGGGAAGTAAGGCGGCTGCATTGAAGCCCTCAACTTTCGTCGTCGACGCTAACGCCTGCAGCCCGGGCTTCGGCCATGACCTCGCGCTGGTCTTCCAGCACAATTTCAAGGTCGGCCTGGCGTTTTGCCAACTTCTTTTGCCAGCGTTCAATATCGTTCCGCGCACCCTTGGCACTTTTCCTGGCGGTGCGGTTCTTGGGGTTGTCGGCCAATACGGCCTCTGCCTGTGCCAGTTCAGCCTGATATTCGGCAATCATGGCCCGGGCCTTTTCCACCCGGCCTTCGCGATAATCAACAATATATGCCGCATTGCGCAGGCGGTAGGGCATCACGTCACCGGGTTCAGCACAATATTGGGTAATGTTTTCTGCTTCCTCGCCATGCCGCACCAAGGCCAGATGGCGAATTTTCCATTGCCCGCTCTTGCGAACCAAAAATGCTGTATAGCTGCCAATGGGGCGACCGTCTGCCCCAAGCACCTGCCACCTTCCCTGCCCGTTAGAGCCAAGCCCCCCGCGCACAAATTCCTGCGGCTTCACCATCAGCGTGGCGTCGGCCCTGGCGAGAAAATCGGTGGGCAGGTCGATTTCCTCTTCGCCGACGGTCTGTTCGCCATCGTCCCAGCGGGTCTCTTCATCCAATACGAAGAAGGATGATCGGGGCGCGGCACCGCTTTGCATGGCTTCAAAATAGAGCTGCATGGCCTGCATGGCATAACCCCGCGCCTTGAGTATTTTTTTCTCGCTTCGGGGTGCCCCCATCAGGCAATCATGCCGCGCGTTTCCCCCGGCATTGGCGACGGTGGCAGCAATGACGTCGACCATGACATATTGGGCCGATGCGGGCGGCGGCGCCACAACACCCAGGGCCAAAACCCCTGCCGATAATGAGAAGATGACGCGGTGCCGAAGGGAGGCAATGACCATAATAAATCCTGACCAAAATTGATTTGAAAGACCTGTGGAACACTAATCGGGGGCGCAATGAGCGTCAACAAAGGCCTAAAATTCAACGCGTTCCAGCCATTTGGACCCGGTGAACGAGCGGTTGGCGCCCCGGCGACCGTTCGCCGCGCCCATGCAGCCGTAAGCCGCAGGCTTGCTGGCGCCAATGAGAAAAACCCCTACTTCTTCTCCGCCACCAGCGCCTTGAGCTCGCGGATTTCTGCCTGCAGGGTTGCCAGGTCTGGCTGCTCGCCCTGTTCTTCCCGCGTGGCTTTTTCGTGCTCGTCTTCCATCACCCGCACGACAATGCCGATCACCATGTTGAGGAAGGCAAAGGCCGTAAAGAAGATAAACGACAGGTAGAACACCCAACTGGAGGCATAGACAGCCATGGTCTCGTACATCACGTCGGTCCAGTCTTCGAACGTCATGACCCGGAACAGCGTCAGCATCGCTACCGCAATATCACCCCAAAGGTCGGGGTTGATCTCAGCAAACAAATAGCTGCCGACAGCGCCATAGATGTAGAAGATGATGAACATCAGCAGCACCACATAGCTGAGCGGCGGCAAGGCGCGTAACAACGAGCTGATCAGCACCCGCAGCTCTGGCACGAAGGAGACCATGCGCAAGACGCGGAAAATGCGGATAAGCCGCCCCAACAGGGCCATTTCACTGTCCTGAATGGGGATCAGGCTGACAACGACCACCAGCGTATCGAAGACATTCCAACCGTTTTTGAAGAAATTACGCTTGTCGTCGTGGGCGATGTACCGCACGGAAATCTCGAACAAAAAGAACAGGGTGATGGCAATATCGAGCACGCTGAACAGTTGGTAGACCAGCGGCGGCAGGTCATAGGTTTTGGCGCCGATCTCGAGTGCGGAAATAATGATGACCGTTATCACCAGCACTTCAAAAACCCGGTTTTTAATAAGCGCTTTCAGCCGCGCCTGAACGTTTTCGTACATAACCCTGACCCTGGAAAACAACACCGTTGCTGTGGTGCAAATGATGTCGCGGACCTAACAATACATGGCAGGTTTATTCAAGGAGTTTTGGGGAGGATTTATCTCGCGCGCGGCAGGTCGCCGTCCAAGTTCTAAACGAGAACCGTTCGTCCCGAGTGATCCTGAACGCAGTGAAGGATTGCATCGAGGTACGGACGAACGGCAGCTAGACGATAATTACACCCGCACACACCGCACCCCGCCGGGGGCCTCGATGGTGCCGACACATTCATTGCAATGAATACAGCGGCTGCGCCAATTCAGGTCAAGCGCGGCTTCTTTGGGCAAATCCGGGTCCGCGAGCAGCGCCCGGCCCAGTTGGATTAAGTCGAACCCGTCTGCCATCAGGCTGGCAAATTCCTCGCTACTGGCAGCCCCACCCACATAGGCCACCGCGCAGCCAACCGCGTCGCGCACGCGCCGGGCATTGCCCCGAAAATAGAGCGGCTTATAGGGGTAGTCCTTGAACATGAACGGGCTGGCGACCCGCATGGCCAGGCGCATCATCGGGTTAGGCTCAGCCTTTAACAGCGGCCCGGCAATACTGTCGCCATGAAACAGCATCATCGGGTTGCCCGACGACGACCCGCCGGATGTGACCAGCGCATCGATGCCCGCAGCATCGAGCATCTTGGCAATTGCGATGCCTTCATCTGGCCCGCGGCCATCCCCCAGATCGACCGAGATTTTACCCAGCACCGGCAGGTCCACCGCCTGCTTGACGGCCTCGAGCACCCGTAGTGGCAGGCGCATGCGGTTTTCAAGCGACCCGCCATAATCATCCGTCCGCCTGTTGGTGTGCGGGTTGATGAATTGCGACAGGGCATAGCCATGGCCGAAATGAATCTCCAGCGCATCAAAGCCGATCTCCGCCATCAGCTGCGCCGAGACCCCATAGGCCTGCACGAGGTCATCCATATCCTGTGTACTCATAGCATCACAGAACACCAACCCCTGGGCGGCGCCATATTTGTTGAAGCCCCGGCTGGGCCCCAGCGGGCGTTTGCGGCTGAGGTTGCGGTTCTTGGTAAAGCCACCGGCATGGGTCATCTGGCCGCAAAGCTTTGCCCCGGCCCCGTGCACCCGGTCTGCCAGTACACGT
>JAURPT010000074.1 GCA_030836535.1 Alphaproteobacteria bacterium
CTTTGTTCGGGCCGCAGCCCCTGCCCTCACGCACTTCAATGGCAATGGAACGACTGACTACATCGCGGCTGGCAAGGTCTTTCGCATGTGGCGCATAACGTTCCATGAAGCGTTCACCCTCGCTATTGACGAGGTAACCACCTTCACCACGGGCACCTTCTGTAATCAGGCAGCCAGAGCCGTAAATGCCGGTCGGGTGGAACTGAACGAATTCCATATCCTGCATGGCCAGGCCAGCGCGCAGCACCATGCCGCCGCCGTCACCCGTACAGGTGTGGGCAGACGTACAAGAGAAGTAGGCACGGCCATAACCACCCGTTGCCAGCACCACCATGTTGGCGCGGTAGCGGTGAATTTCGCCGGTGGCCATATCCATGGCCATGACGCCCTTGCATTCGCCATCGACCATGATCAGGTCAAGCGCGAAGAATTCGATAAAGAATTCGGCATCATATTTCAGCGACTGCTGATACAGGCTGTGCAGCATGGCGTGGCCGGTACGGTCAGCCGCAGCACAGGTACGCTGGGCGGGCGGGCCTTCACCAAATTCGGTGGTCATGCCACCAAAGGCACGCTGGTAGATGCGGCCTTCTTCGGTACGCGAGAACGGCACACCGTAATGTTCCAGCTCATACACAGCTGCCGGGGCTTCACGCACCATATATTCAATGGCGTCCTGGTCACCCAGCCAGTCAGACCCTTTTACGGTATCGAACATGTGCCATTGCCAATTGTCTTCACCCATATTGCCAAGCGAGGCTGCAATGCCGCCCTGGGCCGCAACGGTGTGCGAACGGGTGGGGAAAACCTTGGTCAAACAGGCCGTCTTGAGGCCCTGTTCAGCCATACCCATGGTGGCGCGCAGGCCGGAGCCGCCGGCGCCAACAACAACAACGTCATAGGTATGGTCAGTAATTGGATATGCCTGGCTCATGTGGCCTAGCCTCCCACTTCTACTTTTTAGAGTGCAATTTTCAGAACGGCGAACAGGGACGCCACGGCAATAACCGAGCAACCCAGCGTAACGGCCAGCTGGCTAAACAGCTTACAGCCTTCGCCATTGACGTAATCTTCGATCACCACCTGCAGACCGAGCTTCAGGTGATAGAGGCCCGACATGATCAGCAGGATAAACAGGATGGCAACCAGCGGCTGCGACAACCAGGCCAGCACCTCTGCACGGTCATTACCCATATGGAACATCAGGGCGCACAGGAACCACATGCATAGCGGAATGAGCGCCACCGCGGTAACACGCTGTACCCAGAAGTGGTGCGTGCCGTTTTTGGCAGAACCCTGGCCGCGAACTTTTGAAATCGGTGTACGCATCAGAGTGACCCCCGCATGACCAGCATGGTGACCGCAATGGCCGCCGTGGACAGGAAGGAGGCAATAAAGACCAGCCAGCCACTGAACTGGGCGGTTTTCAGCTCGAACCCATAGCCCATATCCCAGACAAGGTGACGAACACCATTCATCATGTGATAGACGAGCGACCAGACAAAGCCGAGCATCACCAGCCGACCCACAACACTGCCGAGGCAGGCCTGGACCAGTTGATAGGCTTCGTCGCTTGTGGCTGCGGCAATAAGCCACCACGCCAAAGCTATGGTGCCCACACCAAGGACTACACCGGATGCCCGGTGCAGAATCGATGAGGCCATGGTTACCGACCAGCGATAAACTTGCAGATGCGGCGAGACAGGACGTTTCGCTTGCGCCATGAACAGACTCCAAAGAGATGTCAATTTTGGTGGCACTCATCATAGTGCCGCGCGTTTTCAGGTCAACGCGTAAGCGCCTTTTTCTTGGCGTTTTCTAGGGGGAAACCCCGGCAAACAGATGTTACCGGCGGGTTATTTCCCTCTCATCCTTCAGCGTATTCACATTGGGCCCACCCGGCAAACCTTCATGCTGGGGCAGTTCATCGACAATTTCATGCCAGCAGGCCTTCTGGCCAACAAAGGCATGACGCATGGGGCGAGAGCTAGGGTCATCATCCAGCACACCGGGACTGATGAACATAAAGGGCAGCCCATCGATCTGCGACGGCATGGGCGACCCGCATGTGGAACAGAATGACTTGCGATAGGCTGGCGGCGCGCCCAGCAAGGGCGCCTCACAATGGGTCAGATTGTCTTCGCCGGAAACCCACTCAAACCCGTCGACCGGGGCCAACGCCTCTGCCGCCATGGCCGCACCGGTGGACTTGCGGCATCGTTCCGCATGGCAGAATTGGATAGGCGTCATCTCCCCAGAAAATTGGAACGATACCGCCCCACAAAAGCAACTACCGCGAATCATTAGCCCTCCCCATTTTCCAGTGGAAGAGCCTAATTCATATATGAGGGAATAGGAACGACGCCTATTTCGGCATCAGCACCCAATAGTCGAGGTCGAGCACCACGGCTGGGTCGCGCTTGCCGTCTTCGCCCTTATCGGGGAACTCGGCACAAGGCTGGTTTTTGGTGCCAATGGTGCGAATGCGCAGCGCACCCAGATCGTCCCTGCCAGGTACGTCCGCTTTGTCCAGCACTTCTGACCAGGCAAAGATCGTATCGCCGCCAAAGCTCGGGGCGACGTGTGCCCCGCCATTGATGGCGGCGACAAAACAGGCATTGCCCAGCCCGTTAAAGCTGATGGCGCGCGCCAGTGAGATGATATGACCGCCATAAATCAGGCGGCGACCGAAGCGGCTGTCCGCCTGCATGATCTGGTTGAAGTGCACCCGGGCTGTGTTCTGGTACAGGCGGGTGGCCATCATGTGTTCGGCTTCTTCCATGGTGATGCCATCAACATGGTCGATCTTCTCGCCGACGTAGTAGTCACCCCACACATGTTGGGAACCCGCCAGCACCCGGTTATAGGCCGACAGGTCCAGCCCAAGAGGGATTGTCAGGTCTGCTACAGCAACGCTTTCCGGCAGGTCGGGGACGACGGCTTCAGGCGCGGGGGCATCGAAGTTTTTCTTGTTCACCATGACCCAGCGAACATAGTTCAGGACTTCTTCTCCATCCTGGTTAAGACCAACAGAGCGCACATAGACAACGCCCGTCTTGCCGTTGGAATTTTCCTTCAGGCCGATGACTTCTGATATTGCCGTAATCGTGTCGCCAGGGTAAACCCGCGCCTTGAACTGCACATCGGCATAGCCAAGATTCGCCACCGCGTTGAGCGACACGTCCGGCACCGTTTTGCCAAAGACAAAGTGAAAGGTCAGGACGTCATCGAGCGGCGCACAGGGCAGGCCGCTATCCATCGCAAAAGTGTCGGCGCTGTTCATGGCAAAGCGGCTGCCATAAAGCGCGTTATAGGCGGCCACATCACCTTCCGTGACGGTACGCGGCGTGGCGTGCGCAATCTGCTGGCCGAGGGTGAAGTCTTCGAAATAATTACCGGCGACGGTTTTGGTCATGATTCTCTCTCATCCGATTTCCGTTTTACCCTTCGATACACCCTCTGCTAACGCAGAGGCCACTCAGGGTGAACGGAAATCAAAGTCGTTCGTGCTGAGTAGTTGTGCGCTTGTCGAACAATCGTATCGAAGTATGAACGACGCTATTTAAGCGTTTACAGCTTCCATTTCAGCAATGGCATCAGCCATGGCAACAATGCGCTGAGCGTTTTCAACATGCAGGTTTTCCACCAGCGCACCGTCGACAACCACAACGCCCTTACCTTCGGCTTCCGCCTCGGCAAACGCCACGATCACGCGGCGGGAATGATCAATTTCATCAGCCGTGGGGCCAAAGACCTCATTGGCAGGTTCTACCTGCGTTGGGTGGATCAGCGTTTTGCCGTCAAAACCCAGCTCCATGCCCTGTACGCAAATGGCATGGTAGCCTTCGGGGTCCTTGATGCCGAGATACACACCGTCCAGCACGGCCAGGCCATTGGCACGCGCCGCCAGAATGCAGACAGACAGGCTGTACAGCATGGGCAGGCGGTCTGGCGTGTGGCGGGCATGGACGTCTTTGACGAGGTCGGACGTACCCATCACCAAACAGGCAATGCGCGGTGAGGCAGAGGCCACTTCTTCCACATTCAGAATGCCCTTGGGCGTTTCCATCATGCACCACAGGGCCATGTCATCGGGCGCGCCAGCGGCAACCATATGCTCTTCAATCTCGCGGACCATGTCGGCAGATTCGATCTTGGGCAGCAGGATAGCATCTGGCCCGGCGGCAACGGCTGCCTTGATGTCTTCCGCGCCCCAGGGGGTGTCGAGGCCATTACAGCGGATGATTAGCTCGCGCGCGCCGTAGCCACCATTCTTGACCGTCTCACACACCAGAGTGCGGGCTTCTGCCTTGGCGTCTGGCGCGACCGCATCTTCAAGGTCGAGGATGATCGCATCTGCGGGCAGGCCCTTGGCCTTTTCCTGCGCCCGTGCGTTGGAGCCAGGCATGTACAAGACGGAACGACGGGGACGGAAAGTGGCGGCCATAGGCTCTACTCCTTGAATATGTTTTATGATGCCTTTTTGAGGTGCCGGCGACCGAGTAGTTCGGCAATCTGCACCGCATTGAGGGCAGCACCCTTGCGCAGATTGTCAGACACGCACCAGATGTTCAGGCCGTTTTCAACCGTTGGGTCCTTGCGGATACGGCTGATGAAGGTGGCAAAGTCACCGACGCATTCCAGCGGGGTGATGTAACCAGCGTCTTCACGCTTGTCGACGACCATCAGGCCCGGTGATTCGCGCAGCACTTCACGAGCACGCTTTTCATCAACCGGCTCTTCAAACTCGATATTGATGGCCTCAGAGTGGCCCACAAAGACCGGCACGCGCACACAGGTGGCGGTCAGCTCGATATTGGGGTCGAGGATCTTTTGCGTCTCAGCGACCATCTTCCACTCTTCCTTGGTGGAGCCGTCATCCATGAACACATCAATATGCGGGATCACGTTAAAGGCGATCTGCTTGGTGAAGTTCTCGGTCTTGATGTCGTCATTCACGAAGATGGCACGGGTCTGGGTGAACAGCTCGTCCATGGCTTCGTTACCCGCACCGGAAACCGACTGGTAGGTCGATACAACCACCCGCTTAATCGTGCCCAGATCATGTAGCGGCTTAAGCGCCACGACCATCTGGGCGGTCGAGCAATTGGGGTTGGCGATGATGTTCTTCTTGGTATAGCCGTCAATTGCATCCGGGTTTACTTCCGGCACGATCAAAGGCACGTCCGGGTCCATGCGATAGAACGAGGAATTATCGATCACCGTACAGCCAGCAGCAGCAGCAATCGGCCCATATTCCTTGGCCGCACCAGAACCGGCAGCGAACAGGGCAATGTCTGTGTTGGAGAAATCGTGATTCTCAACAGCAGAAACCTTCAGCACCTTATTGTCGCCGAAAGAAACCTCGCGCCCTTGCGACCGGCGGGACGCCAGGGCGTAGACATTATCAACGGGGAACTGGCGTTCCTCCAGAATTTGCAGCATTTCGCGGCCCACAACACCGGTGGCACCAACGACAGCAACATTGTAACCCATTTTAAACTCCGTCAGGCAGCAAGCTTGTCCAGTTCAGCGAGGATGGCATCACCCATCCCTGTTGTGCCTGTCTGTGTCATGCCCGGCTGCATGATGTCACCAGTACGGTAACCAGCAGCGAGCACATTCTCGATAGCCTTTTCAACCATGTCGGCTTCTTCACCAAGGTCGAAGGAATAACGCAGTGCCATGGCAAAGCTAAGGACTGAGGCGATTGGGTTTGCCAAATCCTGACCAGCAATATCCGGTGCACTACCATGGACCGGTTCATACATTGCCTTGGGGCGGCCACCATCAACGGCAGCACCCAGCGACGCGGATGGCAACATGCCCAGTGAGCCTGTCAGCATGGCTGCTGCATCCGACAGGATATCACCGAACAGATTATCGGTGACCATCACGTCGAACTGCTTGGGCATGCGCACCAGCTGCATGGCAGCATTGTCGGCATACATGTGTGACAGCTCGATCTCCGCATATTCTGCTTCATTATCGTGCACCCAATTGGTTTCTTCGCGCCAAAGAATGCCGCTTTCCATCACATTGGCTTTTTCGCAGGATGTCACCTTGCCGTCGCGCTGCTTGGCAATGTCGAAGGCCACGCGGACAACACGACGAATTTCTTCCGTCGTATAAACCTGCGTGTTCACACCCTGGCGCTGGCCGTCGGGCAGCTCGGTGATGCCGCGCGGCTCACCAAAGTAAACGCCACCTGTCAGCTCGCGCACGATCATGATATCGAGGCCAGAGACCAGTTCCGGCTTCAGGGAAGAGGCGTCCACCAGCGCGTCAAAGCACATGGCCGGGCGCAGATTGGCAAACAATTCCATCTCCTTGCGCAGGCGAAGCAGGCCAGCTTCCGGCCGAATGTCGAAGGGAACATTGTCCCATTTCGGGCCACCCACAGCGCCGAGCAGCACAGCATCTGCCGCCAGGGCCTTGTCCATACAGTCGTCGGTCAGCGAAGTGCCGTGTGCGTCGATGGCGCAGCCACCGACGAGGTCTTCTTCAACATTGAAGTTGATGCCGCGCTGGTTACCGACCCAGTCGATAATACGGCGCACCTGCGCTATGGCTTCGTCACCAATGCCGTCGCCGGGCAAAACAAGAAGGTTAATTGCGTCAGCCATTATTCTTTTCCTTTGTTTGGCGTTTTACAGCCAGGGCTGATTGGCAGACTGTGCTGCCTCATAGGCGCTGATTTTGTCGTCCTGCTGCAGCGTCAGCGAAATATCGTCGAGGCCATTGAGCAGGCAATGCTTGCGGAACGCATCCACATCAAACGGGATCGTACCGCCATCGGGGCCTGTGATTTCCTGATTTTCCAAGTCGATCGACATGACTGCATTGGCGCCACGGCCAGCGTCGTCCATCAATTTGTCGACATCTTCCTGCGGCAAGACGATCGGCAAAATGCCGTTCTTGAAGCAGTTATTGAAGAAGATGTCTGCAAAACTGGTGGAAATGATGCAGCGAATGCCAAAGTCCAAAATCGCCCAGGGCGCGTGTTCGCGCGACGAACCACAGCCGAAATTTTCACCGGCAACGAGGATCTGCGATTCACGGTAAGCAGGCTGGTTCAGCACGAAATCTGGCTTCTCGGAACCGTCGTCATTGTAACGCATTTCGCTGAACAGCGCGACGCCCAGACCCGTCCGCTTGATGGTCTTGAGATAGTCAGCGGGGATGATCTTGTCCGTATCGACATTAATGTCGGGCAGCGGGGCTGCAACACCGGTGAGCTTGGTAAACTTATCCATTATCGCTCTCCCTAATCCTGAAAGTCGCGCACATCTGCGAGATGACCCGCAATGGCGGCAGCCGCCGCCATAGCCGGGCTAACAAGATGGGTACGCCCACCCTTGCCCTGGCGGCCTTCAAAGTTACGGTTCGACGTTGACGCGCAGCGTTCGCCGTCGGTCAACTTGTCTTCGTTCATGGCCAGGCACATGGAGCAGCCCGGGTCACGCCAGTCAAAACCGGCTTCAACGAGTACTTTGTCGAGCCCTTCGGCTTCCGCCATTTCCTTGACGAGCCCAGAACCAGGCACAACCATGGCATTGACGTGGCTTGCGACCTTGCGGCCCTTGGCAATAGCGGCCACGGCGCGGATGTCTTCAATTCGGCCATTGGTGCATGAACCAACGAATACGCGGTCGATCTGCACATCCTGCAGCGCAGTGCCACCCGTCAGGCCCATATAGTCAAGCGAGCGGGCCGTTGCATTCTGGCGCGCTTCGTCTCCGGCATCTTCTGCACTCGGGATCGTACCCGTGATCGGCAGCACATCTTCCGGGCTAGTGCCCCAGGTTACCTGTGGTTCGATGTCGGCCGCCTGAAGGGTTATTTCCTTGTCGAAGGTCGCGCCTTCATCGGTGAAGAAGGATGACCAATACTCCACAGCCATATCCCACTGCGCACCCTTGGGCGACATGGGCCGCCCCTTGACGAAGTCAAAGGTCTTCTGGTCAGGGGCAATCAGCCCGGCGCGCGCGCCGGCTTCAATAGCCATGTTACAGACCGTCATGCGGCCCTCCATGGTCAGGTCACGAATGGTCGAGCCTGCAAACTCAATCACATAACCCGTGCCGCCAGCGGTACCCAGTTCGCCAATAATGGCCAGCACTACGTCCTTGGCGGTCACGCCCAGGGGCAGATCGCCTTCAACATTTACCCGCAGGTTCTTGGAGCGCTTCTGCAACAGCGTCTGGGTTGAGAGCACATGCTCTACTTCCGACGTACCAATACCGAAAGCCAAAGCGCCAAAGGCACCATGCGTTGCCGTGTGGCTGTCGCCGCACACAATAGTCATGCCCGGCTGGGTCAGGCCCTGTTCGGGGCCGACCACATGCACAATACCCTGGCGGATATCGTTCATGGAGATGTGGGGCACGCCAAAGTCTTCGCAGTTCTTGGCCAGAGTCTCGATCTGAATGCGCGATTCCTCGTTTTCGATCGCCTGGTCCCGATTGGACGTCGGGACATTGTGATCGGGCACAGCAAGGGTTGCTTCGGGGCGGCGCACGGTGCGGTTATTGATCCGCAGGCCTTCAAAGGCCTGGGGGCTCGTCACTTCATGAATGAGGTGACGGTCAATATAAAGCACACAGGTGCCATCATCCTGCACATCAACGAGATGCGCATCGAATACCTTGTCGTAAAGCGTACGAGGGTCGCTCATCAAGCAGTCTCCAGGGTCGAACTATTCTTCAGAAGCAGCTTCTGCGGGGGCTTCAACAGCAGCCGGGGTAGCCTGAGCACCCTTGGCCTTGCGGTTGAAGTCCTGCTTTTCAGCAATACGGGCAGACTTACCGCGACGACCACGCAGATAGTACAGCTTGGACCGGCGCACGCGGCCACGGCGTACAACTTCAATGCTGTCCAGACGCGGGGAATAAAGCGGGAATACGCGCTCTACGCCTTCACCATAAGAGATTTTGCGTAGCGTGAATGAGGAGTCCAGGCCATCATTCTTGCGAGCGATGCAGACGCCTTCAAATGCCTGGATACGTTCACGCGTACCTTCAACTACCCGAACATTCACCTTGATCGTATCGCCGGCAGCAAATTCCGGGATGGTCTTGCCGTCGGTGAGCTTGTCAATCTGCTCCTGATTGATCTCGTCAATGATATTCATCGTTCTTTCCTTCACATTACAGCGGCCATTCTGGCCGTCGCTTTCCAGGCTTGCGCCTGATTTCCAAGACTGTTCAGTTTCCTGAACCATCACTCATCTTCGTCTTGGGCGTTGTAGCGCTTCCAGAGATCTGGCCGCCGCGCCCGGGTTATATCCTCTGCCTGTCGTCTGCGCCACCCGTCTATTTCACCGTGGTGGCCCGAAAGAAGCACATCTGGCACCATGCGCCCTTCCCATTCCTGCGGCCTGGTATATTGGGGATATTCCAACAGCCCAGACTCAAAACTTTCACTCTCCAGCGTTGCCGCGTCTCCAATCACACCCGGCAACAGTCGAATAATGGCATCCATCAGGACCAGTGCTGCAGGCTCGCCGCCTGAGAGAACATAGTCCCCGATACTGACCTCCCGCACATTGCGGGCTTCCAGCACCCGTTCGTCAACCCCCTCAAAGCGACCACAGAGCAGGGTTGCACCCCCTGCGTCTTTCAGCTCATGCACCAGTGCCTGGTTCAGCACCTCGCCGCGCGGCGAAAGGTAGATGAGCGGTTGCTTTTCAGCGTCGCCGATATGAACTGCATCAATGGCACTTGCCAGAACGTCGGGCCGCATGACCATGCCAGGGCCACCACCGGTCGGCGTATCATCAACGGTGCGGTGCTTGCCCAGGCCAAAAGTCTTGAGATCCGTGACCTCGAGAGACCAGATGTTCCGTTCCAGCGCCTTGCCCGCCAATGATTGGCCAAGCGAGCCGGGAAACATGTCCGGGAACAGGGTCAGCACCCTTGCAGTCCATTGGACGGATTCGCTTATTCGCCTTCTCCTTCTTTCTCCTCGTCGGCTACCTGCCAGGCGGATGGCCGCACAACCAGGTATCCTTCCTTCACTTTCACCTCTGGCACCGCCTCTTTGCTAAAGGGCACCAGTTCTGTCTTCTTCTGTGCTGAAAGCTGCAGCTCCAGCACATCGCCTGCCCCAAAATTGTGCACCCATTTAACGGTGCCCAGGGGCTGGCCAGCTTCGTCCTGAACCGAAAGGCCGATCAGGTCGACAAGGAAGAAATCATCCTCATCTCCTGCGTCGCCCAGGGCGGCGCGGGCAATGCCCAGCTCCAGCCCTTTGAGTTCCTCGGCCGCGTTGCGGTCTGTAATGCCTTCCATGAAGACACCCAGACCACCTTTCACCTCACGAACCCGCTTTGGCACATAGGTTTTGCCATCCGGGTTGCCGGTGAGCGGTCCGTAATCTGCAAGTGCCAGCGGTGTTTCAGTGAAGGTGCGGATTCGCAACTCACCCCGAATACCGATAGCCCCTGAGACAACTCCCAGACAGATAAACTGCCCTTCCGGGAGGGACGCCACAGCCAGGCCTATTCTTCAGCCGCTTCTTCGGCGGGCTCTTCTGCAGGTTCTTCAGCAGGAGCCGAAGCTTCAGCAGCAGCCGCAGCGGCTTCTTCAGCACGTTCGCGGGCCTTCTGACCCGGCTGACCCTTGATCGGGTTATTCTTCTGGGCCGGCATCGGAATGATTTCGGCTTCACCCAGGAAGCGTGCAACGCGATCGCTCGGTGTTGCGCCAACGCCCAGCCAATACTGAATCCGTTCCGCTTCAAGCTTGATGCGGTTTTCGTGATCCTTCGGCAGCAGCGGGTTGTAATGGCCAAGACGTTCAATGAACTTGCCATCACGCGGGCTGCGAGAGTCAGCGACAACGATACGGTAGTAGGGACGCTTCTTCGCGCCACCACGAGCCAGTCTGATTTTCAACGCCATTTAGGTTCTATCCTCTGTTTAGTGCGTGTGCATTATCCAAGCAGTCCTTCAAAGCCGGGGGGAAGCTGGGGTGCACCCTTTTTCCCGCCCTTGCTCAGGCGCTTCATCATCTGCGCCATTTGCTGGTGCTGCTTGAGAAGTTTATTGACCTCCTGCACCGAGGTGCCGGAACCTGCCGCGATCCTTTTCTTCCGCGACGCGCCAATAAGTTTGGTTTTGACCCGCTCTTCAGGGGTCATGGAACTGATAATGGCGTTCTGACGCACGAAGATCGATTCATCGACATTCGCGGCATCCAGCGCCTTCTTCATTTTGCCGACACCCGGCAGCATGCCCAGCACGCCGCCCATGCCACCCATCTTGCGCATCTGCGCCAGCTGGTTCTGGTAATCTTCAAGGGTAAAGAGCCCCTTCTTGAGGCGCTTGACCATCTTTTCGGCATCTTCGGCCTCGACCATCTCGCCGGCTTTTTCCACCAGCGAAACAATGTCGCCCATACCCAGGATGCGCGAGGCCACCCGCTCGGGGTGGAAAGCATCCAGGTCCTGAATCCGCTCGCCGGTACCCACCAGCTTGATCGGGCAACCCGTGACCGAGCACATTGAAAGCGCCGCACCACCACGGGCGTCGCCGTCCATTCGGGTCAGGACAATACCGGTCAGCGAAAAGCGTTCGTTAAACTGGGTGGCGACATTCACGGCATCCTGGCCGGTCAGTGAGTCGGCTACCAGCAGGGTTTCAACCGGGTTGGTAACAGCCCGCACGGCTTCCAACTCAGCCATCAGCGCTTCTTCAACATGCAGGCGACCGGCGGTATCAAGCATGACAACATCATGCCCGCCCAGCTTGGCGGCCTGCAGGGCGCGCTTGGCAATATCAACGGGCATTTGCCCTTCAATGATCGGCAGGGTCGCTACCTCGGCCTGTTCACCCAGCAGCTTGAGCTGTTCCTGAGCGGCCGGGCGACGCACGTCGAGCGAGGCCATCAGCACTTTCTTCTTGTGCTTGTCCTGCAGGAACTTGGCGATCTTGGCCGTCGAGGTCGTTTTACCTGAACCCTGCAAGCCCACCATCAGGTATGGCACAGGCGGCACAGCAGCCAGGTTCAGCTCTGCCGTCTCACCCCCCAGCATGGCGGTCAGTTCGTCATTAACGATCTTGATGACCATCTGACCCGGGGTAACAGACTTGGTGACTTCCTCACCAACAGCGCGGTTCTTGACCTTGTCGATAAAGCTTTTGACGACGGGGAGCGCGACATCAGCTTCCAGCAGCGCCACGCGTACTTCACGCATAGCGGCGGAGACGTCGGCTTCATTCAGAACGCCGCGCCCTTTTAGCTTGTCGAATATCCCGCCTAAGCGGTCTGATAAACTGTCAAACATCTTCCATACGCCAAAAGCACCCGTGGGCGAATCCTCGCTGACGGGTGTGTATCCTAGGACACGAAAAGCCGTGCTTTCCTTGAACGGCGCGGAACCTATGCCCCGAGGCTGCCTGTGTCAAGCGCTATTGCGGCAATCCGCAGACCGGCTGGCGAACGCGTGGCCCTTCTGTTACACAAAGCCACCCAAATGCTCCCCAACCTGCTAGAATAACCAGATCATGTCCCAGCACCCTGTACACGGCACCCCTGTCCCTTTTGGCCCCTGGGCCACCATCGGCTTTGGCGTGCTGGCATTGTTGGCCTCATCCTTCATCGGGTTCTGGCTGATCAGCATTCTCTATTTGGCCGTCGGGACAGATGTCGCCGACCTGGCAGGCATCGCCACGGAGGTCTATTCACCAGAAGCCGCCCAGTTCATTCTCCGGCTGCTCTGCCTGACAAGCCTGGTTGGCTGTGTACTCATCTATTACCTGGTCAAGGTGCGCCAGGGCGACAAGACAGATGACTATCTGGGGCTACGGCCTTTTTCATTGTCCACGCTCGTGCCCTGGCTAAGCGCAACAATTGCCTGCGCCGTCGCGGGCATGGTGTTGATCGCCCTGTTTGGCGGCAATCAGGAAGTTGAAGGCGCAAACCCGCTCGACGCCCTGGAGGTCGGTTTCCTGCTGATTATGGCACGCGCTGTCATCGCGCCGATGTGGGAAGAGTTGCTGTTTCGGGGCTTTATCTTTGAAGGTCTCAAAAACAGCAGCATGGGCACACAGGGTGCCATTATTTTGCCTGCCATCTGGTGGGCCGGCATGCACTTGAATACCAATATCGGGGCCATGTTAGGTGTCCTCCTGTTTGGGCTCTTGCTGGGTTACGCCCGAGAACGCCATGGCAGCATCTTGCTAACCATCGTGATGCATGGCTTCTACAGCGTTCTTCTATTCGTATTCCGGCCCTATTGGGCCTAGCGCCAACAAAGACTGGCTTTCTGCACCCGCAGCCCTATCATTCAGCCAAATTGAAGACCGGGCGGAGAGTTTCATGAGCACATCAAAGACCATTGGCCTTTTCTTGGGCCTGGCCGTGCTTGTGTTCGCCCTGTTCACGGAGCCACCCGCCGGCATGACCCGTGAAGCGTGGCTCACCGCCGGTGTTGCCCTGCTGATGGCATGTTGGTGGGCCACCGAAGCCCTGCCCATTGCCGCGACCTCATTGGTGCCGATTGTCCTGTTTCCCATTTTGGGTGTGGTGCCCATTAAGGCCGCCACCAACCCCTATGCCAACCCACTGATTTTCCTGTTCCTGGGCGGCTTCATGGTCGCCATTGCCATGGAGCGCTGGAACCTGCACCGACGCATTGCCCTGGGTGTTATCAGCTTTGTTGGCTCGCACCCCCAGGCCATTGTGCTGGGATTCATGGTCGCCACAGCACTGTTGAGCATGTGGATATCAAACACTGCCACCACCATGATGATGATGCCTATTGGCACATCTGTTGCGGCCATTCTGATGGTGGAGGCTGACCGCAGCGACCCCGACAAGGCCAAACATCACCGCGCTTTTGCGATCTGCCTGATGCTGGGCATTGCCTATGCCGCTAGTGTGGGCGGGGTTGGTACACTCATCGGCACGCCGACCAATCTGGCCATGGCGTCTATTTTGCGCGAACTGTTTGAAATTGAGATCAGCATGGCCCGCTGGGTGCTGCTGGGGCTGCCCTTTGTGGTCGTCACCCTGCCGCTGGTCTGGTGGATGCTGACCCGCGTCGTTCATCCGTTTGATCTGGGGGAAAGCGAAGAGGCTACCGCCCATATAGAAGAAGAGCGCACCCAACTGGGCACAATTTCTGTGCCGGAGATTCGCGTCGCCTGCGTGGCCGCCCTCGTCGCGCTGATGTGGGTGGGGCGCGGCCTGGCCAAAGAATTCTTGGCACCCAGCCTGGCAGCAGACAGTCCTCTTGTGGCCTTTCTGAACAATGCTTCTGACGCAGGGATCGCCATTTTTGGTACGCTTTTGCTTTTCCTGATCCCCTCTGGCGATGGAGACGAAGAAGACGGCCGCCATCGGTTGATGGACTGGTCGGCCACCAGCCGGGTGCCCTGGGGGCTGATCGTTCTATTTGGCGGCGGGCTGAGCCTGGCAGCCGCCATGGCAGAAAGCGGCCTGGCAATCTGGATCAGTGAAAGCCTCGCCGTTTTGGGTACCTGGCCGATGATCGCCCTCATTGCTGTTATCGCTGCCGTTATCGTTTTCCTGACGGAACTGACATCAAACGCCGCCACCACCACGGCCTTTGTGCCCGTCATTGGCGCGCTGGCTATTGGCATCGGTGTTGACCCGATCCTGCTGGCAGCCCCGGCAGCCATGGCCGCCAGCTGCGCCTTTATGCTACCGGTTGCCACACCGCCCAATGCCATTGTCTTTGGGTCTGGCTATCTGACGATCCCCGACATGGTCAAAGCGGGGTTCTGGATCAACCTGGCTGTAATTGGTGTCATCACCCTGTTTGCTGCCACGCTTTTGCCGCTTGTTTTCGGGTAATTCACACAGCACCTAAAGGCGCGTTTTCCCTTGAGTTTGGGCCTTGGGCAGCCATATAAGGCGCCCATGACACAACAGGGCACCATGCGCGACTTCATCAAGATGCACGGCCTGAGCAATGACTTCATTGTCTTTGACTGCCGGCAGGCACCCCTGCGCCTTGAAGATGCGCAGGTCCGCGCGCTTGCTGACCGCAAGACAGGCATTGGCTGTGACCAGCTGATCACCCTGCTGCCCGACATCAAGAACGACACCTTTATGCGCATCCAGAATGCCGATGGTGAAGAAGTGGATGCCTGCGGCAACGCGACCCGCTGCGTGGGTGCGCTGCTGCTGGCCGAAACCGGTGCGGGCGAGGCGCGCGTTAACACCAATGCAGGTGTGCTGGTCTGCACCCCGACCGACGACCCCAACGTGATCTCCGTCGACATGGGTACACCCCAGCTGGATTGGCAGGCCATTCCCGTTGCGCGTGAAACAGACACGGTGACGGCCACCTATAGCCATGCCGGCCATGTTGGCCCCGGCCTGGTCAATGTCGGCAACCCGCATGCAGTCTTCTTCGTTAAAGATGCAGAAGCGGTGGATGTTGCGCGCATTGGCCCGAAGATTGAAACAGATACCTTCTTTCCCGAACGCACCAATGTAGAATTTGCCAGCCTTATTGAACCGGGGCTGATCCGTATGCGTGTCTGGGAACGGGGCGTCGGCATTACCCGCGCCTGTGGCACAGGCGCCTGCGCCACAATGGTTGCTGCCAGCCGGCGCGGCCTTGTTGAGCGCGCGGCCACCATTCGGCTGGATGGCGGTGATCTGCAGCTGCACTGGGACGACAACGATCACATCATCATGACCGGGCCTGTTGCCACCTCATTCCATGGGCAGGTGGCATTATGACCCGCCCACAGATGATCACCTTCGGCTGCCGGCTCAATACGCTTGAGTCGGAAGTCATGGCCAACCGCGCCGCCGATGCCGGGCTGGATGATGCCATCATCGTCAACACTTGTGCAGTCACGAATGAGGCCGTGCGCCAGGCGCGCCAGGCCATCCGCCGCGCCCACCGGCAGAACCCCGACACACCCGTTGTTGTGGGCGGCTGCGCAGCCCAGCTGAACCCCGGCCAATTCGCCGATATGCCTGAAGTGTCGCTCGTGCTGGGCAATGAAGAAAAGCTGCAGACCAGCGCCTATGCCTTCGGCCTGGGTGATGAAGAACGCGTGAAGGTAAACGACATTGCCACCGTGCAGGAAACTGCCGGCCATATGGTTGAAGGCTTTGTCGAGCGCAGCCGTGCCTTTGTAGAGATCCAGAATGGCTGCGACCATCGCTGCACCTTCTGCATTATTCCCTTCGCCCGTGGGCCTTCCCGCAGCGTGCCCGTGGGTGCGGTTGTCGAGCAGGTGAAGAAGCTCGTCGGCAATGGGTATGAAGAAGTCGTGCTCACCGGTGTCGATATCACCGCCTATGGGCAGGACCTGCCCGGCAACATGACGCTCGGTTCTCTGTGCCAGAAACTTTTGCAGCAAGTTCCCGATCTGCCGCGCCTGCGCTTGTCGTCCATCGATTCGGTCGAGGTCGATGAGCCGCTGTTCGAGGCTATTGCCCACGAGCCGCGCATGATGCCGCACTTCCACCTGAGCCTGCAGGCGGGCGACAATATGATCCTCAAGCGCATGAAGCGTCGCCATTTGCGCGAAGATTCGATCGAATTCTGCGAGCAGGTGCGTGCCGCGCGGCCTGACGTTGTCTTTGGCGCAGACCTGATCACCGGCTTCCCGACCGAGACAGAAGAGATGTTCCTAAACACACTCAAGCTGGTGGAAGAGGCAGGACTAACTTTCCTGCATGTCTTTCCTTTTTCCGCACGACCCGACACGCCAGCCGCCAAGATGAAGCAGTTGCCCGGCGATGTGCGGCGTGAACGCGCCGCGCGCCTGCGCAGCGCAGGGCAAGCCGCCCGCGATGCCTTTTTTGAAAGCCAGGTGGGTAAGACAGCCTCTGTTCTGGTGGAAAAAACAGAAGACGGCATTGGCCTTGGTCACTGCCCGCATTTTGCCCCGGTCCGCGTCGCGGATGCGCAGCCGGGTATTGTTGATGTAGAATTCATACAGGCCCGCCCCGACGCGCTGGTAGGACAACTGATTTAATGAGCAGCCTTGAGAAGAAAAGCTGGCTGGGCCGCCTGAAGGACGGCCTGTCCAAAAGCACCACCAAATTGTCCAGGGGCCTGTCTGGCCTGTTCACCGGCAAGCAGAAACTGGACGCCGATACACTGGATGATCTGGAAGATTTGCTGATCATGGCAGATTTTGGCGCGCCCATGGCCGCCCGGCTCGTGGCCAAGCTGAGCGAAGAACGCCACGACAGGGATATTACCCCGGAGGAAATCCGTGCCCTGATAGCGCGCGAGATCACCGCCACGCTGGAGCCCGTTGCCAAGCCGCTGACGATCAAGCCGGGCAATAAACCCCATGTTCTGTTAATGGTCGGCGTCAATGGCAGCGGTAAAACCACCACCATTGGCAAGCTGGCCCGCCAGTTCCAGACCCAGGGGCACAGTGTCATGCTGGCAGCGGGTGATACCTTCCGCGCTGCTGCCATTGAGCAACTCACGGTCTGGGGTAAGCGCAACAAGGTGCCCGTTATTCATAAGGAAGCAGGTGACGATGCTGCCGCTGTTGCCTATGAAGCACTGCAGGCTGCCAGCGAGCAAAACATCGATGTGCTGATGATCGACACCGCCGGGCGGCTGCAGAACAAAACGCATCTGATGGAAGAGCTGACCAAGATGATCCGTGTCATCAGCAAGTTCGACGACACAGCCCCGCACGACACCGTGTTGGTGCTGGATGCAACTACAGGCCAAAACGCCTTGAACCAGGTTGACGTATTCCACAAAGCGGCCAACATTTCTGGTATCGTGATGACCAAGCTGGACGGCACCGCCCGCGGTGGTGTGCTGATTGCCTGTGCCGACCAATATGGCATTCCCGTTCATGCCATTGGGGTGGGCGAAACGATTGATGATTTGCAGCCCTTTAACGCAGGGGAATTTGCCGCCTCCATCGCTGGTGTTGAGTAGCGTAAACAGAAGGAATCCAAGATGACCGCTGAAGACGGCGCTGAAAAAGAACTGGCCCCCGGCATCAAGTTTGCCGTGGAGATGGGCCCCATCATGGTGTTCTTCGGCTCTTACTTCAGCCTCGGCATCTACTGGGCAACCGGCGTCTTCATGGTCGCCGCAGTCATTGCTGCTGCTGTCTGCCTCATCCAGGTACGACGCATCCCCGCCAATCTGCTGCTGACGACGGCTATTATTGTCATCTTTGGCGGGCTGACATTTTACTTCCAGGATGACCGCTTCATTAAAATGAAGCCGACCATGATCTATTGCCTGTTTGCCGTCGCGCTACTGGGCGGGGCGATGATCAAACGACCACTGCTCAAGCTCATTCTGGCTAGCGCCCTGCCGCCCATGCGCGAGGAGGGCTGGCTGGTCATGAGTGTACGCTGGGGCCTGTTCTTTCTCGCCATGGCTGCGTTGAACGAAGTGATCTGGCGGAATTTCTCAACAGACTTCTGGGTCAGCTTCAAGCTGATCGGTTTTATGCCCATTACCATGGCCTTCGCGATTCTGCAGATCAGGGGCATGAAGCGCTTCCACCTCAAGGAAGCGCCTGCTGAATAGGGATGGCCGAGCAGGAATACTAAGCAGCTACAGCCCGGATACAGGATTGGTGAAGGGCGCAAAGACGTCCTTGTCACGCACTTCGTCATATTGATTCAGCGCCCAGTGAACACTGGGAAAGGCCAACTCACCCCAGGGGATTTGGTCCCACTTGAACAGATCGACCTCCAGGCTTTCCATGCCCGGCTCGAAATGCAGGTCTGCCAACGTGGCGCGATAGATCAGCTGCACTTGCGAGATATGCGGCACATTGTAAACCGCCAATAGCGCATTGATGTCGATTGTCGCACCGGCTTCTTCCATCGTCTCCCGCCGCGCACCGTCTTCCGTGGTTTCATGTTCCTCAAGGAAACCAGCAGGCAGCGTCCAATAGCCGTGCCGTGGCTCAATTGCCCGCTTGCACAGAAGCACCCGGTCTTCATGGGTGACAACGGCCCCGACAATGATCTTCGGGTTATCGTAATGAACCCAGCCGCAATCGTTACAAACCATGCGCTGATGGGTGTCATCATCGGGCACCCGGCGCGAGAAATTTTCAAAGTGATCGAATAATCCTGCCATGGCCGCAGTGTGGCACGGACGTGCTGCGCTGTCAGCAATTGCTGCTACCGGGCCGCCTCTTTCTCAAGTGCTTCAACCGCCGCTTCAACAACGGGCACCCAGGGCGCATCGGCCGGGCCATCTGCCAGCAAAGCCCGCCAGCGCGTCAACGCGGCCTGCGGTTGGCCCTGCTGCATGTCATACAGACCTAGGTAATAATGCGCGGGCGGCAATGACGGCCTGATCCGCAACGCCTCCGCCAGAATGTCCCGCGCGGTGGGGGAGACAAGCCCTTGGTCCAGGGCGATGTGCGCTTCCGCCCAGCTGGCCAGCAAGTCGGCATTGTCCGGGTTCAACCGGACGAGATTTGCATAGGCATTTACCGCAATGTCATATCGACCAATGCCCTCAGCGGCATTGGCCAAGAGCGCCCAGCCCGTTGGGTCATCTGGCTTCTGACGCATTTGCCCCGCCAGGTAGGGCACCAATTGCTGCAGGCTGGCCCCCTGTGCAATTTCATCGAAACTCTGCAACCCACGCGGCGCGGTTGGTGCATACGCATCACCCAAAAGGCCATAGATCCCTATAGATCCGACGGAGATCAGCAGCACCAGCCCGGCAAGCCAGCCCATACGGGCCCCGGCGGGTAAAATGGACGCCGTGGCACCTGCCTCTTGCCGATCGGCTCGCAGGATACGACGGCCCACTTCGGCTCGGGCATCATCATCTTCCGCCTGCTCCAACTGCTGGCGATAGAAAGCCAATTCGGGTTTCACGTTCTCACCCGCAACGGGCTGTCGAAGCAACCACCAGACCAGTGGCCCCAGCCCAACAAGCAATAGCCCTATGAAACCAAGCCACATCATTGGTCTTTGTCCTCGGCCAACAATGTATCCAGCGCCGCCTGCTCGTCTGCAGACAAAGGCGCATCGGCAGTGCGCTCGGTAAGATGTCGCCGCATCAACAACCCGGCGGCCAACAAACCCAACAGCACCAGAAGCACAGGCATGCCCCACAGTAACCATGTGCGTTCATTCACCGGCGGGCGCATCAGGATCCAGTCGCCATAACGTGCGACCATATAGTCCATCACGTCCTGATGATCATCACCCGCGGCCACGCGCTCCCGCACAACAATGCGCAGGTCAGCAGCCATATCGGCATCGGATTCTTCGATCGATTGGTTCTGACAAACAAGGCAGCGCAGGTCTTTCATGATATCGCGCGCGGCGTCTTCCTGGGCGGCATCCGGCAGCACAGCTTCATCCACCCCGGCAGCAAATGCCGGTGTAACAAAAAGCACCATCAGGAAAGCGAGCCACTTCATTTTTCAAGCGCCTCCAACAAAGGCAGCAAGTCGTGCTGCATGATGGGCACGTTCAGAGGGCCCTGGTAGCGCCGGATCACCTTGCCGTTGTGCACAATGAAGGTCTCCGGCACCCCGGCCAGCCCCCATTCCATAACAACACGGGCGTCTTGGTCATAACCAATCAGGGCAAACGGGTTGCCGTCCCGGTACAGCCAGGCAATGGCTTTTTCCCGCGAGACTTCCCGATAGTCGATGCCATAGACGCTGATATCATCACGCTCTGAGAGGGCCATGAGGTAAGGATGTTCTTCGCGGCAGGGCGCGCACCAGCTGGCAAAGAAGTTGAGGATAACTGTCTTATCGCCCAACAAATCTTCATCCGTCAGGCCAGGCTGTTCTTCATGCAATGGCCCAAGCGCAAAATCTGGCGGCGACTGTTCGTAGAGCGGGAAGGCCGTCTCTCGCGGGTTTAACCCTAGGCCAACGAACAAAAAGATGGCCATGCCGATAAACACCACGATGGGTAGAATATAATAGGGTTTGATCTTCATACCGAAGCCTCCGCCTGTTTGGCCTTTTGCGCCACGCCGACGCGCAACCGTCGGTCGGACAGGGACAGGCCACCGCCCACAAACATCATAAAGGCGCCCAGCCACATCCAGCCAATCAGCGGTTTGTGATAGAGCCTCACGCCCCATCGCTTCGGCTCGCCAGGAATATTATTGGCGCCGGATTCGGCGATCACCGCATAGAGGTCACCAGAGATGAGCGGATAAATCGCCGCTTCCGTCGTCTGCGTAACAGGGTCGGTGTAATTGCGAATTTCCGGGTAGAGCGTGGCAATCACTGCACCGTCGCGACGAACAATAAATGTGCCTTCATGGTAGCGATAGTTCGGCCCCTGCTTGAGCGCGACATCCTGCAGGGTAATCTCATAAGCACCCAGCGTGCTGCTATCGCCCGGATATTTCAGGGAAATGACTTCCCGCTCCCACGAGATGGATGCAGCCATACCGATCACCACCAGCCCCATGCCGGCATGGGCGACGCTCATCCCCCAGGCGCCGCGTGGCAGGTCCACCGCCCGCTTCATGCTGCCGCCAAGCGACGTGCGGAAGAGATTTATGCGCCCGGCCAGCTCGACCAGCACACTCGCCAGCAACCAGATGCCCGTCGCCAACCCCAAAATTTCCAGCGGGGCAGCCGCGCCTTGCCACCAAATGGCCAAACCGAGGCCCACAAGCAACAGGATAACCGCAGGCCATATCCGACCCGGCAGTGCCGCAATATTCCCTCGCTTCCATGCCAGGAAGGGGCCAACAGCCATCACCAGCAAAAGTGGGATCATCAGCGGGACAAAGACGGCATTAAAATAGGGCGCGGCCACCGAGACTTTGTATCCAAAGGCATCTGCCAACATAGGGAACAACGTGCCGAACAGAACCGTGCCTGTTGCCGCCGCCAGGAACAGGTTATTCCAGACCAACCCGCCTTCACGAGAGACTGCGGCGAACATACCCCCCGCCTGCAGGGTCGACGCCCGCACCGCATAGAGCACCAGGGAGCCACCAACAACAACGAAGAGGAAGCCCAGAATATAAACCCCGCGTGTCGGGTCGCTAGCAAAGGCATGCACGGAATTGAGCACGCCGGAACGGACAATGAATGTGCCCAACAGGCTGAGCGAAAAGGCCACAATCGCGAGCAGCACCGTCCAGCTTTTCAGCGTCTCGCGTTTTTCAACCACAATGGCACTGTGCAACAGGGCCGTCGCCGCCAACCAGGGCATGAGCGAGGCATTTTCCACCGGGTCCCAAAACCACCAGCCACCCCAGCCCAGTTCGTAATAGGCCCACCAGGAACCAAGCGCGATCCCCGCTGTCAGAAAGCACCAGGCGGCCAACGTCCAGGGTCGCACCCAGCGCGCCCACAGGGCATTCACGCGCCCTTCCAACAGGGCGGCAATGGCAAAGGAAAAGGCAATGGAGAGGCCCACATAGCCCAGATAGAGCATGGGCGGGTGGAAAGCGAGGCCGGGGTCCTGTAGCAGCGGGTTGAGCCCCTGGCCCTCCAGCGGGGCCGGGTTCAATCGGATGAAGGGATTGGATGTGAACAGCGAAAAGCTGAGGAAACCGACACCGATCAATGCCTGCACGCCCAGCACCCGCGCCTTGAAGGTTTGCGGCAACCGGCGCCCGAACATGGCCACGGCCGCCCCGAAAAAGGCCAGGATTAATGCCCAGAGCAGGATCGATCCTTCATGGTTCCCCCAAACGCCAGACACTTTGTAGAGCAGCGGCTTTTGCGTGTGAGAGTTCAGGAAGACATTCTGGACCGAAAAATCAGACACCACATAAAGATAAGTCAGGCACAGGAATGAGACGCCCAGCAACAGGAACTGGCCCCAGGCTAGCGGGCTACAGAGGGCCATTAGTGTCGCATTACGCCGCCAGGCTCCGTAAAGCGGCGCCATAGACTGGGCCACGGCCAGCATCAGGGCGATAATGAGTGCAAAATGGCCAATTTCGGCGATCAAGGTGTTTCCTCACCCCGCCATTCACCCATTTCTTTCAGGCCTTCAGCCACTTCGGGCGGCATATAATTTTCGTCGTGTTTGGCGAGTACACGGCTGGCAACAAATTGGCTGCCATCCCACTGGCCTTCGACAATCACCCCCTGCCCTTCGCGGAACAGGTCGGGCAACAGGCCATGGGCTACCTGGTCATAGACCACAGAGAGCGACGATGAGCCATCTTCCACCTGGAACGACACGCCCATTTCATCATCAGCCTCAAAGGAACCGTCAGAAACCAACCCACCTAGCTGGAAGGTACCTTGGGGCACGTCTTCACCGGCCAGCACTTCGGTGGGCATCAGGAAATAGTTCAGGCTCTGGCCAAGCGAGTTCAGCACCAAAGTGGTGGCCAGTGCCAGAACGGCGAGCCCGGCACCAACAAAAAGGGCGCGCTGATGCTTACGCTTCATGACGCATCGCCTTTCTGGTCTTCTTCCAGTGCCTTGAGCTGGGCTTCGCGCGCCCTCAGACTGCGCAGCGAGACGACAACAAGGCCGACAAGAACAATTGCCGCCATCGCATAGGAAGACCACACATAAGCCTCATAGCCGCCCATCTCGAAAAAGCCGCTCATGACGCGGCCCTCTGCATCAACACAATATGAATCCGGCGAGCAAGAATTTCAGACCGCATGCGCCACAACAGCACAACCACGAAATAGGCATTGAATGCCAGCGCCATGATCAGAAGCGGCCACAACATGGACGGATCAATAGATGGGCCACCGATTTTCAGCACGCTGGCAGGCTGGTGCAGCGTGTTCCACCATTCTACCGAATAGTGGATGATCGGCACATTCACGACACCGACCAGCGCTAGAATAGCTGCCGCGCGCGACGCCTTGGCCGGTTCGTCATAGGCCTGCCAAAGGGCCATATAGCCTAGATAAAGAAAGAACAGGATCAGGACAGATGTCAGCCGTCCGTCCCACACCCACCAGGTACCCCACATGGGTTGGCCCCATAAGGCACCGGTCACCAGCGCCAAAAAGGTAAAACCGGCACCAATGGGTGCGGCAGATTTAGCTGCAATATCCGCGAGCGGATGCCGCCAGATCAACCCGGCCGCGCTAGCTGCCGCCATGAAAACATAAGTAAACATGGCCATCCAGGCAGCGGGGACGTGCACATACATAATTCGCACCGTATCACCCTGTTGATAGTCCACCGGCGAAACCACAAGCCCCCAATAGAGGCCAACCGCCATAAGCACAACCGTCAAGCCAATGGCCCAGGGCAAGATAGCCTGGGACAGGCGTGCAAAGCGCATAGGGTTCGCAAACTGGTGCAGACGAGACATGGCCTTCATTTAGCCCCGGCAAGGCCGTATAGCAAGGAAACACGGCGCATATTCAGCCTATTCCAGCGACAGGCGCAAAGCAGCAGCAGCAGCTGGCGGGGCTAATACCAGTGAAAATAAAGACAACGCGCCCAACAACATCATGGCCGGGGAGCCATCCTGCCCGATCAACGCCGCAGAAATACTGGCAACACTAAAGATCAGCACCGGGATGTAGAGCGGCAATACAAGCAGCGACAACAACACACCGCCACGGCGCATACCCACCGTGAGCGCTGCACCGACGGCGCCGATCAAACTAAGGGCCGGTGTACCTATCAGCATGGCCAACAGCAGCGGCGCGAACCCCTCTGGGGGAATCGCCATAAACATCGCCAATAATGGCGCAGCAATAATCAGGGGCAGAGCCGTCGTCAGCCAATGGGCAATTGTCTTGGCCAGCACCAGCAAAAACAGCGGCTGCGGGGCCAAGACCAGCAGGTCAAGGCTGCCATCTTCAAAGTCGGCCTGAAACAGGCGGTCGAGCGACAACAACGTCGCCAAAAGCGCCGATACCCAGATGACCCCCGCCCCAATGGATGCCAATACATCGGGGTCCGGCCCCACGGCGAAGGGAAACAGGCTGGCGGCCACCACGAAGAAGCCCACGGCCAAAAAGGCGGATGCCCCCTGTCTGCGGGCCAAAATCAAATCCCGGCGGATGGTCTGCAGGAAGGGGCTCATGACGCACCCCCTTCACCCAATCGCAGGACGGAAGCTGGTCCCACATCCAAATCCAGATGGGTGGCGATGATCGCCATGCCGCCTTCTCCCAGATGCTTGGCAACCAACTTTTCCAGCTGGGCAACAGACGCATCATCCAACGAAACAGAGGGTTCATCCAACAACCAGATTGGGCGGTGGCTCGCGGCCAGGCGCGCCAGGTTCAGCCGGCGCTTTTGCCCGGCCGACAGATATTTGGCCGGCAGGTCTGCCAGCTTGGTCAGGCCAAAATGCGCCAAAGCCTCATCAGCGTCTGCTTCTGCCCCCATCAAGGCGGCCCACTGGCTGATATTCTCCCGAACGCTCAGCACAGGCTTTATCGCATCAAGATGTCCCAGATAGTGCAGGTTAGGCTGGTAACCCTCCAGATCGTCATGCGCGTCTTCGCCGCACCACAGCAACGTACCCTCGGCAACGGGGACATAACCTGCCAAGAGCCTCAAGAGGCTGGACTTACCGGTGCCATTCGGCCCGCGCAGCATCAGTGCTTCACCTGCCTGGACAGCAAAAGACACGCCTTCGAACACCGTACGGCCACCGCGCACGCAGGCAATGTCCTTCGCCACAAGGGAAAGTGTATTTCCGGTCGCCATGGTCGGTGAGGTGCTGATGCCGGTTTCCTGCATACTAGCCTTGGTTTTTCCGAACTTTAGACTCAGAGGCCCCCACTCGTCCATCGAACTGCGCATCGCAACATCTCCATAGCCCCGTATACCCCTGAAAACCGGGGATTAGACCTTGGCAAAAGAAGCGTTTTGGCGCATAAAGCGGCCAGAAATTGCCCGGGCAAACCCCTGCCCTGCGCGCATACGCTTAACAGCCGATAACAGGAGACTGCCCTGTGACCACCACCGGCCACGATACTCTGAAGACCCGCCGTTCTCTCGACGTCAATGGCGCCAGCTATGACTATTTCTCCATCGCCGCAGCCGCTGAGGCGCTAGGAGTTGATTTTTCCCGCCTGCCTTTCACCTTGAAAGTGCTGCTGGAAAACCTGCTGCGCCACGAAGATGGCAGCACCGTCACTGTTGATGATATAAAAGCCCTGGCCGAATGGCTGGAAAACCGCACGTCCGACCACGAAATTGCCTATCGCCCGGCCCGCGTGCTGATGCAGGACTTTACCGGCGTGCCCGCCGTTGTTGACCTGGCTGCCATGCGCGCCGCCATGGTCGCCATGGGCGAAGACCCCGAAAAGATTAACCCGCTGGCACCAGTCGACCTGGTGATCGACCACTCTGTTGCCGTGGACCACTTCGGTGAAGAAAGCTCGTTCAGCGACAATGTGGCCCTGGAAATGCGCCGCAACCAGGAACGCTATGAGTTCCTGCGCTGGGGTCAGACAGCCTTTGACAATTTCCGCGTTGTGCCACCGGGCACAGGCATCTGCCATCAGGTAAACCTCGAATATCTGGCCCAGACCGTCTGGACCAGTGCCGACGGCGACACCACCGTTGCCTACCCCGACACCTGCGTGGGTACCGATTCGCACACCACCATGATCAATGGCCTGGCTGTTCTCGGCTGGGGTGTTGGCGGTATTGAAGCTGAAGCGGCCATGCTCGGCCAGCCGGTTTCCATGCTGATCCCTGAAGTCATCGGCTTCAAGCTGACCGGCAAGATGCGCGAAGGCAACACGGCCACCGACCTGGTACTGACCGTGACCCAGATGCTGCGCGAACGCGGTGTTGTTGGCAAA
>JAURPT010000075.1 GCA_030836535.1 Alphaproteobacteria bacterium
ATACCGATTTTCAATTCGTCCCCCTTTGATTTGTGTAATGGACTCTAGCCCATTGTACAGCCGGGCAGCAATGTCTGGCTCCGACTGGCCGTAAAAGAACAACGCCGCCCGGGGGTAGAGCGGCGTTGCCTCGCAAGGGACAGATCAGAGAGCGGGGGGGGCTCGTGATCCGTCTTAATCAGCTTTTTTCGGGATCAGCCGATAACATAAAACTGGAGTATTCCTGTAGCCAAGGTCAACCCGACGACACCCAGACCAAGTCTGGCTAGCCCCTGCGCGGAGCAAGCCGCAACTGAGGCAACATAGTGTCTTGAAAGGGTTCTGCTATTTTCACGATTGATCAATGGCTTTACTCTCTTGGTTGTTACCTATCCAATGTCTCAACTTCGGCCGGGCCTGTGTGTAAAGAATAATTAATTTCAAATTCTTAACATTTCTGGGTTAGGCCCTTGATTCTTTTAAGTTCAGCCTTTCACAAAGGCTTCAGCTTTCCCCTGGGCAAGCGAGGCAGCAAACAAACACGACCAATCAAAGTCCCTGCTGTCGCGCATGAAGATGCCCGCTGTTTTGGCAGTCAGGTAGATATTGGCGCCCATGCCTCCCGTCACATAGCCAGTCGCTGGCAGCTTCAACATGGTCAGTCCCATTTGCGCCTGTAAGCCGACAGACCCTTCATAGGAGTTTAGTGTGAAACACACTTGCTGCCCGGCACCGATGTCTGGCAATGCGATTGCTGTACCCCGAGAAAGCAACAGTTCCACATTGTGCAGGTCCTCCGCCGTTTCGTTCTGGACGACAATGTGATTGCTGAAGAAGACCAGACCCGCATAACCCACTGATCCTACGGTCAAAGCGACCAAAACAGTGACCATGAGAAATTTTTCTTTCATGGACGATATCCTATTGCGGAATTGTGGCAATATTGGGGACAACGACACCGTGCCAAACCGAGAGACGGACCCATGCCCTTTTTGCCTGCATCAGATGCGCTATCTCATCTTAAGGTGATCGACCTGACTCGCGTTCGGGCCGGGCCCACCTGTGCCCGCCAGTTCGCCGACTGGGGCGCCGATGTTATCATGGTAGAAATGCCAGAAAAGATTGGCGGTCATACCGATTTTGGCGGCCGACATGGTGGCGACTTCCAGAACCTGCATCGCAACAAGCGCAGCGTGACGCTCAATCTGAAAAAGCCGGAAGGCGTTGCCATGCTTAAGGAGCTGGTAGCAAATGCAGACGTTCTCATTGAAAATTATCGGCTCGATGTAAAATTCAGGCTTGGTATTGATTATGACAGCCTTCGGGAGGTCAACCCGCGGCTGATCTACACCTCTGTTTCCGGTTTTGGCCAGGATGGCCCGTACGGCGACAGAGCAGGCGTTGACCAAATCGCCCAAGGCATGGGCGGCTTGATGGTAGGCCAGGCGACGCTCCCCTGCGCACAGGCATTGCTGTGTCTGATATGGCAGGCGGCCTGTGCGCGGCCCTGGGAACACTGACGGCACTGTTGGAGCGAGAAAAGTCCGGTGCAGGGTAGTGGGTGCAAACATCGCTTCTGCAATCGCAAATTTTCATGCTCGACTTTCAGGCCGCGCGCTGGCTGGTCGACGGCGAAGTACCCGGCCCGGCGGGCAATGACCATCCCACAACCGTGCCGATGGGCTGTTTTGACACCGCAGACAAACCGATCAATGTGGCCCCCTACCCTAGCATTTCGAGACATTCTGCCAGCTGATCGAGAGGCCAGACCTTTATGACGACCCCAACTATGCAACCATTCGAAACCGCTCTGACAATCGGGAAAAACTGAATCAGGAAGTCGGGCAGGCGCTCGCAAGCCAAAACAGCGAACACTGGATTGAGCTTTTCAATGATGTGGGCATCCCTTGTGGTCCGGTGAACCAGATTGACGAAGTCTTTGACGACCCACAGGTCAAACATTTGGGCATGGCCGCAACCGTGGCATCGGGAGCCCTGGGAAATATCGACTTGGTCGCCCAGCCCATGACGCTGTCTCGCAGCCAGAACAGCCTGGTCCGAGCCACACCGGAAAGGGGCGAGAACACCGATGAAATACTGACTGAGCTTGGCTATGATCGCGGGCGCATAGCGCAATTGCGCAACCAGGACATTATCTGAAGGCTTCATCCATGACCGAAACTCCATTGGCAGGCGGACAAATACTCACCCGAGTCGAAGGGCCGACGCGGTGGCTGACATTCAACCAGCCTGAAAAACACAATGCAGTATCGCTGGAAATGTCAGAGGCAGCCTGCGAGGTCATTGATGCCTTTGCCGGGAATATTGACGAGCGTGTGTTGGTTGTTGAGGGCGCGGGCGACAAGGCCTTCGTCTCTGGCGCTGACATCTCCGAGTTCGACAAGAAGCGCAACAATGCGGAAACATCAGACGAGTACGGTCGGCTGTTTTTCAAAATGTTCGAAGCCCTCAGAGATGTTGAGAAGCCAACCATTGCCATGATCCAGGGCTATTGTTTTGGCGGTGGTGTGGCCATTGCAACGTGCTGCGACATTCGCCTGTGCGCCAATGACGCCCTATTTGCCGTGCCCGCTGCACGCCTAGGCGTGGGATATCGAGCAGAATTCGTCAAGATGCTGCTGGACATCGTTGGTCCCGCAAAGGCCAAGGAAATCCTGTATGCCGTCCGCCGTTTTTCCGCTGCTGAAGCGTTCGGTATGGGCCTCGTCAACCAGGTAACTTCCGCTTCAGAATTGCCGAAACTGGTCGCTGACTATACAACCAGTATTGGCGAAAATGCGCCGCTTTCACTACGGGCAGCCAAAATCATTGTGAATGAGCTACTTAAAGATGAAAGCGTTCGCAACACACCCAAAACCAAGCAAGTAATTGACGATTGTGCTGACAGCGAAGACTTCCGCAATGCTCGCCGCGCCTTCATGAACAAGGAAAAGGCTATATTTACAGGGCGGTAAAGGGGAAAAATCCATTTGTTAAGATGTGATAAGAGCCCCCATTAATCCCACACATCCATCACATGCCCGTTAGTATCTGGTGCAGCGCCCTTGCCGAGCCGCGATGAACTATTGCCTTGGCACATTGGCAACATTCAGTAGAGAGGGGCCGGCCAATATTATGGATGCTCTTGTTCAACAGGATGAGGCCTTTGCCGAAGCCAAATTATTTGAAAGCTTATTACCCGCTTTCGATAGGGCAACTTTTGTTGCCGACGAAGCCGGCAGGCTGATTACGGCAACGCCCGACATATATAAATCGCTGGGCATCAGAAAATCCGATATCTATGAACTCAATGTCACGGACATTTTCGACGGCTTGAATGTCAGGGAGTGCAGCAACCTGAATGGCAGGACCTGTCGGGCCAATCCAAAAGATATCTCGAAGGCCATTCAGATTGACCTCAATGGCCGACGGCATATGGCGACCCTAAATGTCATCACGATTGATGGCGAAGACGTTGCTGCGTCCCAGAATGGTTTCTACCAGGTTTATACGGTCAAAATCTCTGCCGAGACTCCTCCAGCCCGGCAGAATGGGATGAGCCAGGCCGTAGGCGACAGCATCTACAAGGCCGTGGTTGACGCCAGCAACGAGGGCATTTTCTACCTGCTGCCTATGCATAATGAAGACGGGCTGATCACGGACTTTCTCATAGAAGATATCAACCCCCGCGGCCTCGAAATGTTGCACCAGCAGGACCGGAACCCGCGTGGGTGCCCCTGTCGCAGATTTTGCCTGATTATACCGGTTTCGGCTGGTTCAATCGCTATTGCGAGGTGATGGAAACAGGCATCACCTATGATGAAGAAGTGCCTGTTCTCATGTCAGAACTCAAAGAAAACTGGATTGAGCATCTGGTCATAAAGTCGGGCGAAGGGGTCATTGTTCATATTCGTGATCTCACCCTTCAGCACACCTATCAGGAAGAACTGAAAAAAAGTGAACGGCAATATCGCGATCTGGTCGATATCGCTTCAGACGTAATTTGGGAAACGGATGCCACGGGACGCATTACCTATATTTCATCCGCCTATGAAGCCATATCGGGCCGTCGCGTTCAGGACCTACTTGATTCCATATTATGGGACCAGGGCGGCACATCGGCATTTCCAGACGATTGGCAGGTAATCGCCGACGCATTTCATGCTCGCCAACCCTATCGCAACATTTCCGTTGGCGAGGAATTGGATAACGGCAACGTTATTTATTGGAACAATAACGGGACCCCCGTCTTTTCCGACAATGGCACATTTCTGGGATATCGCGGCACCTCTACCAATATCACCCACCAGGTACAGGCCAACCAGGAACTACGGCAAAGTGAACAGAACCTTGCCCATACGCAACAGCTTGCTCAATTAGGCAGCTGGGAATGGAATATTCAGCAGGATATCTGCCGCTGGTCCGACCAACTCTACACGCTGCTGGGCCTCAATCGCTCGATGACAGCCCCATCTATTGCGGACCTTGTTGACTGTGCTCACCCTGAGGATAAAGAAACGGTTGTTGCCGCGTTCAATACGCTGCTAGACCCAACAAAGGGGTCCACAGAAATAGATTACCGCATTGTCCGAGTTGACGGTGAGGCCCGGTTCGTTCATGCCCAGGCGAATGCCGAATTCGACAATAATAACCAGCCGGTCATGGTCGTTGGTAGTTTGCAGGACCGCACTGACATTGTAGCGGCCGAAGCAGCCTTGCGATTCAGTGAAGAGCGGTTGAGAGACATTCTAGAGGCATCTGCCGACTTTATCTGGGAAACCGGGGCCGACCACAGAACAACCGTGATGTCACTCGGTTCTTCAACAAAAGCGTCAGAGAATTATGTCTATGCGATTGGATCGACACCTTGGGAGAATGTTGCACGCAAGGGCAAGTCGAAGGGGTTCGACCATATGCAGCGCTTCTTCGAAAACCGGGAAGCGTTCCGTGAACTAAGAACGTCGGTTCGACATCTGGACGGCTCATCGACCTATTGGAGCACCAGCGCGACACCCGCCTACGACACATTAGGGAATTTCATTGGTTTCCGGGGAACCTCTCGGGACATTACCGAGCCCGTCCTGGCTGAAACCAAAGTTCGCAAAGCCGACCGCATGATTCAGGCGATCAGGGATAATGCACCGGTTGGCCTGATTACCCTGGATCTCAAAGGACGGGTAGAAAGCCTGAACCACTACGCTGAGCGGATATTAGGTTTCACCGAGACAGAAGTTCTGGGTGCGAGCTCTGCACTGCTACTGGCCGATACCGATGCCAACGACGTGATTCAGGATTTCGCAGCTTACGTTAAGACCGGCAAAAGCGATCTGGTCGGCCAGGGCGTCAAGGAATTGTTGGCCAAGCGCAAAGACGGCACAGAATTTCCAATCGACATTACACTGGAAGAGATGGAGCACGCTGACGAATGCCTGTTCATCTGCAGTTTTGTCGATACAACTGAACAAAAGCTGATGCAGGAGAAATTGCGGCAGTCACAGCGCATGGACGCCATGGGGCAATTGACCGGTGGCGTCGCCCACGATTTCAACAATATCCTGCTAGGCATGCAGTTGAACCTCGAATTCCTGCAATCAAACCTGTCTACAGACCCAGACAACAGACAATTTGTCGACTCCGTCCTGGACTCGGTAGAAAAGGCAGCGGAGCTAACGTCACAACTGTTGTCATATTCCCGCCGGCAGGTGCTCGTCCCCCAACATGTCAATGTTAACAAGACCTTGCTGGAACTGTCGACAATGGTGGACCGTACGCTTGAAGAATCAATCGACATCAGAACAGACCTCGGTCAAAGCCTGGACATGGTTGAGCTTGACCCACGACAGCTGGAAAATGCTGTTCTTAACTTGTGCATCAATGCCAGCCATGCCATGCGCAGTGGTGGCACCCTGACGATCCGATCACAAAACCAGACCTTGACCGGTGAAGGTGGCAGCGCGGTTCGTTACGTGGCGGTATCAGTTGAAGATACGGGCACAGGCATGTCGCCGGAAGTGGTGGAAAAAGCCTTTGAACCGTTCTTTGCCACCAAGGACATCGGGCAGGGCAGTGGGCTGGGACTGTCTATGGTACAGGGCTTTGCCGTGCAGTCCGGCGGCCATGTGAAGATTCAGAGCGCACTCGGAGTTGGCACGAATGTCACTATGTTCTTCCCGACGGACAACTCTTAGCCCGTGGTTAACCTGCGCAACTGAATCACTGATTGGACCGCCACCTCCTCGCGCGACATAATACCCCCACTATTGGATGAGGGGGGAACACGATGGCGCACATCCCGAACGATGCACGCAACCAGCAGCTATACCTGAAACGCGTGCCACACGGCACAGCCGGGCCGGATGATTTTGAAGTCCGCGAGATAGCAGTGCCAGAGCCGGGCGACGGCCAAGTGTTGGTGGAAGCCCACTATCTTTCGGTCGACGCGGCCCTGCGCCTTATCATGCAAGACAGTGACGACTTTTTGTTCCGGGTGAAACCGGGCGATTTGGTACGCGGCTCCGCAGCGAGTCGCGTGATTGAGTCCAACAACCCCGCCTTTGCTGAAGGAGACTGGGTTACCGGTTCAATGGGTGTACAGAACTACTCTGTCATGGAAGCCGAAGAACTGGAGAAATGCGACCCGGATGCCGCCCCGCTGCCCACCTGGCTGGGCGGCATGGGTGTGTCCGGCCTGACAGCTTATTTCGCCGTGCTGGAAGAGTGCAAACCTGGCCCCGGCACTACGTTTTTGGTCAATGGGGCCGCCGGCGCTGTTGGGTCAATCGCCGGGCAAATCGCCCGCATTCAGGGGGCTAAGGTCATCGGCGTGACGGGTTCTGACGAAAAATGTAAATGGTTGACCGAAGAACTCGGCTTTGACGTGGCCATCAACTACAAGACGGCAGATCTGTATGACGCCATGCTTGAGGCTGCCCCCGACCGGATCGATGCCATCTTCGACAATGTCGGTGGTCCTATCCTGAATGAAAGCCTGCGCCTGATTGGCATGAAAGGCACCGTTTTGCTGTGTGGTGCCACGTCTCAATATACCGAGGAAGAAGTCACCGGCCCTTCCAACTATATCTGGCTGGGCACCATGCGCGCCCGTATGCAGGGCTTTGTGGTTTATGACTTTGCGGAAAAGTTTGAAGAAGCCCGCGCACAGATGGCCGAATGGGTCAAAAGTGGCAAGCTGGTCATGCGTGACAACATGATCGACGGCGATGTCGCCGACTATCCCGCCATCTTCCAGCAACTCTATGAGGGGACCGATCTCGGCAAGATGCTGGTGAAATTGCCAGCTGCTGACTAGTCCTTGCCCGTTGCCCGCCTGTAGGGAATGGGCGATTCGTTAAAGTCCATGACCATACGACCCCTCTCGCTGGTGATTTCCTGGAATTCCACCACATTGCCATCCGGGTCGCGGGCATAGGTGGTAATCACCGTCGGGCCAAGCTGAACCGGTGGTGTGTGGAACTCAACACCTGCGGCTGACAGACGCTCATATTCCCCCTGCACGTCGGTCACATCAAAGCAGATATGCGTCAGGCCATGGTTGTTGACCGGGCGGTTGGGTACATGGGGTGCAGGCTCTGGTTCGGCATATTCAAACAGCTCAACATGTAGATTGCTGAACTGCACCATGACCGCGCGGGTCTTGACACCTTTCAGGGCCGTTACCGCCTCAATCTCGGGGCCCTCCAGCTCGACATCCACGACGATATCACCGCCTAACAAGTCACCATAAAAGCCAATCAGGCGATCCAGATCACCGGTAGAGATAGATGTGTGATGCACGCCATTAATCATTTTGTTCCCCCTTTTGCGCCAGCCATTACATGATAGGACCATGCCAGCAATTCCCAGGGAGGGGAAAATGAAAAATGACGCCAACTTGTTTGATACCATGTTCACCATGCGCGCCATGCGCCGGCTGAAACCTGATCCTGTTCCTGAAGAACTGGTAGAACAAATCCTCCGTGCGGGACAGGCGGCACCCAATGGCGGCAATGCCCAGAACTGGGGTTTCATCGTGGTCAAAGACCCCAACGTCAAGAAACAGATCCAACACTTCTACGCCAAAGCCTATGACGACATGGTCGGCCCGCACTATCAGTCGATCATCGATAGCATGGAAGAGGGCGCCGAAAAGGACAAATTTGTCCGTCAGATTTCGGCCACAAAGCACCTGACCGACCACTACCACGAAGCACCCGTGATGATTGTCGCCTGCCTGAATGTTGGTGCGGCCGGTGCCAATGCGGGCAGTGGGGCCTCCATTTACCCTGCAGTGCAGAACATGCTGTTGGCCGCCCGGGCATTGGGGCTCGGAGCAACACTGACATCACGCCACATGATCTTTGGGCAGGAAGTTGATGCCGCCCTGGGCCTGCCAGACGACATCAAGTCATTCGCCATTCTGCCAATTGGTTATCCTGAGGGAAATTTCGGGCCGGTTGGGCGCGGGCCGCTGGAAGAGATTGTCTACAAAGACCAGTGGGGGGCTTCCTATTTCACGTGAGGCGGCACGCCCTATTGTGTTTTTTCCTGTGCGATAAGCCCCTGTACCAATGCGATATTGCTCTCCATCTGTGCGAGGCCAACCTCGTCAGGCTCAAAACCATGGGCTTTTTGGTAGTCAGCCAGCGCCTTGCCATAGACCCTGAGGAAGAAATGTACATTGCCCCGATTATTCCAGGCCTGCCACAGCGTGCCGTCATGGCGGATCGCGGTATTGCAATTTTCCAGGGCTTCCTGCAATTGCCCCATGCCCAAATGGGCAACGCATAGGCTATTCATGGCATAGGCCATTTCATTCATATGCAGGCCGCGCTCCATCTGCTTCTCGATGATTGCAATGCCTTGCTCATATTTGCCTTCTTCAATAAGGCCGGTGCCTTCGCGCAGCTCATGAGAAGAATGAAACCAGATAATATGGCCCGACATTCTGTGTTCGCGAAAGTCCGACGCCTGCACGTCCGTCATCGCAATACAGGCCACCACAACACTGCAGAGGGCAATCCACCGATTCATACGTCTCTCCTTCCCGGGGCATCATAGCACAAAGCCATGCATCTGCTCAAAAGCAACACATGTTGTCCGTGCTACGCCGGTTTCAGCATGTAAGATCAAACCTTTCGGTACTGCGGGAGCATGAGACATGAAATTCGGGGGAATGGTTGCCACCAAAATCGATGATTGGGAAATCTTTCCCTACCTGGAAGAGCTGGGCTACGACAGCGGCTGGGCCCCCGACAGCCAGATGATCTGGTCGGACTGCTACGCCACTCTCGCCCTTGCAGCCGCCAACACCTCCCGCATCAGGCTCGGGACAGGGGTTGCTATCGCGGGGACAAGGCTGGCACCTGTGACAGCCCATTCCATCGCCAGCATTAACAAGCTGGCACCCGGTCGTACATTCCTGGCCATGGGCACCGGGCATACCGCCATGCGGGTGATGGGCCATAACCCCGTCACGATCAACGAATTTGAAGACCAATTGCGTGTCATCACGGGACTATTGCGAGGCGAAGAGGTGGACTATGCCCCATCCGGCAAAGAGTCCAAACCCATCCGCTTTCTGGACCGGCAACTTGACTGCCTCAATCTGGACGATCCAATCCCGCTCTATGTCGCCGCCAACGGACCCCGCGCACTGGCTGCCACCGGCAAGTATGGGGACGGGCGGATTTCGGCAGGGAACGAATCCGATAAGATGTTTGCCCGTAATCTCGGTCGCATGGAGGCAGCAGCAACCGAGGCCGGTCGTACACTGGATAATGAATTCCATACCATGTGCCTGACATATGCGTCGGTTCTGCAACCCGGCGACAGCCTGACCGATGCCCGGGTGATTGAAGAAATCGGCGGCCAGGTCGTCTCCAGCCTTCACTTCTATTACGAGCTGTATGCGCTGCAGGGCAGCGACCACTTCATCCCCGATGTGATCCGGGATGTTTGGGAAGACTACAAGCAGCATGTGGAAGACGACATGCCCGAAGAACGCCGCCACCAGCGGATCCATGAAGGGCATTGTTCGTTCCTGACGGAGGCCGAGCGGAAATTCGTAACGCCCACGACCATTCGCACCACCATGGGGCTTGTCGGCACACCTGATGAAATTCTGGAACGGGTCGATGATTTGGAGCGTCGCGGCCTGAAAGAAATCGTCTTGCTGCCGGACTTCAACCGCAGGCGGGAGGTATTTTCCGACTTTGCTAAACACGTGATTGTGCCGCACCACGCTGCCTGACCAAAAAAAATCCACTAATTTGGTCGGTCGCATTGACCGTCTTACATAGTACGCGTAAACACCGTGCATGAGTAATGCCCCGCTAACACAGGCGAACCAGTCGCCGTCCGAAGCATCTGCGCTGCCTGCCGCTGTATCTCCCGAACAGCGCAGCATCAAGGCGCGGCTTATGCTGTTGCGGGATACCAACTTTCTGACCTATTGGATTTCGGGCAATATCAGTTGGCTGGGCGACCTTTTTGCCCTGATCGCCATGCCCCTGCTGATCATCAACATGACGAATAGTGACGCCAGTGCGCTGGGTCTTGTCATGTTCGTATCCGGCATCCCACGGGCCGTTCTCATGCTGCTGGGTGGTGTGCTGATTGACCGCTTCTCTGCCTTCCGCATGGTGATGATGGCCCGCATTGTGATGGGGCTTACGCAGGCAGCCCTGGCAATCGTTGCCCTCATGGGCATTGCCGAAATGTGGATGGTTTATGTCGTGGCGACAGTGGGTGGCACAGTGGGTGCGTTCCTGTTCCCCGCGCAGATGACGCTGATGCCCAGCGTGCTTGAAAAGGACGACCTGCCAGCAGGCAACGCCCTGAACACGACCATGCAGCAGACCCTGCAAAGCTTTGCACCCATGATCGTAGGCTTCCTGATTGCCTTCCTGTCCGGTTATGACATCTACGCGCCTGAAGGCCAGACCATGGATGCGGAACAGGAAATGGTCGCCTATGGCTATGCCTTCGCCATCAACGCGATCACCTTCTTTGTGTCGGCGGTGATGCTGTCCTATGTCCGGGTTAAGCCACTGGAACAGACAGACGACCACGCACAACCTATGATCTCGAGCATCGTCGCTGGGTTCCGCGCTGTGTGGATTGACGGCCCGCTGCGGGCGTTTATCATCTATATCGCCCTTTCGCAGCTTTTCATGATGGGGAACATCATGGTCGGCCAGCCCATGCTGGCGGACATCCGAAGCGAAACCTACGGCATCCCTTCTGCGGCCCTGATGGGCATGATGGGCGCGGCCTCCGGCGCTGGCGCGGTGATCGCTTCGCTCTTTGCCGGTTTTATTGCCCGGCCATCTGCTGCCTTCTACGGCCCCATGATGATGCTGATTGCCGCCTTCCGGGGCGCAACCATGCTTTTGCTGGGTGTACTCACAGACCTGACCAGCGTCCTCATCCTGTTTGGCTGTTTTGGCCTATTCATGGGCTATACCAGCGTCTTCTTCATGACCTGGATGCAAACACGCGTGGATATCTCGCTCCTGGGTCGAATGATGAGTGTCATGATGTTTGCCATGATGGGCGTTGCCCCTATTTCGGCTGCCTTCTGGGGTTGGGGGATCGATGCCGGCGGGCTGGAAAGCCTCTACTACATCTCGGGCATCTGCATGGTGGTTGTGGCCGTGGGTGGTTTGCTGAGCCCCTCCATCAAGTTAATGGGCTATTCATCGGAATATGCCCAACAGGCAAAGAAAGAACGCTTGGCGGCCAAAAAAGCAAGCTGATCAGCTTGCTGATTGGCCCTTTTTCCTCGACCCATCCTCCTTATGTTATGGTGTGGGCAGGAGGGGTAGGCATGGCGTTTCGGCAACTGACAGACAAGACCCGTACAGGCTTCGACTCGCTACGAAGCGGCACCAGCGCCATGAGCGACTTCATCAAGCGCGTCATGCCGTCCAATTTTCATATCAAGAAATTGGGACCCGAGGGCCTGATCGCCCTGAAAAAAGAACTGGTCGCTGCAAGGCCGATTTTTGAAGAAGCCGGGTTCGACCTGGCGGCTGTTCAGTTGGAAATGACCCTGTCACCCCGCATGTTGGCTTATTTCCATATTACGGATCACTTCGACAGGGAAGCGGCAGAGGCCATCCACAAAGCCAATAAGGACAGCCCCATCCTCAATACCGCCTTCTCTGCCCTTATTCGTACGGCAAGCTGGGAAGCGGCCGCAGAAGAACAAGAGATGCCGATGCAGACCATCACAATCGATGTGTCGCTGACACCCGGGGTTCACCTGACCTTCCAGGATGACCCACCAGACGGCGAAGAGCCTGACCTGATTTAGTGACCTAGGTGGCCCGCGATGCGCGCAAGATGCCGTAGCCGTCGTGGTGTTCTTCACTGGTGATGTGAAAGCCCAACTCCCTCAAACGCATCGCGGCCTCATCAGCACTGTGTTCAGGGAAGTTCGTGAGATGATATTCCATGGCCACATGGGAAATCTTCTGCCAGCTGGCCGTATCTTCAAGTAACTCCCATTCAGCCCCTTCGCAGTCGATCTTGGCAAAATCGACATGGCCACCAAGTCTTTCAATCGCGGTCGCAAAGGATGTTTTAGGTAGGGTGCCGCTGTCAGACGCTTTGGCCATGGTACCGACAAGCGATCGCAGAAAACTAAGCTCTACTTTGCCATCCTCTTTCCCAAGGGCCTCCATAAAATAGTCTGTCCGCGCGGCTTTACACTGGGCCGCCAGAAAAGGCTCCAGTGACGGGTTAACCTCGTAATGATGGATACGAGCGTCGGGAAAAGCCTGCCGCGCCGCCAAGGCAAAGAACCCCGCATTGGCACCCACGTCCAACACCGTTTCCACCTTCACCCCAGACCGGACGACGCCAGCCATGTCGTAGTCGTCGTTTAGCAACACCTGGATGAATCCAGAATGCACGCCATCGTCATCGGGCGCGGACAAGGGTACCATCCTGCCCTCAAACCACATTTCTTCTGGCATCTTGAACCACGCGCCGCGACTGAAGGGCACGCGCAGCTTCTTGGCGGCCCTACGCCGTTTCAGAAGCATTTTCAAACGCTGAAGGAAGGATTGGGACATGGCTGAACCAGACAGGCGCACTGAGTGAAGAGACGATGATGACACACTCTCCAGTTCTAACCACCGGCAAACGACAAAAGCCACAAATTTATTTTCTGCATCCATGCAGGTTTCTTATCAAATTTTAACAAAATCCTGATGGAAGTGGGGCAGCCCTCGCCTGCATTATGCTGCCATCACACTGGTCCGGACTACCCAAGTGCATGAATAACCAACTTAAACAGCCAAGAGACAAAATGCTGGCAAGACTGGCCCGGCTATCGGGCGAAACGCTCTATGGCTACTTCTTCATTGCACGCTCCAGCCGCATGCAGGACATGCTGAATGACGAACGCGGTTTCCTGCCCTTCGAGACCCTGCAGGGCGAACTGATGATGATCTCCAAGCACACCATTTCGGACATTACCGAGATCATCAACATCACCGCGCTGGAACATGGCATCAATCCCTATACCAGCCTGGGCTTTACCCCGACCAACAACTTCTCCAAGACCGAGCGGGAATACAAACAGCTGATCCTGCGGTGCCACCCGGACCGGTACAAAGGTGCCGAATATCCAGAAGAACTGCACGAGCGAATGGACAGTGTGTGCCAACACATCAATGCGCATTTCAACCAGATCAAAAAAGAAGGCCACCTGTTGAAGGTGGCCTCCCACGGATAGCACTGGCTGGTTGTTAAACCGGCTGGGTCAGGGCGATATAGGACGGGTCCTTATCGTGGCCAAAGAATGTCTTGCCGATATTCTCGTAATGCCGATAAGAAATCAGCGCATGGTTGGCGGCCTGCTGGGCATCGCGCAACTGGCGTTCCAGCGGGCTGTCCATGCGGCAACCGGTCGTGGCCGCCGTATTGTTGATCATGGAAACAACCTCACGGCAGGTTTGGGCCGCATGGGTGCAAGCCAATAGTGCCGGCCAGAAGACCTCCCAATCCGGGATCAACCGCCCGCCATCCTTGGGCAACGGGCCGAGGTGGTCTTCCATGGCATCCTGCGTTTCCATCATGAAGGCTCGCACGGCCATCAGCTTGGCCTTGGCCTCACCCACCCGATATTGCACGACGGACTGGTCTTTCAGCGACGTCGATAGCCCCCAGGGCACCTTGCCCATGGCCAGGCCGACGAAATTATCGATCGCCCCCTTACAGATGCCCAGCGCCACTGCTGACTTATTGTAGATGGCATGGGTCGGATTGCGGTAGGTCGGGTTGTCCCACAACTCGCTGGGCGCCAGCGAGCGGCCGGGCAGCAGATGCTCGGGCGGCACGTAACAATCTGCCATCAGCACGTCATGGCTGCCGGAGCCGCGCATGCCGGAAGTGTCCCACGTGTCGATAATTTCGAACTCACCCTTGGGCACCATGAAAGAGGCATCTGCTGGTTCGCCGGTGCGGTCGTCGATGCAGCTGGGGCCCATCAGATAGTTCCAAGTGGCGTTTTGGCACCCACTGGCGAAACTGCCTTGGTAATTCAGCCGCCAGCCGTCGCCGTCCGGGTGTACGCCGCGGCCGAGGTTTGGCCCATTAGCCGGGCCATGGCCGGAACACACAAGGGCGTTCCAGTCATTAAAGATTTCCTGCGCCAAAGGCATAGGCATCTGACGGATGATCAGCGCGTTGATCTCAGATGAAATCTGCACACACCAGCCGACGGAGCCATCAATGGCCGAGGCAGCCTCGATAATTTCTATCTGTTCGCGGGCGCGCAAATTCTCGCCGCCCAGCTCTGGCGGCAAGGCGTATCGGTACAGGCCGATCTCGGCCATTTTGTCGGATGCCCAACCGGGCAGGTGCCGCAATTCCTGCGCTTCGTCACCGGCGGCATAGAGGTCTTCCTTGATGGACTCGATGCGGTCGAGCATCGGTGTCTTAGAGATTTCCTTTTGGCGCGCGATAATGTCGTCATTAACCATGACAGTCCTCCTCCCTCACCGCCTACCCGGCGGCCACCTATGTTCGGTGGCCACTTAATATTGGGCGATATGTGTATTTCCCCTGCTCAGATGATAACCGCGCCGTGCCAGAAAGTAACTATCGGTTTTGGGAGGTGAATTTTTTTGCTGCCTTACTCATCAGACAATTACTATGCCTATAAAGTGTTCAGTCGGTTCACATGGATTATTTTTAAGGGTAAACTGCGTTGCCGGAGAAATTTGAGATTTCATAAAACGTTTAATAGAGCTTATTGAACAGAAAGGATGAAACGATGATCGGTATCGCAGAATCTTTTAAGTCACTACTGAACAGAACCGAGCAAACGGCCCCGCAAATAGATAGCTCTTTTCAAGCTAGCGGTCTTGATCAAGAAGACGAAGTGGACTCTTTGATAGACTTCGAAGTCCAAGACAATTGGCCCAAGGGTACTATCGGAATGTTGGAGCACGACCTTTGGGGAATGAGCTTTGCAATTCACTATAGAGGTTCAAAAGGACAGGAATCTACCCGCAGAATCACGCTCCACAACTTGTATCTCCTAAAAAATCACCACCTGATGATGACAGCTCGGTGTCATGAACGAGGTGCAAGCCGAAGCTTCAGAGTTGACCGCATCGACGAAGTGATAGACTTGGATGGTATTATCTACAATGTAGAGGAGTTCTTTAGGGACCAACTTCACCTCGACATGAGCGGATTAGCAACGACGCCTGATCTTGAAACAATATCCATGCCTGGAAACGCGCAGAAAGCGCAGTCTAAGGTTGGATTAGCCCTGCTAGTGGCATTTGCAAAATCAGATCAATTCCTTGATGACCAAGAATTATTAGCCATCATGAATTATGTGGAAGACGAAGCATATGAAGCGTCCATCCCCATTGACGATGAAGACTATGAAGCGTTGATTTCTTATGTCAGGAGGCTTCGCCCTCCCGATGATCTAGTCCTGAAAGCTTTACATGAGATTAAGCGTTGGCCATCAAAGAAGCAAAACCGCTTCCTAAAAGCAGCTAAGAGAGTCGTTCTTGCAGACGGCGTAGTCACGGAAGAAGAAGCTCAAATGTGGGTGGACTTTGTCGACTGGATCGAAGACCGAGCAAGTTAGCTCAGCGGGCCGGACCCATACCCACGGGCCCTACTCCGCCGCCGCCTTCACCTCGCCCAGGGCGCCTTCAATTATGCTCAGCATTTCGTCTCGGGTGGGGCCTTCAACAATGCTGGCGCTGGCGTTTTTCTTGCGGCCACGCAGCATGTATTTGTAGATCGTGCTGCGGATTTTCTTGTCCTTCAGGAACGCGCCCGGTTTTTCTTCCAACTGGAAGGTGCGCAACGTCCCGCGAACCACATGGAGTTCGTTCTGGGCAGCCGCGGCAATGGCGTCTGCAAAGGCCAGCCCGAACCAGGCCTTCAGGCCGTCGGGCTTCTCCACCGATTTACCGGCCATAATGGCGCGGGCACGCTTGATGGCGTTGCGGTCTTCATTCTGGCTGGCGTCAAAGATCGGTCGAAGTTCATCTTCCGTGCGCTCGTCGAGCAGAATGGCCCGCTTGGCGGGGTCAGCTTCGTCTTCCAGCACCTGGGCCATAATGTGCGCATGGTGCATGCCAATGGCACAGCCGCGGCCATAAAGCGGGTTGGTGCGCAGGGTAGCATCGCCTACGGCAAAGAAGTTCAGGGCGACAGGTGTTTTGGTGCCGTCTTCGGCCTCATGCACATAGTGCCGCCAGGTGGTACGAATATCGGCAAAACCAAAACTGTCGGTCGTCGGGGTTGACCGGGCCGGGTCCACCCAGTCTGCCGTGCCAGGGATCGCCATGAGCATTTCGTGGAAGGCGTCTTCATCGTTAAAGGCCTTGCGCAGCATCACTTCATCGGGGTGGGCACACATGATGGTGGCAAAATGGCCATTGTCGCCGGGGAAGATGCCATATTTTACATAGCCAAGGTCACCCGCCTGTCGCTTACCGGAATTGGAGTCGGGCTCTTCCATGCCCGGGTTCAACTTGTAATGGCGGGTGTAATAGACCATTTCGGCCTCTTCATCTTCCACCGCAATGTCTGCCCCCCTATCCTTCAGCCAGGCCGGGAATTTCGTGGTGCGCCCGGACGCATCAACGACAACATCGAACAGGGCTTCTTCGTCACCCAGTTGCACACCGCGCACATTGACGGGTTGGCCGTCGGCGGTATCGGCCAGAAGGCCCGTAACCACCTGGCCGCTGTTAATGGTTATGGTGGGCTGCCGTTCTGCATAGGCGCGCAGCACGGTCTCCATTGTGGCGCGACGGCACATCAGAATCCACAACCGTTCGTCCCCCGGCTGGGGTGTGTATGCCGCGCGCATCTTGGGTGGGATCATCTCCCCCATGCCAACACGGCGGGCACCGGCGGCTTCAAAGTCATCGAGCAGGTCGGGGTAATTGTCCTGTAAAATGTTACACAGAAGACCGAGGAAAGCGTGCGGGTGGCGGAACTGCCCTGCCCCCTTGCGGTTCCAGTCGAAGAACGCCCTGTCGGCAGGGATTTCATCTGCCCCGGCGGGTGGTGGCGGCACGTCCCGCTCCAGCACCGTGACGTCATGCCCCTTGCGTGCCAGGGCCAGAGACGCCCCCAAGCCGGCAATGCCGGCCCCAATAACAGCAACCCGGCTCATGGCTAGAGCATCCCCAAGAAGCGGGTAATGGCGTCGTTCACCTGTTCGGGCGCTTCCTGCTGGGTCCAGTGGCCCACACCGGGGATCAACTCGTTAATCCGCAGATCGGTGACGTGATTACCCATATTCGCATAGGCATCACCTGACATGGTGATCACGCCATCTTTTTCGCCCGCAACAAACATGCAGGGTTGGTTAACCACGCCGGGCGCCCCTTCGGTGTTGCGCCAGGTGGTATTGAGGTTGCGGTAATAATTCAACGGCCCGCGCATGCCAGAGCCGCCAAATTCGGAGACATAATAATCCAGATCTTCATCCGTCAGCCAGGCAGGCATCTCATCCGGGTTCGGCAGGTTGGAGAGTAGATCCGCATCCGGCCCCTGGGCGGCCATGGCCGCCGCATTTTCCGCCCCTTCGCCCGAGCCCATATAGATGAATTTGCGCAGGAATGTGCGCACGTCGCCGCCTAATTCAGCCTCGGCCACACCTGGCTCCTGGAAGTAGAGCTGGTAGAAGAACTGGTCCTTGAAGACCTGTTTGAGCATATCGAGCGGTGGGAAGTCTCCACGTGGTGAAAACGGCACCGAGAGAATGCCAACAGCGGTGATTTTGTCCGGGTGCCATTCTGCAGCCCCCCAGGCGGTGGGTGCGCCCCAGTCGTGCCCCATGATAATAGCCGTCTCATAGCCCAGGGCCGGGATCAGCCCGATCATGTTGTCGACCAGGGTCTTCTGGTTGTACTGGTCGATGTCATAAGGTTTATCGGACCTGCCATAGCCGGGCATGTCGACCGCCACGGCATGGTAGCCAGCAGCTGCAATAGCCGCAAAACAATGGCGCCAGCTATACCAGCTTTCCGGGAAACCGTGGCACATCAGCACCAGGCCTTTGGTTGCGCCTTCTGGCAGTTGTTCTGCGCAGTTCAGCATGATGCCGTTGGTTTCCACCCGCCGATGTATGATGTGGTCAACTGCCATGATCGCTCCCCGAATTTACACTGTAATTTGTGTGCAAACGGTACAGGAGCAATTTGCGGCTTGCAACAGATGCAGCATCTGATTTGCCTCGGCAGGCGCTGGCCGCCCGATCAGGCCATTGCCGCTCAGCGCCCCTGCGCGGCACCTGTGGGCACAAGCACCAGGGCTGATGCTTCAATAGATGTATTGAGCGCGTCAGTGGGTGTCATGGTACCACTGGCAAAAGTTTCCCCCAACGTGGCAAGAGTAGCAGCTGGGTCATGCCCATGGGGATGATGAAGAACCCCTGACCATGCATGAACTGCAGAACCTGATGCACCAGTTGATCACTAGTGGTTATGAAACCACCCAAAGCGCTATTGCCCATGGTATGTGGCTGCTTGTGCGCCAACCGGAATTGCAGGACATGCTGCGCAATGAGCCAGAGAAGATGAAAAAGTTCATTGAGGAGAGCCAGCGGTGGGAAAGTCCCGTGCAGGGCCTGGCACGGACAACCACCCGGGAGATTGAGCTGAACGGCACGACGATCCCCGCCAATTCACCGGTGATTGTGCGCTACGGCGCGGCCAACCGGGACGCCGAGATGTTTGAATGCCCGCACAAATTTGACATCGACCGCAAGAATGCCGGGGCACATATGGCTTTTGGTTCCGGCGCCCATTTCTGTGTCGGCGCTATGCTGGCCCGCCAGGAGATGGCCTCATCCTTCACCGCCCTGCTAAACCGCATGGATGACATCAAACTGGCCCAACCGCTGGCCGACCTGGTGCACGAGCCGAGCATGTTCTTCCTGCCGATCAAACACATGCACCTCGCCTTCAACAAGCGCTGATGCAGGCGCTCATGACCGGTGCCGCAAGCCCCGGTTGACCGGCGTAAGCCTTTTCAGACAAACCAACTTTCAACGTCGGCGCGATTTGACTCAGGATACAGCACCCTCTTGGGCGCCTCTTCTCCGGTCTTCACGGCGGCTAAAGGCTTCACGGATGCGCACCAACCGATCAGGCGACAGTGGAAAACGCAGAATAATGGGTATCGCCAGCAGATAGAGCAGCGTGGTCGGCATGGTGAGTGTATAACGCAATCCGTCCAGCGCTTCGGGGTCGTTGATGGCTTTTGGGTCAAAACCAAACCAGTCGAGCATAAGCAGCGCCACCCCGCCGGCAATGGCGTTGGCGGCCTTGGCGCCCAACGACCACACGGCCATATAAGACCCCGCCAAATGGTCCCCGGTGCGCAGGCCAGCGACTTCGATCAGGTCCGCCTTCATGGAATAGGCAATGGCTGTGGTGTTCCCCCCTGCCAGGCCGCATAGCGCCAGCACCAAAAAGAAGCCCAGCATGTCGCCTTCCTCAAGCACCAGGAAGCAGGGCGTCGCAATGACGAAGATGAAGGCCCCGCACAGCCATGTCCACTTTTTGCCAATCCGGTAAGAGAGCGACATCCATAACGGCAGGGCAATCACATTTGTGGCGAAATACCCCAGCAAGATCAGCTGTGTTTGCGCTTCAACCTTGATGATGAATTTCGCAAACAACATGAACAGCGGCGACATCCAGGCCATGCCTGCTGACAACAGCAAAAAGCTGACGAACAACAGCAGGAAGGACCCGTTCTTGAACATTTTCTTGGCGGCCTTCCACAAATTGGGCTGGATGTTCCGCTTTACCGTTCGTTCCGGCACGCCCCAAACGGCGAGTGCCGCCAGCACGGGCAAAAGTACCATCACCATGAAGCCAACAATGACAATCCCCTCAGCGGGCATGCCGCCATAGCCGAAGAGCTCGCCGGATATGATGGGTACCAGAAGGGCGCTGACATTACCCAGATAGCCAAGAGCCTGCCGCCAGCCGGTAATGCGGGTCCGCTCGTTATAGTCGTCGGACAGCTCCGCTTCCCAGGCGAAATAGGGGATGTTGACCATCGTCCAGCCCAGCCACAACAGCATGGCCCATATCAGCAGATGCCACTCCGACACCGCGCTGGTCGGGGTGAACAATTGCCAGGCGGAAACCCCCATCACGACGGACCCCGCTGCCAGCCATGGCTTGCGTTTGCCAAACCGCGTATTGGTGCGATCCGACAGATAACCGATCAACGGGTCTGTCACGACATCTGACAACCGGGCTGCCATCAGCACAATGCCAACCGTTGCCAGGTCGATCCCCAGATAGGTGGAATAGACAAAAGGCAGATAGAGCGAGACCGGGATCACGGCCAAATAGACAGCATAATCGGGCAGACCGAAGAGAAAGAGTTGCCGTCGCGTCAGGCGTTGGTGATCGCTCATCTAGCTAATCCCACCCTATTGCTTAAGAAGAATAGGGCCGGACGGGGTCGCTTACACCGTCCCAGTCGGCAGCCCCGTCGGCAAAGACGCTGAACATTTTGATATGCACGTCGTCCTGCGGCATCAGCTGGATCATCATACCCGGGCTGTCCGGCAGGTCCAGATAGGCATGCGAATTGATATACCGATGCGCGATGATGTAGTTGACGCCTTCATCCTTTAGGCGCGCGAGTTCTGCATCCACATCCCCCACCCAGACAGCCAGGTGCTGCAACCCACCTTCCGGGTTGTCTTTCAGATAATCCGCATAGATCGTGCGACCGGAATCTTCATAGGGGTGGATCAGCTCGATTTGCTGGTCCCCCGACATCGCAAAGGCTGCGGCAATATGGGTTTCCTACGGGTCACCATAATGTTCGCTGGGCAGGCGGATATCGTCCATCAGATAGAATGGCCCAACGCCCCGCGCGATCCAGTGATCCAGTGCCGCCTGCATGTCTGGCACCACATAGCCCTGCTGCACCACAGGCCCGAAAATCTTGCTCATGTGTTCCTCCCCCGAGAAAGTTAAAGCTTTCCTTAATCCGGAGGGCAACGCAAGCACCATGCTTAACTCAATGGAAGAAGCGCCCTTTGTCGAGGAAGGCCTCTGGCGTATCAGCACCAATGTCTGACAGGCTTTCCAGCCAGCTATTCAACGAGGCGACCTTGTCGACAATCAGGTGGATGACCCCTTCGCTTTTCTCCACCTTGCCGGAACAGGCCATCAGCCGGGCCGTTAGCAGCGGGCGGCGGAAATCCTGATGCACGCCGGGGAACACCACAAGGTTGGCCACCCCTGTTTCATCTTCCAACGTAATGAACATGACCTTCTTGGCTGTGCCGGGCCGTTGGCGCGCCAGCACCACCCCGGCCAGGCTGATGCGGCTGCCATCGGCTACATCCAACAAGTCGCCACAGGGGCGCAGGCCCCGTTCGGTCAGCCGGGGGCGCAGCAGATGCACCGGGTGGTCCTTGAGCGACAGGCGGGTGGTTTTGTAGTCTGCCACCACATGTTCGCCCCGGCTCATGGTTGGCAAATGGGGCTCTGGTTCTGCCGCCTTGCTGTGGTCGAGATGTGCAAATAACGGTAAGGGCTCTGGCTCGCGCAGGCTTTTAACGGCCCAGGCCGCCTGCCGCCGATCCAACCCCAGTGAGCCAAAAGCATCGGCCTCAGCCAGCCGCACCATGGTTTCTGGCCGCAGGCTGGCGCGCTGCCAGGCATCTTGCGGCGACCGATAGCCCCCTTCCCGACAAGCCAACAGCTTGTCTGCTTCATCAGCCTTCAACCCCTTGATCTGCCGCAGGCCCAGCCGCAGGGCACAGGCACCATCTGGCAAAGGCTCCAGCGTGGCATCCCAATTGGAATGGTTGATGTCGACCGGGCGCACCTCCGCATCATGTTCCTGTGCGTCCCGCACCAGTTGGGCCGAGGCATAAAATCCCATCGGCTGGCTGTTCAGCAAAGCGGCCGTAAACGCTGCCGGGTAATGATATTTCAGCCACGACGACACATAGGCCAAAAGCGCAAAGCTGGCCGCATGGCTTTCGGGAAAGCCATAGTCTCCAAAGCCTTCAACCTGGCGAAAGCAACGCTCGGCAAAGTCTGCCTCATAACCCCGGTCAACCATGCCCCGTGTCATCTTCTGGTGGAATTTATGAATAGTCCCCATATTGCGGAAGCTGGCCATGGCCCGGCGCAGCTGGTCAGCCTCTGCCGGCGTAAAGCCTGCCGCAACAATGGCAATTTTCATAGCCTGTTCCTGGAACAGCGGCACACCCATGGTTTTCTCCAACACCTGGCGCAGCTCTTCCGACGGGTAGTGCACCTTCTCTTCCCCATTCCGCCGCCGCAGATAGGGGTGCACCATGTCGCCCTGAATAGGCCCGGGCCGCACAATGGCCACCTCGATGACGAGGTCATAGAAACAACGGGGCCGCAGGCGCGGCAGCATGGCCATCTGGGCCCGGCTTTCAATCTGGAAGACGCCGATCGTGTCTGCCTGCTGGATCATGCCATAGACATCTGCATCACCATGGGGAATGGCCGCCAGCGTCAGGTCGCGGCCATAATGGGTACGGATAAAGTCAAAGCAGCGGCGAATGGCCGTCAACATCCCCAGGGCCAACACATCAATCTTGATCAGCCCCAAAACGTCGAGATCATCCTTGTTCCATTCGATAACCGTGCGGTCTTCCATGGCCGCATTTTCAATGGGCACCACTTCGCATAACGGCCCGCGGGAAATGACAAACCCGCCCGTATGCTGGGAAAGATGCCGGGGGAAACCGCGCAGCTGGTTGGCCAGCTCCAACACCAGCCGCAGGGTTTTATCGGTCGGGTCCAGCCCTTCTTCACGGGCCAGCACATCATCAACCGGGCCAGACCAATGCGAGATTGTCCGTACCAGCCGATCAATGACATCGGTGCTCAGCCCCATAGCTTTGCCGACATCGCGCAGCGCCCCCTTGGTACGGTAATTGACGACAGTGGCCGTTAACCCGGCCCGGTCACGGCCATAGCGCTCATAGATATATTGGATCACCTCTTCACGGCGTTCGTGCTCGAAATCCACATCAATATCCGGCGGCTCATTACGCTCTGCCGAAATGAACCGCTCGAACAGCAGGTCGATTTCCGCCGGGTCGACCGACGTAATGCCCAGGCAATAACACACCGCAGAATTGGCCGCAGAGCCGCGCCCCTGACACAATATGTCGCGGCTACGGGCAAATTTCACAATGTCGTAGACCGTCAGGAAATACGGGGCATAGTCGAGCTGGCTAATCAGCGACAGTTCATGCTCCAATGTCTGTCGCACGCTGTCTGGCAGCCCGTCCGGGTAGCGGTCCTGTGCGCCCTGCCAGGTCAGATAGTCCAGCTCGTCCTGCGGCGGGCGGCCGGATTCCGTGATCTCGTCGGGATATTCGTAACGCAGTTCATCCAATGAAAAGGTGCATAGCTCTGCAATCTCTACTGTGTGATCCAGCGCCAGCCCATGCCCCCGGCACAGACGCGCCATTTCCGCCGGTGGCTTAATGTAGCGTTCTGCATTGGCCGCCAACCGCCAGCCCGCTGTTTCAATAGTGCAGTGATTGCGCACACAGCTCAGCACATCCTGCAGGCGGCGGCGCTCTGGCACATGGTAGTGCACATCATTGGTGGCCACGAGCGGCACGCCGGTGTCTGCTGCCAGGTCCGCCAATTGCTGGAAACGCTTACCGTCATTGCCCCGGTAATAATGGGTTGCTGCCAGATAGAGGGGTGAGGCCAGCCGGTCGCGATAATCCTCCAGCCGCGCTTTGTAAGCTGCCAGTTGCACGGTATCGAGCACCGGTGGCGGTAAGGCAATAAACAAATTACCAGCAGCAGCGGCCACCACATCATCAACAAACAGGGCGCAATCGCCTTTTTCAGCCCGCCTGCGCCCCAGGGTAATAAGCCGCGCCAGGCGGGCATAACCCGCACGGTCCATGGGCAGGCATAACAGGCTGGGGCCGTCCAGCAGGTCGAGCCGAGCACCGGGAATAAATTGAATCCCCGCCTCTTTCGCGGCTGCATGGGCACGGACAATACCTGCCAGGCTGTTCCGATCTGTCAGCGCAATCGCCCGCAGGCCCAGCATGGCCGCCTGGGCAACCAGCTCTTCCGGGTGGGCCCCACCGCGCAGGAAGCTGAAATTGCTGGTAACCTGCAATTCGGTATAGTCGCTCATGCCCTCCCCCGTCAGCCGAACAGGCCGTGCAGGAACCATTGTGGTGCCGTACCAGGTTTGTAGAGCCCATCGCGATACAGCCAGTATCGCCGACCATCCTCATCTTCGACGGTATAATAGTCGCGAATACCACTGCCATTGTCCGGGTCATCGCCCCACCATTCATCCGACAGGCGCTCTGGCCCATCGGCCGCCCGCACTCGATAGGTGCGCCCCTGCCAGCGGAACTGCACTGGCGGGTCATCGGGCACCGGGGCAATAGCGTCAACAGCTTCGGGCCGCATCAGCAATCGCAGGGGACGCGGGCGCCCACCAGGCCAGCGCGGGTCTTTGCCCATCGCATTGGCCCCCACCCCATTAGTAGCCACCCCATTGGTACCCAGAGGCTTATCGTCGAACGGGGGCAGGCGGCGCACAGCTCGTTCCGGCAGCCAGCTTTGGGCCGGGGCCTGCCGGGCCAGGCTGGCAAAGCCATAGCGATTGCCCAGCCGATTTACGAACGCGGCAAAAGCCTCACCTTGTGCCGAGCGCTTGCCGACCGGGTCTTGCCAATTGGTCTGGTCGCCTTCAACCACCGCACTGTCAGGCGCGGCCAGCTCCATGATTTCGATACCGAAATCCGGGCGGATCTCACCGAGTTTCTCGGCCAGCAACACAAAGAGAGGTTCCGGCCAGCGCGACGGGCGGGCCATGCCCACCGCCAGGCGTTGGGTCGTACCATCAACCCGGTGGCAAGACAGCACCAGCCGCACCGCCCCCTGCCCGGCTTGCTCCAACAGATGACACAAGGCGTCCAGCAACTGGCGGGTGGTAGCTGCAATATCTTCCGGTGTGGCGATGGGGTCAAAAAAGCCCTGCCGGGCAACAAAAGGCGTTATGACACGCAGCGGGTTAATGGCTTCTTCCTGCACCCCCAAAAGCTGCCCCAGGCGCAGTAGCAGCCCCGCGCCAAAACGGTCCGCCAGGTCGCGGCGCGACAGAGGCCGCAATGCCCCAATGGTGCGCAGGCCGAAGGATATAAGCGCCTCTGTAGTGCTACCATCCAGCCGCAGGCTTGCCACCGGGCAATCTGCAAGGTGCTCCCAGGCGCCGTCACCCTTGAAAGGTGGCAGAATAATAGGCGCATCGGCATCACTGACGAGCGCCCGCGCCCAGGCTGCCCCCGGCGTGTCAGCAATGGCGACGTGGGGGGTCAGGCCAAAACTGACAAGCCGGGTGCAAAGGTGCTGGGCCATGCGCTCTTCGCCCCCAAAGAGATGCGCACAGCCACTGATATCGAGAAATAGCGACTGCCCTTCTGCCCCTTCTCCCTGCCCCGGCATGACAATGGGCGTATAGCGCATGCACCAATGGGCAAGCTTCTCTAACGCTTCCTGCTCTGCCACTGGGTTGGCAAAACGGGTTTGCAAGTCGGGGGCCAAAGCACGAGCATCGGCCAGCACCATGCCAGGGCGCAATGACAGGCGACGGGCCTGCGGGTTCACCGCCACCAGCACCAGCCGCCCCCGATCTTCCGTAATAGACGCAAAAGGCTGGCGGGCAATTTCCGGCATTATTCGCACCAACCGTTCGGTCGCAAATAGAGGCAGATAGACCACAAGCGCCCGCTTGCCGCTGGGGGGTTCAGGATCAGCCCCTGCGGGGGCACCTGTCCTGTCATCTATGGGGGATGATTGCACCATGACACAGGCCTAGCGTCGCTGTTTCCGCACAACAGGTGCAGACACATGGTCATCATTGGCGGGCATATCATTCGCGGCTTGGGGCAGCGGAATGGTCTCTGCCCCGACATCGGCCATATTGTGCCAGGTCTGTTGTTCTTCCTGCCATTCCAGCGTCCAGCGTTCTGGCCGGCCGCCACGACTATGGGTCAGGGCAACATCCCAGCAGGGTGCCCCCACCCCCTGCAGGCCATTGTTCAACGGGCAATGCATGCTCGGCATGGTTTGCACCTGCCAGCGGGTCACCGCGGTGGCCAACCCGGCACCGCTATATTGCCCACCTTCATGCAACACCAAAGCCGTCGTATTGCCCGCCTCTGCCGCCAGTTGCAGGCGCCTGCTGGCGGTAAAGTCTGCCTCTTCAAGCTCGGCGACCACCCCGGCAAGGGCGCCACACCGTAGCGCTTCTTCCAGAACCCAAAGGCGGTCTGCTGTTTTGCGGATGTTGGAGACGACAAACACCTGCCGCGGTTGCAGCCCGTAACGGGCCAAACCGGGTAAATACAGCCCTTCTCCGGCTTCCAGCCACAGAATGGGGGCTGAAGATGTACCTGCCTCCCGTGCCAGCTGACCCAACAACGCCGCGCAAAAGGCCGCCCCTGCCCCATCGGCATAAATGCCCTGGACCTCATGCACGCTGGCCAATGCCAAGCCCCCTTCCGGCAGGGCGCTATCAACCATGGGCAGGCCAAAGGGCAACACGCCAGAGCGCCCGGAACGACCAATACCTTCTACACGGCCAATCTGCTGTCGAAGAGCATCGATTTCGCGGTGGCGGGGCGGCAAGGCCGCCATGGTCTGGCTGCTTTGTTGGTCCATTTTCAGGCCGTTTCGTTGCGTCATATACGGACAGGAACAAAGGGGTAAATGGCATTAAAGCAACCCACCCGGCGCAGGAGAACGACTCACTAACGCTCATTTGTTCTTGTTTTGTTCTTATTATGGGAGAGTCGCAAACAGAGTCAAGGCGCAAGTATGACGCGTGTTCAGCAGTACTGGAAAAGCAGGGGCCCAAATGGGGCAGGGCGCACGCCCAACCCGAAAATGCTGGGATTTGCGTACGCCCTGATAACAACACTAGACCGGAATAACGATCCGGGTTCACCATCGCAAAAACGCCAAAAACAAAAACCTACCTAATTAGGTAGGTTTTTTAAAAAGCGCATATCGACGCCAAATATGGTTATGCGTCATCCACCAGCGTCTGATGCTGCACGCCAAGGCCATCAACGCCCAGCTCGAGCGTATCACCCGCCTTCAGATAAACAGGCGGATTCATACCACGGCCAACACCCGGCGGGGTGCCGGTACTGATGATGTCGCCTGGCTCCAGCCGCATGAAGTGGCTGAGATAACTCACCAGATACAGCGCCCCGAACACCATTTCCTGGGTCGTGCCATCCTGGCGCATCTCGCCATTATGCTTAAGCCAAAGCCGCATATTCTGCGGGTCTGGCACTTCATCCGGCGTCACCAACCATGGGCCCACTGGGCCAAACGTGTCGGCACTTTTGCCCTTGGTGAACTGACCGGCCCGGTCGAACTGAAAACTGCGTTCCGACAGGTCATTGACCACACAGAACCCGGCCACATAGTCCAGCACCTCATCTTCCGGGATATATTTCCCTTCCTTGCCGATGACCAAGGCCAGCTCGACCTCCCAGTCAAGCTGCGTCGACCCACGCGGAATCAACACGTCATCATCCGGCCCGCTGATGCAGGACGTCGCCTTCATGAACAGCATGGGCTCGGCCGGCAGGTCAGAACCCGTCTCGGCGGCATGGTCGGCATAGTTCAGGCCAATGGCCATAAACTTACCCGTGCCTGCCACGCAGGGGCCAATACGTGGTGAGCCATCAACCGCCGGCAGGCTGGCATGGTCCAACGCCGCCAGTTCAGCCAGTTTTTCAGGCAGCAAGGTATCACCTGCGAGGGCATCAATATGGGCAGACAGGTCACGCAGGGTGCCAGCCTCATCCAGCAGGCCAGGTTTTTCCTGACCTGCCGGGCCGTAACGTAGAAATTTCATCGTGTCGTCCTAGGATGCCAATTCACAACGGCCATTATTGATGACCACAACATCGCGTTCCTTCAGCCGGCAACGATAAGAAACGATATTGCCGTCGACCCACATGTCGGTGACGACTGTTTCGCCCGGAAAGACTGGTGAAGAGAAACGCGCATCAAAGCCCGTGATTTTCGTATGGTCATAGTCGCAGATCGTCTGCAACACGGCACGGCAGGCGACACCATAAGTGCACAAACCATGCAGAATGGGCTTCGGGAAACCCGCAGCATCGGCAAAGCCAGGGTCCGCATGCAGCGGGTTCCGGTCACCAGACAGGCGATAGATCAACGCCTGGTCATCGCGGGTCGACAGCGCGCAGCTTGCGTCCGGGGCGCGGTCCGGAATGACATGGGTTTCTACCGGTGCCGGGCCGCTTGGACCACCAAAGCCACCGTCACCACGGGCAAAGATTGTCGAAGTTGATGTGGACACGGGCTCGCCCGTGTCCTTCAACTTGGTTGTTGTCTGGGTATAGACCACGGCGCCTTTATCTGGCCCTTTGTCGAGCGCTTCAATGACGCGCGAATCGACCAGCAGATCGGCCTTGTATGGCAGTGGCTGGTGCAGCTTAATCCGCTGTTCGCCATGCACCACCATCACGAAATTGATACCAGACTTGCCCAGCACATTACCGCCGCCAAACAGCGACACCATAGTGGGGATCGTCTTCAACCCTTCTTCAAATGTATATTTCAGCTCGTTGGGGTCCAGCTGGTCACGGCTCATCCCGAGACCGAGATTGTAGAGCATGGTTTCCCGATCGCCATAGCTGTAGGGCATATCTGTCGCAGCGGACTGCAGCAATTCGTCATAATTAATGGGCATTCTGTCCTCCCTTGATCCCTCAAATTTGATGGCACGCATCGTAGAGAATTTTTTGATCACATGCATGTGAATTAGAAAATCGGCAAGACTGCTCTAGGATGGCGGCTCTTGAGTTGCGTTTTGGAGCTTACGGTGAACAGGCTTAAATCGCTTTATGTCGCGCCCTATGTGGCACTCACGTCATTGTGCGGTCTATACGGGCTCTATCTATTGTTCACCCCAGCAAAACCGATAGCGGCATTTGGATTGGCGATGGCCGGTTTGGCCTTTCCCTTATTCCTGATCTTGATCACCATTTTGAGCCCGCGTGCGCGGACCTCAAGCCGTCTGCCACTGGTAACGCTTTTGGCAACCATCGGCACTGCCATGGCACTGTGGACCGAGTTCAACACCGGGGCCAGCGCCCTACCAGGCTTGCTCGCCCTGGCCTGCCTGGGCGGGTTGTTGTTGTACACCTTCTGGTATTCCAGCTTTGGCGGTCGCTTTGATAGCCAATTGCAGGTTGGCAGCCGTCTGCCCAACTTCACCGTACAGGATACAAAGGGCGAGAATGTCCCCTCAACCAGCCTGATGGGTTCCCCGACAGTCTTTTTGTTTTTCCGGGGCAATTGGTGCCCTCTATGCATGGCGCAGATCCGGGAAATTGCGGACGGCTACAAAGCCTTGGCAGACCGCGGCGCCCAGGTCGCCCTGATCAGCCCACAACCGCACGACAACTCGCGTGAACTCGCCGAAAAATTCGATGTCCCTTTCCTGTTTCTCGTGGATGATGGAAACAAAGCGGCAGACAGCCTTGGTATTGCGGCTGCCAACGGTGTACCGCTTGGCGTCAATGGCTATGAGGCGGACACGGTCATGCCGACAGTCATCATTACCGACGAGGCAGGGCGGATTATTTTCCTCGATGAGACGGACAATTACCGGGTGCGCCCTGAAACCTCCACCTTCATTACCGCGCTGGATGCCGTAAACGGCCGCCCCGCAATGGCCTGACGGCTTCTTTATAACCTCTTCGGCATTTCTGGGCTGGCCTCCTGCCAACGCACCGTTAAGATAGTGCGCAGGGAGTTTTGTCTGGGAGGACTTGATGGCATTGCGCACACCAATCTGTGACCTGTTGGGGGTTGAGCATCCGGTTTTGCTGGCCGGCATGGGCGGTGTTTCTTATGCCGAAGTCTGTGCTGCTGTTTCAGAAGCTGGTGGGTTTGGAACACTGGGCATGGCGTCATCCACCCCCGACCAAATCCGCGCACAAATGCTACGCGTCAAGGAACTGACTGACAAGCCTTTCGGCGTCGACTTGCTGGCCGCCTTGCCGGACACACTGACCGCCGCCATTGATGTGATCATTGAAGAAGGGGCCACCGCCTTTATTGCCGGGCTTGGGGTGCCCTTCCCCATTCTAGAAAAACTGAAGTCTGCTGACATTGTCACCATGAATATGTGCGGCGCTGTCCGCCACGCCCAAAAGGGCGAACAGGCAGGCTGTGATGTGGTGATTGCCCAGGGTACCGAGGCAGGCGGGCACACTGGCCCCATTGGCGGTATGGCGCTGATCCCACAGATTGTGGAAGCCGTAAACATCCCGGTTATTGCCGCAGGCGCCATAACGGATGGCCGCGGATTAGCCGCCGCCCTGGCCTTTGGCGCCCAGGGTGTCTGGGTCGGCACGCGTTTTATTGCCTCAAAAGAGGCCAACGCCCATGTGCTCTATAAGGAAAAGATCATAGAAGCCGAAGACCGCGACACGGTAGTGACACGCTCTTATTCCGGCAAAACCATGCGCGTCATCAAGAATGACTGGACCGATGATTGGGAAAGCCGCCCGCAGGACATCCTCCCGTTCGGGCAACAGGGCCAACATTCCCTCGACGCCGGTGTGATGCATTCACTACGCGGCGACACCTCGACCTTCGACCCGGACCGCGAGGCAACAGCTGCCGGTCAGGGTTCCGGCGCGGTGCATGACTTGCTGCCCGCTGGTGAGATCGTCCGCAATATGGTGGCCGAGGCGGAAGAAACCATCGCGCGGATGGGCAATATTGTCTCGGGCTCTTTTGAAAACAACCCACGGCACGGAAGACGTGCGGAGTTATAAACCTTTCATACTTGTTATGCTCAGATTTCTTAGGGCTAATTTCTCTCTCATCGTTCCCCCAATATGCATTTGGGCAGTGAACTACTTATTGATGCAGAGTAGCCAGGACATGCCTTTAGCTGCCCATATAGCTGTTCTTTTTCCTTTGGTTATAGCTTCAGCGCTCATTGATTGGCATCTGGTAAGAGGCAAAAACCCAACGGCCTGGAAGGCGATGCTCATTGCCAGTTCCAGCTTGTTTATAATGAGTTTCAGTTTTTTGGGATTTCACGCCTCATCGGACTTGTTAGTGCAAAACAAAGCTCCATTGAACGACCCAAGGCTAGTCACCGGCGCATTGGCGCAATCAATTGTTTCTTCAATAGCATTGGCCGTGCTGGGCGCGATTTATGGTCCGTTTGCATTCCGCTTTTCAGGCCGAAATGTCACCCAAAGAGAAGGCCGTAGGGACAATTAGAAGGAAATTTCTTTACTCTTCCATCAACAGTAGCGTGCCGCAGACATAATCCCGGCAATAGGTGATCTTGCCGTTCTTCAACCTGTAGACCGACACGCCATCAACTTCTCCCCTAAATCCATTCCACTGCCAAGAAGCCCAACCCTTTTCACCCTCTTCACAGACCTCACACAGCGTGAACGTTCCTGAACGACTATCCATCAATTCCATCAACTCAAATTTGCCGCCACCCATAAAGTCTACACTGTCTCTATTTTTTGCGTAGGTGTAGAGGCCTTCCAGATGTTCTGCTATTGCCTCATCGCCAACAATTGCCCCATGCACCGGGTCAACATATTGGGCGCCAAGGGCAAACATAGTCTTCAACGAACCGTATTCTTCCTTTTCAATCGCACGCCACAAATTCTGAATCATTAGAGCAGCCTCAAATGCGTCTTCACCCATTTGGCATGCCTAGCTGACTTATCTAGTCCTTCCAACTTACCCCACATCCCCCGGCGGTGGGCTTCCCATATAGTCGCGGTAATAGGTGATCTTGCCGTTCTGCACCTTGTATACAGTGACGCCATTGGCCGTACCGTCCTTGGTTATCCAGTTCCAGGATGTCCAGGCGGCTTCGCCTCCGGTAACAAGGTCGATCCGTTCAAACCGGCCTTCCTGGGCGCCGACCTGTTCATTCATGGTCTGCATATATTCTGCAATGGCCTTGTTACCCTTGATCTCGCCCGTGAAGGGGTCCACCAGCACGGCATCTTCGGCAAACAGATCGACAAGGGCTGTATAGTCACCCCGGTCCTGGACATCCCAGAACCGGTTGATGACGATTGTTGCGTCTTCAGCCATTACCACTCACCAATATTTTCCATACTGGCCCACGGTTCCTGCACGGGCAGCGGCTTACCCTTCTGCAACAGTTCTACCGATATATTATCTGGCGAACGCACGAACGCCATATTCCCGTCGCGTGGTGGGCGGTTAATGGTCACGCCTTCATCCATCAGTTTCTGGCAGAGGGCATAGATGTCATCGACCTCATAGGCCAGATGGCCGAAGTTGCGGCCACCCGTATAGTCTTCCGGGTCCCAGTTCCAGGTCAGTTCCACCTGGGCATCTGGCTGGTCTGGCGGCGACAGGAAGATGAGCGAAAACCGCCCCTGCTCCACATCCACGCGGCGCTGTTGCACAAGGCCCAGCTTGTTGCAGAAAAAGTCCATTGAAGCATCGACATCGGTAACCCGAAGCATGGTGTGCAGATA
>JAURPT010000076.1 GCA_030836535.1 Alphaproteobacteria bacterium
AGGCCATATAAAGAACTGCCGCACCAATATCGATCGGCTCACCGAAACGGTCCATCGGCAGGTTCATCATCGCTTTGAGTTCTGCTTCACGCTCTGGCGTGTGCATGTTCATGGAGTCGATGAAGTTTTCGGTCGCAATCGGGCCCGGAGCCACAGCATTAACGCGGATCTTCGGTGCCAGCTCATTGGAGAAGCTGTTCGAGAGATTGTTCACCGCAGCCTTACAGGCACCATATGGGCCGTTCTTGACATTATTGCCCTTAGAGGAGCTGGAGGAGATATTCACAATCGTGCCGCCATTATCACCCATGGCCAGCGCTGCTGCCTTACAACCCAGGAATACAGCCTTCAGGTTCAGGTCGATCTGGGCATCCCAGTGTTCTTCTGCTGTACGGGTTAACCAGCGCGGCGTGCCGTCGGGCAGGCCACCGGCATTATTAACCCAGACATCCAGGCCACCCAGTTCGGCAACTGTACGGTCTGCCAGATTGTTTACCGCTTCTTCGCTGGTCACGTCGGTCGGCACTGCAATCGCCTTGCGGCCGAGGGCCCGCACTTCTTCCGCCACCGCTTCAATATCGCCCGGGCTGCGCGCTGCAATGGCAACATCCGCACCAGCCTCCGCCAGCGCCAATACAATGCCGCGGCCAATTCCCTTGCCGCCGCCCGTAACGACGGCAACCTTGCCGTCGAGCCTGAATAGATCGAGTACACTCATGGTGTTTTTCCTTGTTTTGTGGCCGAAGCCGTTGGTTTGTTTGCGTTTTTAGCGAAGCGCGTCCCACCAGGCCTGCATGACAACAGGGTGAGAGGCAGCATAGGTCTTCATCAGTTCATCGGCATCGTCAGGGACATCCATGGCCTCTGTTGGCACCAAGGCCGATGCGCCCTGTATAGGGTCAATCCACTCCAGCTCGATGGATTCCAGCAGGGAGCCAAAATCCGGCGCTTCATGATGCGGGCTGACCTGGTGCTTCATGAAAGACATGAAATTGTCGAATGATTCCATACAGTAATAAGACCGAGGCTCTGCGCCACGCCAATATTCGTAACGAACACAATTTGGTTCATGCAGGTGCGTTGCCTCATACATCATGCGCGCAACTTCTTCGAATTCGGCTTCCTTGCCTTCGAAAATTGTGATTTTTGCCAGAAATGTCGCCATTTCTTCTCCCCTTCCCGATGCGAATGACCTGCTGACGAACAGTAATCTGTCGCTTTCATTACCTGCAGGTCTGACTGTTGGAGTCGCACTGTGGGAAATTGACGGCTTTCAAGTCAAGGTGAAACAACGATACACCCACATCAAATACGCGGGATTACATGCAACACCAGGTGTTGCAATGATGATACACTTTTTCTCAAAACCTTAGCGAGTCCGGGGCGTTGGGTTGACTTGCCGTCACGCTTGCAGGTAGCGTTGCCGCGAACGGATTGGAGGGGTTCCAAAAACTTTGTAGTTAGCATCTAGGGTGACGACAACGTGGATGGCAATTCATCTTAATACCGGGAGATACAAGCGGCAGGTCTTCGCCTGGCGCATATTGTGTTTCCTGAAGAGTATTCTGACCTTGCATCATTCAAGGGAAGGCGGCTGTTCAGGGAATTTGTAATGGTAAGGGGAGAAATAATGAAATTACTTACCAAACGTCTAATGCAGGGTGGTCTGGGCGCAGCCGTTGCTCTTTCCATGTTCCCTGCTGCCTTCGCCCAGGACGGCGACGGTCAACGGACCAGCCGTACTGGCATGGACTCCGTGACCGTAACAGGCACGAAGCGTGACGAGCAGTCGCAATCTGTTCCGATCGCTATTTCCGCTATTTCAGAGCAGGCTCTGGAAAACACCTTCCGTACCGATATCTGGGCTGTTTCTGATCTGGCCCCGAACGTTACCCTGACGCAGATGGCTGGTTTCCGCGCCGTTGCTGGTGGTATTCGTGGTACGGGTGCTAACTCGATCCTCGTGACGCAGGATACTTCGGTACCCGTGATCGTTGATGAATTCGGCCTGAACTCTGTGCAATCACAGTTCGTTGAGTTGTTCGACGTTGACTCGATCGAAATCTATCGTGGCCCGCAGGGTACGCTGTTCGGTAAGAACTCGACCGGTGGCGCTATCGTGATCAACACGAAAAAGCCCGTCATGAACGAATTCAGCGCTGATGTTGAATTCCAGCTTGGTCAGTTCGACAGCAATAACGGCATCCTGGCTAAAGGTCGCCTGGCTGTGAACATCCCGGTTGTGGAAGACAAGCTGGCCATCCGCATCTCCATGATCAAGGATTATGACCAGGGTTACTACAAAGGCACCAAGGCAGCCACAACCGGCTTCTTTGACGATGGCAATGGCGGCCTGATCGACATGGGCCCGGGTGGCTTCCCAAACAATGTACCTGTATACGCTGAATTGTGTCCTGGTGGGGATTGTGGCGAAATGTGGCCATCATGGCTCGATACCACAGCACAGCGCCCGACCAACAAGCGCTTGGGCGGCACAAATGTGCTGGCTGGCAACTTCAAGGTTCTGTTCACACCGACAGACAACTACGAAGCGCTGTTCAAGTTCTCCATTCTGCGTGACAATTCCGAGTCCACACCTGCTGTGAATGACTCACCGCGCGTTGGTGAAGTTGATCCGTTCACCGGCCCATCAGGCATGCTCGTGCCGTTGCTTGGTTTTGGCGGCATTCCCGCTACCGGTGGTGACCCACTGAATACGGCTATTTCCAACCAGTGCGCTGGCGGCAATACCGAACTGCTTTGCGTACCTGAAGGTCACCGCGTCCATGCAGAAGAATATCACCTGCACCAGACTCTGACGACCGACTCGGTTACGTTCAAGTTGCTGACGGGTTACCGCAGCCACAAGGAAAACCTGCCTTCCACCTATACCGGTGAAGCATTCAACTCCTTGTTCGACGCAACTCGCGTTCTGGAACGTGAGCAGATCCAGCTTGAAGCTCGTGCTATCACAAACCTTGATGGTCCGTTCAACTTCGTAGCCGGCGCTGTTTACTCAGAAGACAATGTAGACATGCGCTCCTGGGGCACACTGGGCTTCCTTGGCCTGTTAGGTCTTGAAGGAATTGGCGACGATGGCCGCTTTATCCTGCCGACGGGTAATTTCAATGACCCGGGCACAGGTGTTGCCGAACAGGATCGTAGCTCCTGGGCTATCTACATGGATGGTACGTTCGACATCAACGACAAGCTGAGCCTGACCGCTGGCGTTCGCTACACCAAGGATAAGAAGGACTTTGTCCGTCTGAACAACCCGGGTGGTGCGTGTACCGCATTCACGCCGATTGAAGACATTGTCAGCACCACGGGTGACCCAGCTGATGCAACGCTTGCTAACTGTCTGCCGGGCGGTCCTGGCGGTGCCATCGACTCACGCTCTAACGCTGTTTCCCGCACCGGCCTGAACATTGCCGACATTGACCCGCGCCAGCGCATGCTGCAGCCAGAGTCTTATGCACTGCAGTTCTATGGCAATGACAGCTGGGACAAGGTTACATGGCGTGCTGTTCTGGACTATCAGATGACTGACGATGCTCTGGTATACCTGAGCTACTCAACCGGCTTCATCTCCGGTGGTTTCACAGAAACCTGTTCATCACAGTTCAGCTGTCAGCCGTTCCAGCCAGAATCCAACTGGAACCTGGAACTGGGCCTGAAGGGTCAGTTTGCTGACAACACACTGCAGGCGAACTTGGCTGTCTTCTACACCCGCTTCAGCGACCTGGTTCGCTCTCAGGTGATTCCGTTCACCGATGACGTTGGTAACACGTCTCAGGAAACCGTAAACTTCAACGCTGGTAAGTCTGAAGTATACGGTATCGAAGCTGAGCTCGTATGGCTGGCGACAGAGAACCTGCGCATTGACCTGACTGGTGCATACACCAAGCACGACTATGTCGAGTTCCTGGTTGACACCGATGGTGACGGCGTGAAGGAAGACCTATCTAACTTCACCGTGCCTTATTCTCCGGAATGGCAGTTCAGCATTGGCGTGACCTACGACATGCTGCTGGGTAATGGCGGGTCAATCACCTTCAACACCACTGGTCACTACCAGTCTGAAGTTGAACTGTCCGTCTTCAACTCTCTGTACACCCAGATGGAAGAACGCTTCCTGTGGGATGCCAACGCCACATGGCGTGATGCAGACGAACGCTACCGCGTAACGCTGTACATCAAGAACATTCTTGATGAGCGCTATCGCACCGCGTCCAACTCTGTGTCCATTCTGTGGAACATGACCAACTATGGTCGTCCGCGTGAATACGGCATCGATGTCGGCTTCTACTTCTAGTCGCTGATAACAGACCAAAAATTGGGCGGGGGCTTCGGCTCCCGCCCTTTTCTTTTTTCTCTCAGACAGACCACAGCGGCAATTTAATCCAGCGCGTTGTTTTGCACTGGTCAGCTGTCCTAAAGCCCTTTACCGTCTCGGCCATGTCTGACGCATCTTCGGCGACCGCCGCACAATCTTCCCCGCAAGACCCACCCTGGCCCAATCCACGCTATGCCTGGTTTGTGGCCATTGTCATGTTTGTCTGCGCGATCTTTTCCTTCCTCGACAGGCAGATCCTGTCACTGCTGGTAGAAGAGATTAAGCGCGATTTGGGCCTCTCAGAATTGCAAATGGGTCTATTGCAGGGCGCGCCCTTCGCGATCTTTTATGCAACGGCCTCTATCCCAATTGCGCTTGCCGCCGACCGGCTGAACCGCAAGAACATCATAGCCATGGGTATCTCGCTCTGGTCCCTGGCGACGGCTGCCTGCGGCATGGCGGGCAGCTTCATCACCATGTTCCTCGCGCGCATTGGTGTCGGCGTAGGTGAAGCCACGCTCAGCCCATCTGCCGTCTCGATGATCTCAGACTATTTCCCCAAGGAAAAACTGGCCATGGCCCTGTCCGTTTTCACCATGGGGAATTTGATGGGTGTTGGTGTGGCTGTGATGATTGGTGGCTCTGTTGTTGGCTGGCTGGCCGGTTTCGAAACCGTATCCTTGCCGCTGTTGGGTGACTTCTACCCCTGGCAGATGACCTTCTTCATTGTTGGCCTGCCGGGCCTGCTGCTTGCCGTGTTGGTGGTAACGCTGCGTGAACCCATCCGCCGAGGTATCGCCAACCCGGACGCGCACAACGAGAAAATCAAAGAATCTCTCGGCAACTTTTGGCAGTTCGTGAAGGATCATGCGGTAACCTTCGCCACGCTGGTGGGCAGCTTTACGCTTTTGGTGTTGATCGCCTATGCCAATTTCGCCTGGATGCCGACCTTCTTCCGCCGCACTTTTGATATGAGCCCCACCGACGTCGCCTGGCTCTATGGCCCAATTGTCGCCATCTTTGGCACCACGGGCGCTTTGTTCGGTGGCTGGTTCTCCAATTATCTGTCTTCAAAGGGGTACAAAGACGCGCCTTATCGGGCGACACTCTTGTGCACCATCCCGCTCGCACCTTGTGCTTTCATGACCTTTATGGTCGCCGATACATCAACAGAAGCCGCCCTATGGTTCATTCCCTGGCAGTTCTTCGGGTCTGTTCCCGCCGGGCTGGCCGGTACCGCGATGATGACCATCACGCCCAATGAAATGCGCGCGAAGATTAACTCGGTCTACCAGTTCTTTTCCAACATTATCGGCATTACGCTGGGGGCGGCTTCTGTTGCCTTTATCACCCAGGAAATTTTTGCTGACGACTTCATGGTCGGCACATCACTGGCCATCGTAAACTGCATTGGCGCACCATTAGCCATACTGGTCATTGCACCGGGCATGAAGATGTTCCGCAAAAGCCGCGCCGAAATTGAAAGCCAGACAACCGCCTGAATGTTTTCATGAGGAGTATGAACATGAAGAATAATGTGAACCGCCAATGGGTATTGGCCAACCATCCGACCGGCATGGTCACAACCGCAGACTTTAACCAGGTCGACACCGAGATAACCCCACCTGGAGATGGCGAAATTCTGGTCAAGGTCACCCATGTCGCCTTTGAGCCCGCCATGCGCGGCTGGATTGCCGAAGGGGACAGCTACGTCAAAGGCGTGCAGATCGGCGAAGTGATGCGGGCCCAAACGGTGGGTGAGGTGATCGAGTCCAACAATGCCGACTACAAGCCCGGCGATCGTGTCTCCGGCTTTTTCGGCTGGCAGGAATACGCCACAGTAAACCCGGTTGGCGGTATGTTCCCAACACAGGTTTTGCCCGATGCGGTCACAGCAGAAATGGCCTTGTCTGCACTTGGCATTACCGGGCTGACCGCCTGGGGCGGGTTGCTCGACATTGGTCAACCAAAGGAAGGCGACATGGTCGTTGTCTCTGGCGCCGCGGGTGCCACCGGCAACATTGCGGGCCAAATTGCCAAGATCAAGGGCTGCAAGGTTATCGGCATCGCCGGTGGGCCAGAAAAATGCCAATGGCTGGTCGACGAATTGGGCTTTGATGGTGCTATCGACTACAAGGAAGGCGATGTGTCCAAAAAGCTCAAGGAGCTTTGCCCCGATGGCATCAACGTCTTTTTCGACAATGTCGGGGGTGAGATACTCGAAGCCGCGCTCAACAATCTGGCGCAGTTTGCCAAGGTCGTCATTTGCGGCGGCATTACAGGCTACAATGAAGAAGAGCTGCCTTCGGGCCCGCGCAATTATATGAACCTCGTGCTGACCAGCTCGAACATGGAAGGCTTTTTGCTCGGCCAGTTCGGCCCCAAGCTGGGCCAGGCCGCAGCCGAGCTGGGCCAATGGGTTGCTGAAGGCAAATTGAAATATACGGTCGACGTGCAGGAAGGCTTTGAAAACGTGCCGCAGACCTTCCTGCGTCTGTTCGAAGGCAAGAACCTCGGCAAGCAGCTCTGCAAGATTGCCTAGGGTACGATTAGCGGGCGAAGGTCATTGACCGAAGCCGCTGACCAACCCTAGAGTATCTGCCGAAACACAGGGGCCGTTCTGGCCCCTGATCTTTGAGAATCGTGAGTAAATCCTGAAGGGGGAGAATCATCATGGGACGTTTGGATGGTAAAGTCGCCGTAATCGTCGGCGCATCAGGTTCGGGTAGCATGGGTCAGCAGACCGCCCGCGCCATGGCCGCAGAAGGCGCCAAGGTTGTTGTGGCTGCACGCCGTAAAGAACCGCTGGAAGCCCTGGCTGCAGACATTGGCGGCACGGCAATTGCCTGCGACATTTCCGATGAAGCACAGGTTGAAGCCGTTGCTAAATGCGCTGTCGACACCTATGGCGGTCTGGACATTGCTGTTAACTTCGCCGGTATCAACGTGCAGAGCCCTGTTGCTGAAATTGATGCTGAAAAGCTCAAGGACGCTATCGACATTCACTTCGTTGGCTCCGTGCTGTTCATCAAGCATATGGCCAATGTCATGGCCGGTAGCGGTGGCGGTTCCGTCATCACCACCTCGACCCTGACGGCAACGCTCGGCTCTCCGGGCATGGCTGCTTATGCCGGCACGAAGGCCGGTGTTGACAACATCGTTCGCATTGCCGCCACCGAATATGGCAAGGCCAATGTGAAGGTGAACTCCATCACACCAGGCCTGGTGCGTTCTGAAATGACCGAAGGCGTGTTCGCCCAGATGCCGGCCGTTGCCAAGGCATTTGAAAACGAAACCCGCCTGCCGCGTCTGGCGACTGTTGATGACATTGCTAATCTCTGCGTGTTCCTTGGTAGCGATGAATCCTTCATCACCGCCCAGAACATCCAGATCAATGGTGGTGCCGACATGGGCCACGCCCCGACACCAGGCGACTTTGCCGCCGCTGGCGCCGAACTCGGCTAATTAAAGCCAGGACGACCAACATGACCCGAAGTGAGGACGCCTAAACCGCGCACCCCCGCTTCGGGTTTCTTAATATGGTGGAGGGGGCAAAGCCCATGGCACCCAAGGTTGAAATCCCCACGCCACCTGCAGAACTGCACGAAGGCCCCACCACGGGCGAACTGATTCTGCGCGCGGTTCGCCGCTACAGCGACCGTACCGCCCTCGTTGGAGAGGGCTATAGTTTTACCTATAGCGAGATGAGCCACTTTGTCGGCCGCATGATGCAGGCCCTCAAGGATGCCGGTCTCAAGCGCGGCGATGGCATCTGCCTGCTCAGCGTCAACCGGCCAGAAGTCTTCATGATCCGGCTGGCGACAAACCTGCTGGGCATTCGCTATACACCGTTGAACCCGATGGGCTCTGCCGATGACCATGCCTATATCGTTGGCGATTCACTGGCACGAGCCATTATCATCGACACCAAATATGCCGACCGCATCCCGACGCTGGAAAAAGCGGACACACAGGTCGATCTGGTGCTGACCTTGGGCGACGCAGACAAGGGCACAAACCTATTGGCCGCTGCCGATACGCTGGACCCGTGCCCCGCCTGGAACGAGGCCAACCCGGCTGATGTCTGCAACCTGACCTATACAGGTGGTACAACCGGACGCTCCAAAGGTGCAATCCAACGGCACCACACGTCACTGTCGAATGTGCTGATGAGCGTTGCGGAATGGAACTGGCCGGAAGATATTCGCACACTGTGCGTCACACCCCTGTCCCACGCTGCGGGCACGCTGATTATGCCGACGCTGGTACAGGGCGGCACGGTCTATATTCAGGATGGCTTCGACGCCGAAAAAGTCCTGCGCACCATTGAGACAGAAAAAATCTCGATCATCTGGCTGGTGCCAACAATGATCTATGTGCTTCTGGACAACCCACTGCTCAAAGAAGTCGATACCAGCAGTCTTAAATTGGTTGTCTATGGCGCCTCACCCACGTCTCCCACCCGGCTGGCAGAGGCTTTGGATCACTTCGGCTCCGTGTTTATGCAGATCTACGGCCAGACTGAAGTGCCCATGAACATCACCACGCTGAATGTGGAAGATCACGACCCGGCCAACCCGGAACGCCTGGCTTCCTGTGGCCAACCGCAGATCGGCGTGCAAGTGAAGATGCTGGATGATGAGGGCGTCGAGGTGCCCCAGGGAGAGGTCGGCGAAATTTGCGTGCGCGGCCCACTGGTGATGGAAGGCTATTGGCGTAAACCCAAGGAAACAGAAGAAGCATTAGAATTTGGCTGGCTCCATACCGGTGATATGGGCCGCGTCGACGATGAAGGCTTCATCTATATTGTTGACCGCAAGAAGGATATGATCATCTCCGGCGGCTTCAACGTCTACCCCAAAGAGGTAGAAGACGTGCTCACGAGCCACCCGGATGTGGCCCAAGCCGCTGTCATCGGTGTGCCAGACGAAAAATGGGGTGAAGCTGTGAAAGCCGTGGTAATTCCGCGCGTCGGCGCAACGCCAGATGCCGAGGCCCTGCGGGCTATGGTCAAAGAACAAAAGGGTGCGGTACTGACGCCCAAGACCATCGATATTGCCGAAGCCATTCCCCTAACACCGGTTGGCAAACCCGACAAAAAGGCGCTGCGCGCCCAATATTGGGGCAGCACCAACAGGCAAGTGAACTAACCCTATTCGCCTGCCAGGCGTTCTAAATTCTGTTGGTGGCTTTCGCGGCTGATGCGATAGGCAAAGACAAAGGCCATAGCCACGCCATAGAAAATCAGTAGCCCGGGAATATAGAACATGGCTAGCGCATCCAGATGGATTTGCGGCACTTGGCCCGGCTCGGCATTATCTGGAAACTCCGCCATCGCCAACACCAGAGAGGCAGCAATGGCGCCCACACCATGCACTGTTTTGATGGCAAAGGTACGGGCTGCAAAGAACAACCCTTCCGACCGACGGCCGGTCTTGATTTCACTTTCTTCCACCACGTCTGCCACCATGGCGCTGACAAGGGTTGAAGCGGAAATGATCAAGCTGATCTCAACAATGCTGAAGATGTAGAGCGAGGGGACCAACAGATCGCTGTTGTTCTCGGGAAACAGGCCCGCAAAACGCAACAGAAAAGGGGCTGGCGCCAGCGCCACCGCAATACCAAAGGTCCACAGGCAGGCGGCTTTCTTACCCATGGAAGCTGACAATCTGGGTGTCATAAACAGTGCAATACCCGCTGCCCAGAAATAGGCCGTCGCCAGCAGAAGCAGGTCATCGGGGTGCAACTCCCAATAATAGGTGTTGAAATAAAGGTTTAGATTACCCGTCAGACCAGCAGCTGCGGCCGCAAAAATGGCCGTACCGAACAAGACCAGGAACGACCGGTTGTTTAGCGTTTCAACCAACTCCCCCGCCGTCTGCCGCAGGCTGAAAGGCTTTTTCGCCGGGGGCTTGCGCAGATTGGGGATATGCCGGTGCGTCCCCAGGGCGGACACCAGAATAGCCGTAACCATAATCAGCGACGCCACCAGCCCAAATGTGTTGTAGCCATCCAGATTCAACTGGCCGACGGGATATTGCTCCGTCGGCTGCAGCAGCCAGCCATAGGCAATGACCGCCATCAATACGCCGCCCATCCAGCCAAAGAAGTAGCGATAGCTCAGCAAAGATGTGCGCTCGTCGTAATTCGACGTTAGCTCTGACACCAAAGACGTACTGGGAATCTCATAAAGCGTAATCATCGTACGAATAAAGACCGCGACCACGATCAGATAGGCCGTGAGCGCCTCCGGCGACCAGCCGAGCGGCGGGTTCCACAAAAAGTAATAGGAGACAGCAACCGGCATGGCCGCGAAATACATGAAAGGATGCCGTCGGCCTAAACGGGAATGCCAATTGTCGGAGACATGACCGATCAACGGGTCAGAGATGGCATCGACCAACATGGCTACAAAAATGGCCAGGCTGACATAACCTGCGGGCAGGCCCATCACCTGGCTGTAGAAAAACAGCAGGAAGTAGTTGAAGCCATTGTCTTTGACGCCATAGGCAACAGAGCCAAAGCCGTAATACAGCTTGGTTGATAAAGTCAGCCGTTCCTGCTCTGCCATAGGCGTCTTTCCTGCATCAACAACTCGAGCACAGATTAAGCGTGGGCGGCTGCCTCTGCCATCTCTTCGCGCGCGTGGCGAATAATCTGAGCTGCAGAATTCAGGAACAGCCCCGCCATGATGAAGGCGACCAGAAGGTCAGGCCATGCCGTGCCACTCCACCAGACGAGCCCGGCAGCTCCAAGCACCGCAACATTGCCGATGGCGTCATTCCGGCTGCACAACCAGACAGACCGCACATTGGCATCCCCGTCACGATAGCGCATCAACAGAACAACGCTGGTCAGATTGGCCACAAGTGCCATAAAGCCGACAATCCCCATGATTTGCGCCGCCGGCACACCCAGCACCAGCACGTGCCAGGCAGTTGACCCGAACACCCATAGCCCCATGACCGCCAGGCTAACGCCTTTGAACAGCGCCGCCCGTGCGCGCCACATCAGCGGCTGGCCAATCATCAGCATCGACAGGAAATAGGTGGCAAAATCGCCCAGGAAGTCCAACGCATCGGCCTGCAGGGCCTGCGACTGGGCAGAGATACCGGCCGTCATTTCAACGCCGAACATACCACCATTGATGATGGTGACCGCCCACAGCGCACGGCGATAGGCCGACGACATGCCGTCGAAGACTTCTCCCTCATGGTCGCAACAACCGCTCATGGCGCCCCTTTCTTGCCCTAAACTCATCTTCATCCTAATATCTATAGTGACTATAGGTTCAAGCTGTTTATGCAGATGCAGGAGAACCCCATGGACTATTCAATTGGGCAGCTATCGCGCGAGACAGGCTGCAAAGTACCGACCATTCGCTATTACGAACAGGTGGGGCTGATGCCCTCACCACCCCGCACCCATGGAAACCAACGCCGCTACAATGAGGCACACCGGAAACGGCTGGCTTTCATTTGCCATAGCCGCGAACTGGGCTTTTCGCCTGATGCGATCCGCGACCTGTTGAGCCTTTCTGACCGACCGAACCAGTCCTGCAACGAGGCCGACGCCATCGCCCGCCAGCAACTGGAAACCGTAGAACGTCGCCTTGCTCAATTGGAGGCCCTGAAGGCAGAGCTGGAACACATGGTGCACCAATGCCAGGGCGGCACCATCGCCAGTTGCCAGATTATTGAGCGCCTGTCGGACCATCAGCTATGCCTGAACCCCGACCACGGCGACGGCCCCCATATGCATTGACGCCCTAAACGGCCTGCCTCTAAGCTCAGGACAATACCGCGCGGTAACAGGGGAAGCCGCGTCATTTTATCTTTGGAGGGGAACCAGTGAAGTTCGGGATTCTGTATGAACATCAATTGCCGCGCCCGTGGCATGAGGGCAGCGAACAACAACTGATTGAAGAAGCACTCGAGCAAGTCGAGCTGGCCGATCAGTTGGGGCTGGACTATGCGTGGGAAGTCGAACACCACTTCCTGGAGGAATATTCG
>JAURPT010000077.1 GCA_030836535.1 Alphaproteobacteria bacterium
CGAAGCATGGTGTGCAGATAGCGCATGGAGCGGTCCTTTCATCCTGACCATTCATCCTGATTTTCCCGAAAGACTAGCCGGGCATGCTGCGACCGGCAAGCGCAGGGCTGAAATTGCTTTTATGCCATGTTAGGATTTTGTCATTGCGAACAAATTCGGTGAGGGATGCATGGAACTGCTGATTATTGGTGGGGTTGTTTTAGTCGGCTTTTACAGCCTTTACGTAACCGTGATTAAGCGCCGCAATACAGCGCGAGAAGCGCTGTCTTCTATCGATGTACAACTCCGCAAGCGCCATGATCTGATACCCAATATTGTCACTCTGGCGCAGAAGTTCATGACCCACGAAAAGGAACTGCTGACCGGCCTGACAGAGGCCCGCAATCTGGCGCACCAGTCCTACTCGCCCGATGACCCCGCCGCCGTCGAACAGCATCTGGAAGCAGAGCGCAAATTGCAGTCGGGCATGATGCAGTTATTTGCCGTTGCCGAGAATTATCCGGAACTGCGCTCGTCAGAGGCAATCCAGAACGCCCAGCAAACCTATAGCGAAGTGGAAGGACATATCTCCGCTGCCCGGCGTTTCTACACTTCCGCCGTCACCGACCTGAAGAATGCCTGCGAAATCTGGCCCATGAGCATGGTAGCCGCCATGGCAGGCGTTAAAGCCCTGCCCTATTTTGAAGTGGAAGAAGCTGTTCGCGAACCGGTGAATGTCGCCGACATTATGGACTAAACCTTTATGTCTTATGTCCGCGAAGACAGGCCCTGGCTGGAAGGCTTCAACGCCTTCTATGAAGCCGAGATAGCACCTCTGGTGTTCGACCTTGCAGAAGCACGCGCAACAGCGGCAAAGGCCGTCTGGCAACGTTCCATCATTGTTTCCGCCGTGGCCGTGCCGGTCGTCTCTCTTGTGTTTGTTTTTGTAGACCCAGAGGCCGCTATCTTCGCCATCTTTGCCGCAATCGCTGGCTGGCAGTTCTGGGCACGCAAACCAGCAAGAGAGTTCAGCGACACCTACAAGCAGGAAATTGTAGGCAGGATGGCCCCGCAACTTGGCCTGACCTACAGGGCTGAACCCATCGGCTTTAACCATGAACGATACAGAACACTAAAACTTATCCCCCGCCATGATCGGTCAACCCTGGAAGACAGCCTGACCGGGCTGCACGAGACGGTCGAGATCAGCTATCTTGAGGCGCATCTGCAGCAGAAGCGGCGCACCAAAAATGGCACACATTATGTGACTGTCTTTAAGGGTCCCCTGTTGAGCCTGACCTTCCCAAAACCATTCATTGGCACCACACTGGTACAAACCGACAGAACGGCTATCGGAAATTTCCTGTCTGGCAAATTCACCAAGGGTGAACGCGTGCGGCTCGAAGACCCTGAATTTGAAGACCAGTTCGAAGTCTATTCAACCTCGCAAACGGAAGCCCGGTTCATCCTGACGCCAGACTTCATGGAACGCATGCTGATACTGCAACGCCAAATGGGCAAAAAACTGCAGGCAGCTTTTCACGACAACGACATGCTGATTGCCGTCAATGGTGCTGAAGATAATTGCGAAGCCGGGTCCCTAGACGAACAGGCCGATCCGCATGCACCAATCCTGAATACCGTCGAAGAACTCCGCACGATATTCGACCTGATCGAGACCCTGAACCTGACATCACAGACCAGGGCTTCCTGAGCTCAGAAGCTCGTTCTCAGCGGCTCATCTATCGAACCGTATGTGAGCCTAGCTGGCGTGCAGGACGCCCAAGGGGCCAAGCATCAGGGTAAAGGGAAGAGCAAGTTTGAGAAGCGCTTTCATGGGGAGTTCTATTCTTCATCTGGGGGAGGATTAAAGACGCGCTATATATGCCCCTCGCTAAGCTGAGAGAGTAGCTCTACCTTTGCAATTGAGCTTTGCAGATTTGCGTTATCGGGATTGTCGACAATTGCTATCGACAAGACAATCTTGCTTTCAATCCCTGTCTGAAACAAGATGATGGCCGAATTTGAATTCGTCTGGGGAGAGAATACATCATGGACAAGGTCGATTTTCCGGAGACCAAAAGTCACCCGCTTAACGAAGAGGCCGCGCCTGGCACACCAGAAGCGCTGCACCCTTATGTGGACAATGGGGGTGGCATCATCTCGCCCGAACGCAATTTCGATCCGCAGATTGCGCACGAGGAATGGGAGAAGCTGTGGTGCCGTGTCTGGCAGTTGGCCGGGCTTGCTTCTGACATTCCCGAAGTGGGCGACTACTTCAAATATGATGTTGGGCCGGAAAGCTTCATTATCACCCGCACAGGCCCCGGCGAAGAAGACATTGCCGCCTATTACAATGTCTGCCAGCACCGCGGCAACCGGCTGGTGATGGATGATTTTGGCAGCGTTGATCACTTCACCTGCCTGTTCCATACCTGGCAATGGAATCTGGATGGCTCGCTCAAACAGATTACCGACCGCGAGACCTTCCGCGAAAACCTGGTAGCCGATAACCCGCCATTAACCCAGGCACGTTGCGAAATCTGGGATGGCTTTGTCTTCATCAATATGGATGACGATGCCGAACCATTGCTGGACTTCCTCGATCCGCTACCCGAGCACCTGAAGGCCTATAACTTCAAGGACATGAAGATCATCAAGGACCTGCAGACGCCCTGGCCCTGCAACTGGAAGATCGGCCATGATGCCTTCATCGAAGTTTACCACGTTCACGCCGTCCATCCGGAGATCCTGCCCTTCTTCAATGACTACCAGGTGCAGTGGGATACATACCGAGCCGGCCATTCGCGTCAGTTGCTGAAATTCGGCGAAATCAGCCACCGGTTTGAGGACCAGGAAAGCATCAACCCCGGCCTGGCGGCGCTGCTGGGAGAAGTAAATGTGGCGCCCGAAGACTTTCCGGATAACCCCGATGACAGCCGTCGTCTGATCCAGGAAGCAAAGCGCGCCAAGGCGGAACGGCTGGGGCTGGACTATAGCGGTTTTACTGACAACCAACTTTCAGATGACTGGAACTATGGCATCTTCCCCAACGTGACATTCAACGCACACCCAGAGGGACTGCTGATCCAGCGCTTCCGCCCGCATGCCAAAGACCCGGAGAAGATGACCTATGACCTCATGGTCCTGTTCCACCCGGTTGACGATCCGACCTACCGCGTCCCCGCCTATATGGGGGTTGAAGACGATGTTGATATCTCAGGCAAGGTACGCCCGGAACGCCGGTTTATCGGCCATGGCGAGCCCGGCCTGGGGGACGTGATCAGCCAGGACGCCCGGATGATGGAATATGTCCAGCAAGGCATTAATTCGCGGGGGTATGGCGGCGCACGCTACAGTGAAATGGAACAGCAATTGCGCCACTGGCACCGGGAATGGGAACGTTATATGGACGGTGAGCGTTAAGCGCACCGCTTCATAAGCCCGGGGGTATTAACGCTCCTCAACAGCAATGTAAATGTAACGGAGCGCGCCCAGCCGTTGCACTTTCAGCACCACAAGCTGGCCTGCCTGCAGCCCACGGGTGGTGTTGCGGAAACTGCGGCTATCGGTGATCGGCGTATCATTGAAGCCAATGATAACATCATTGGAAAGCAGTCCTGCTTTGGCTGCCGGGCTGCCCGGCTGGGTAGAATCGACAATCACGCCTTCCTGTGAAGTAAGGGCCAGACGCTGCATCTGTGCCTTGGAGATGCCATCAAAGCGAATACCCAGCCATCCTCGTTCCTCGATCACCTCTGCTGGTGCATTGCCACGTGCGCGGGCCAGACGCCGTGCCTGTATATCTGTTTCAATCAACGACCGTCGCAGCGCTATGATGGCTGTTGAGTTTTCCAACTGCTCGTCATGGCACTGGCGAAACGCCTCATGCGCTGCATCGTAGCGACCGAAATAGGTCTCCGAACATCCCTTAAAACCATCCTTACGAAGCCCGTTGTCCTCTATATACGCGGCACAAATCTTGTCACGCGGCTCCAGCGGGCTATCAACAGGACCAATGAACTGCCGCACCTCGTCCCACCTGGCGGCACACCGATTATTTCTGTCAGTACTGTCCTGCACCAATTGACCCAACTCGGCCTCCCCCTCGGCACGAACCTGGCCATGATCCACTGAATTCTGCTGCGCGTAGGCAGCAGGCAGAGCGAACAAGGCTCCAGCCAGGACCATGGCGGAGAGCCGGTGGGCAATCTTGCGGATCAATATTGTCACGGGGTCCTCCACTCGTTGCGGCCCGGCATTCTGCGTTGGAAAGACGGGATTTTGCTGCCGTTATTGGCAATTTTTTCTATAGTCTCCCATGCCTGCACGGAATGCCAGACCCGAAGCACCTGACACAGGCAAAAATTTGTTCTATGCACGGATGAAAAAAATTCACGGAAAGCGGTCATGCTTGTACTTCTATCACCAGCCAAGAACCTCGATTTCTCTCCCGCGCTGCAGTCACCACCCCTGACGCGGCCGGACTTTTCCGACGACACGAACGCGCTGATTAAGAAAGCGCGCAGCCTCAGCCGGCCCAAGATCAAGAATTTGATGAAACTGAGCGACAATCTGGCAGACCTGAATTATCAGCGGTACCAGAGCTTCGATACAGATGCCGAGCCACAGGGGGCCAAACAGGCGATCCTGGCCTTTAAGGGCGACACCTATATCGGTCTAGACGCTAACAGCATGTCTGAAGAAGACCTGGCTTTTGCCCAGGATCGCGTAGGCATCCTTTCCGGCCTGTACGGCCTGTTGCGCCCCTTTGATGGCATCCAACCCTACCGCCTGGAAATGGGCACCAAGCTGGCGACGCGCCGCGGCAAGTCGCTCTATGATTTCTGGGGTAGCCGCATCACTGATGAAGTCAATGAGCGCGAGAGCGAAACGGTTATTAATCTGGCGTCAAAAGAATATTTCTCAGCCGTTGATCCCAAAGCCCTGAATGCCCGCGTTATCACCCCTGCCTTCAAGGAAATCAAAGATGGTAAGGCCCGCATGCTGGGCATGTTCGCCAAGCGCGCCCGCGGTATGATGACCCGTTATATGATCGACAACCGGATCGAAGACCCCGAAGCCCTCAAAGGCTTCGACTATGGCGGCTATGCCTTCATGCCGGAACTGTCGACCGACGATCACTGGGAATTCCACCGGCCACAGCCCGTACCCATGAATAAGTAGGCCCGCTATGTCTGACCATCGCCCGCAAGACCATATGGATCATCGCATCGACTGCACCACGTTTGGTGACCTGTTATTGCGGGCAAACGACCGCTGGCCAGATAATGATGCCATCATTTTTCCCGATGACCGGCGCACCTATGCGCAACTGACTGAAAATGCTTGGCTACGGGCCCAGAGCTTTTACAGCATGGGCATTCGCCGGGGCGACCATGTCGGCCTCTTGATGCCCAATTGCATCGACTATGTAGAACTGGAATACGGCATTACCCTTTTGGGGGCGGTTGCGATCCCGATTAACGCCCGATTCAAGC
>JAURPT010000078.1 GCA_030836535.1 Alphaproteobacteria bacterium
AACGCTGAATGATCGGCAGAAGCGATGCGGAAGCCAGTTCCGGTGCTTCATCAACCTTTGTGTAGATGATGTCGGGCGTATTTTGTTCGGTCATGTTGTCCCTGCCTTGGTGAGTTTGGCATGCCATAAAAAATTTTCGCGCATGTCATAGTACAGAGAAGCCCACGTGTCCACGGATCATGACCCAGAATCAGCCGGATGCCATAGAAAGTTGCCACACCAAGCTAGAGAGCCGTACTTTCGGGTCAGATAGCCTGCTCATATTCGAACAAACTACGTTCTATGTCCTCAACATCACGGCTGGATATTTCACGCCCAATGGCAGTGCCACGGTCTATACCCGCACGAATTTCCTGCACAATCGCGCGTCTCATCTGCGCGTTGTCCAGCATCAAATGTTCGAAGTCGACACGGGACAGGCGCATCAAGTGGCAACGGGTCAGGGCCGTCGCCGACCCAAATCGTTTTTTGCCGGTCAGTAGCGCAATCTCACCAAAATATTCGCTAGGCCCCAACGTATATTGGTGATGCCTGGTGCGCACCTGCACATCGCCCGAGAGGATAAAAAACATGTCTTCCGCCTGATCACCCATGCGCGCAATAGTTTGCCCGGGCACAGCGATCTGCGCCTTGAGAAGGTCAACTATCTGGGCAATTTCTTCGCTGTCCAAACGAGCAAAGATGGGCACACGAACCAGGGCATGCCAGGTGATAACAAAATCACGCTGCCCAATTTCATTGGCAAACCCTGTGGCAATGATGCCGATGGGCAAGGCATACATGCCCAACCCGAACAGCATCACGAAGCCGCCAAAGAGGCGCCCTGCATCAGTAATAGGCACAACGTCGCCATAGCCAACGGTCGTCAGTGTAGTGATCGCCCACCACATAGCCTCTGGAATATGTCCGAAGTTTTCAGGCTGGGCACCACGCTCCAAGTAATACATGAAACTGCCACTGAGGATGACCAGGCTGACAATGACAACAACGGCCGCGAACAGGGCACGCCGTTCATTTTGGAGTACTCGGCCCAGGGTAACCAGAGCCGGTGAGTAGCGAACCAACTTCAGCAGCCGGAACAGACGCAGCAAGCGCAGGAAGCGCAGATCTGCCCCCAGGAAAGACAGGAAGAACGGTAGAATGGCCACCAGATCAACAATGGCCAGGGACGACACCAAATAGGTCAGCCGTCCCTTGAAGGCAGACGCTGTCGCCTTGTGACTGCGCTCGACACAAACCCACAACCGCACGACATATTCTACCGAGAATACAATGATTGAGACCAACTCGAACCCATGGAACAGAGCGCCATAACTGGCCGCAATAGTCGGTATGGTCTCGAGGATGACGGCTATAACATTGGCAACAATCAGGCCGACCATAAAACGGTCCACCAATTGGCTGACCCGGTCATCAACCGCGCTGATTTCGAGGATTTCGTATAAGCGATATCGCAAAGAATTGCAGTTTGTCGCAGTTTTGTCCGTCACGTTCATTCCCTTTGCAGGGCTTACGCACCGTTGCGAATAGCCTCCGCGATTGCGGCAAGGGCTGCATCGGTCTGGCTACCATCGGGCCCGCCGGCCTGCGCCATGTCCGGGCGGCCACCGCCACCCTTACCACCGATGACCTCCGCTCCCACTTTGACAAGATCAACAGCATTGAAGCGTTCGGTCAAGTCGTCAGTCACGCCAACAGCGATTGCCGCTTTGCCATCATTCACAGCAATATAGGCGGCAATGCCGCTTCCCATGCTGGTTTTGGCTTCGTCGATTAACCCGCGCAAATCCTTGCCGGATACGCCGTCAAGACTGCGATTGGTGTACGCAATGCCATCAATGACCGTGACATCACCCCCGCTGTCACCAGCAGTACCGCCGCCCATGGCCAGGGCTTTCTTGGCTTCCGCCAATTCTTTTTCCAGGCTTTTGCGTTCGGCGACCAGGCTTTCAATGCGGTCGACCAATTCATTTGGTGTTGTTTTCAAACTGGCGGATGCGTCTGCCAGCAGACGTTCTTGTGTACTGACATACCCTTGCGCAGCGCCACCCGTGACAGCCTCAACCCGGCGCACACCGGCAGACACGGCACTCTGGCCAATAATCTTGAATAGGCCGATATCCCCTGTGCGGCTGACATGCGTGCCGCCACAAAGTTCGACTGAGTAATTTTGGTCGTCCTGGGGTGTGCCCATGCGAACCACACGGACTTCATCGCCATACTTCTCTCCGAACAGGGCAAGCGCACCTGCTTCGATGGCTTCGTCCGGCGTCATCAGGTGCGTTTCAACCGTCACATTGGCGCGGACCTCGTCATTGACCTCCCGCTCAATGGCTTCAACCTCTTCTGGTGCCAAGGGTGTCGGATGGGAAATATCGAAACGCAGCCTGTCAGGCGCCACCAATGAGCCCTTCTGTGTCACATGATCACCCAAAACATTGCGCATGGCGGCATGCATCAGATGGGTTGCCGAGTGATTTGCCCGCAATTTGTTTCGGCGATCGCGATCCGTCTGCAGTTCAACCACATCGCCAATATTCACGGATCCATCTTCTATCTGCGCTTGGTGCGCAATCATATCGCCGAGATATTTGCGCGTATCCGTAACATTTGCCCGCAGGCCTTCTGCCCGTATTTCACCCGTATCACCCACCTGGCCACCAGATTCACCATAGAACGGCGTCTGGTTGGTAATGATCGTTGCAGCCTCACCTGCAGAGGCGCTGTTTGCCTGTTCGCCATCTTTGACGATAGCAACAATTGTTCCGTCTACCATGCCATGGTCATAGCCCATGAATTCGGTTGCACCATGGTCTTCGCGGATCGCGTACCAGACTTCCTCTGTCGCGGTTTCTCCAGAGCCAGACCACGCTGCGCGCGCATCGGCCCGCTGTTTTTCCATGGCAGCTTCAAAACCATCGAGATCAACACCACGCGCCTGGGCCCGCAGGGCATCCTGGGTCAGGTCGATAGGAAAGCCGTACGTGTCATAGAGGCGGAACGCCACATCGCCAGGGAG
>JAURPT010000079.1 GCA_030836535.1 Alphaproteobacteria bacterium
CAAACATGGTGGGGACCATAATGGCGTGGGTCAGCTTGTGCTGCTCAACCAGCCGCAGGAAATCTTCTGCATCAAAGCGCGGCTGCAATACAGTATAGAGCCCCATATTCTGGGATGCATTGGCGTAGGAATTCGGCGCTGAATGATACATCGGGCCGGTTACCACCGTGCGGATGTCCATGCTGTTGAAGCCCCAGGCTTCCATGGCGGCCATCATGATGGCCTGCACGGCTTCTGCCGAAATATCCGGGTCCACCTTGGTACGCTTTACGCCCTTGGGGCGCCCGGTGGTGCCGGAAGTATAGAACATGGCCCCCGGTGCATCTTCAGCAGGCGTTTCGAGAGCCGTCTGGTCCGACAGCCATGTATCCCAATTGATCATGCCCTCGGGGACGCTGCAGGCACTTTCTGGAAGGCCATAGGAGGAGGCAACTTCAGCTGGTGTCGGCACCACAAGCACGGTCACATCATCGGGTACAGCGCCTTCAATCTGCGGCAACAGATCGGCGTGGATCACCAGCACCTTGGAGTTGGAATTTTCCAGCAGATAGGTGACTTCATCACCTTTAAAGTGCCAGTTGATCGGCACATAAAACGACCCGGCATGAGCCGCTGCTTTAGCCGCTTCATAAAACGCAAAGTCATTGCGCATCATCACCCCAATGCCAACATCTGCACGCGCACCAAGCGCGGCAAAACCGGCGGCAGCTTTCATGGAATTGTCGTTAATTTCCACATGCGACCGTTGCCGGTCTCCACTGTAGACATGTGCCATTGGGGGTTCCTCGTTTTACTGTGTAAAAATGTCGCTCATTCATACGCCAACTATTCAAAACAATGCAAACGCGCTATCACTCTTTTCAACAGATTTTGACGTTGGCTCATGAGGGATACGATGGAAGACACAACCCCGATCATTATTGGTGGCGGACAATTCACACAGAAGGAAGCGGATCCGCTCAAAGGCCTGCCGCCCATGGGTATCGCAGCCGAGGCTGCCAAAGCCGCGCTGACCGACACAGGGCAGGCAGATGCCGTTGCCCGCGCCATCGACACCATTGCCATCGTCCGTATCTTCCCCGATTCCAATCCGGCCCGTGGCCATGAATTCGGCCGGGCCGACAACCCGGGCCGGGCTGTTGCACGCCGGATCGGCGTCAATCCAGTCAACGCCATCTACAGCAATGTTGGTGGCCAGTCGCCCCAGGCACTGATGAGCGAGATGGCTGAAAAAATCGTCGCGGGCGACGTCGACGTCGTGCTGCTAGGCGGTGCAGAATCCATCAAGACCCAGCGCAATGCCAGCCGTGCGGGCATTAAACTGGACTGGAACGAACATGATGAAGGCAGCCAGGAAGACCGTGGGCCTGGTGGCGGCTTTGCCTCGATGCAGGAAATCAAGCACGGGGTCGGCATTCCCATCAACACCTACCCATTGTTTGAAAACGCCATGCGGGGCCATCTTGGTAACTCCATCGAACAGCATATGTCCGTCATGGGAAATCTGCTTGCACCCTTCACGGAAATGGCCGCTCGCAATCCCTATTCCTATTATCCTACCGCACGGTCAGCGCAGGAATTGGTCACACCTTCGGCGGAAAACCGCTGGATTGGCTGGCCATACACCAAATGGCTGGTAGCGCAGGACAATATCGACCAGGGCGCCAGCATCATCCTGACCTCAGTTGGCAAAGCGTGCGAATTGGGCATTGATCCGTCAAAATGGGTGTTCATTCACGGCGTGTCTGAAGCAAAAGAAGGCAAAACAGTCATGGACCGAGAGCATTTCTACAAATGCCACGCCATGCGCATCAACAGCGGTAAAGCCTTCGACATGGCTGGTATTGGCATTAATGATATCAGCTTCATCGACATCTATTCCTGCTTTACCTCTGCGGTGGAACAAGCCTGCGATGCCATGGGGCTGGCCTGGGATGATCCCCGTGGCCTGACGCTGACCGGTGGCCTGCCCTATTTCGGTGGCCCAGGTAATAATTACACCATGCATGGATTTGTGGAGATGCTGCCACGCTTGCGGTCCAACCCAGGTTCATTCGCACTGATTACCGCCAATGGCGGCACGATTTCAAAGCACGCCACCGGCATTTTCTCAACCATGCCGACAGAAGGTACATGGCAGCGGGAAGACCCATCGATCTGTCAGGCAGAAGTCGACGCTATCGCCCGCCCGGCCATTGATGAAAACCCCACGGGCAAAGCCACCATCGAGACTTATACGGTTGTGCATGATCGCAATGGGCCTGCTGCTGGCATTGTCATTGGTCGCCTCAACGATAATGGCGCACGCTTCTGTGCCAATACGCCAACAGATGCGGCCACGCTGAACAATCTGATGGATCAAGACAGCCTTGGCCGCCCAGGTTCTGTTAGCACTGATGACGGGATGAACCTATTTACTCCAGAATAGGTATTGCGCAGAATCAACACGGGAATGGCGAGATGGCGTATAGTGATCGCATGAAAAAGATACTCAACACGGTGAAGACCCTGCTACCGACGCTGGCAATATTTTGCCTGCTTTCTTCGACTGCGATAGCCCAGGGACTGCCGGACCCGGACGATGAGGCCACTTATCCCATCATCTTGCATGGTCAGGACATCGCTACAATATGGTGCGACGCCTGCCACATCGTTAGCAATGACGATATGGATGGCGGATTTGATGGTGCACCCCCCTTCCCCTCCATGGCCCTGTCTGTAAAAGCTAACCCAAATTATTACATCGCTTTCCTGACACAGCCTCACGCCAATGCGATGCAGTCGATCAGCCTAACCCGTGACGACATATCGGCACTGCTGGCCTATATCGCCTCGCTGAACCAGGAAGAGAAATAGCTACCGGTTTCGCTGGTTCGCCTCGCTGGTTCGCCTTATCCTCATCGCAGGATAAGGGTGAATTTCAATGGGCAAGAATGACAAGACACTCGACCGCCGGCAGGTACTAACAGCAACAGCAGGCCTGGCGGCCGCTGGTGCCATGATCGGTTCTGCGCAAGCCGCACATCACGAAGAGAAACAGAAAAGCGGTCGATTTGGCGGCAAGGTGGTGCTGATCACCGGTGCGACATCAGGCATTGGTGAAGCAACCGCCAGAGCCTTTGCGGCAGAAGATGCCAAAGTTGTTTTCTGTGGCCGTCGTGAAGCACTGGGTAATGAGGTTGCTGCCAGCATCCGTGCCGACGGTGGGGATGCCACGTATGTTCGTGCCGACGTGCGGGAGATTGACCAGGTTGAAGCGCTCGTAAATGCCTGCATGGCGCAACATGGCCGGATCGACATCGCCCACAATAATGCTGGGATTGCCGGCCCCTTTGGCCCCTATGCCACCGTTAAACTGGACGGCGACGAAGGCTATCACGACATCATGCGCACCAATATTGATGGTGTGTTCTACGCCATGCGGTTTGAACTGCCCATCATGATCCAACAGAAAAGCGGCGTCATCATCAACACCGCGTCCATGTTGGGGTCCAGTGCTGCCCCAGGCTCGGGCGTTTACGCCGGCACAAAACATGCCGTGATTGGTATGACGCGTTCGGCAGCCAAAGCACATGCAAAAGATGGCGTGCGGGTTGTCTCCGTCTCACCTGGACCGGTCGACACCCCGTTGATGCAGCGGGCCACCGGCGGCAATCTGGGGCCGGTCGCCGCAAACAACCCATCTGGCAGGGTGGCCGAGCCATGGGAAGTGGCTAATCTGGTATTGGCGCTGTCGACCGATGAGGCATCCTTCATCAATGGCAGCGACCATAAGATCGATGGCGCTGCCTCGGCCTGATAGAACGCGCTAGAACGAGCCCTGCTGGGCTCGTTCAGCCATATCGGCGCAAATCTCGAAATATTCACGCACAGTATCTTCGATGATGTCCTGCGCCGATTTGACACCGGTAATCATACCAGCACCCTGCCCTGCAAGCGCGATGCTGGAGTTCATATCACCTTCAAAATAGAGCCCCTTGGCACCACCCTGGAATAACACAGCGCGGTCCGTTTCCTCCGTTTCGGCCATGTGCAGGCTGTGATCGGTCTTGAGGGCACGTAGGCCTGGTGACCCCTTGCGGTTCAGATAAATTGTGCCGGTTTCAGACGAGCCAACAATGGCATTCTTGAAATTGTCGTGGACGGGGCTTTCTACAGAGCTGACAAAGCGCGTCCCCATCTGGATACCTTCAGCACCAGCGGCAAAGGCTGCAGCCATACCACGGCCATCGACAATGCCGCCTGCGGCTATCATCGGCAGGTCGCACTTGTCACGGATTGCCTGTAGCAGAACCGTCAGCGCGACTTCTTCAGGGTTCTTGAAACCACCGCCTTCGGCGCCTTCAACAATCAGGCCGTCCACACCGGCACCCTGCGCCTTCAGCGCCATCTCAACGGTGGGTACAGCGTGATAAACAACCACGCCATGTTCCTTCAGGCGGCCAATGAACTTCTTGGGGCTGCCTGCTGAGGTCGTCACGAATTTAACGCCCGCCTCAATGACGTTGTCCAACATGCTTTCATCGCGCATGAACAAGAGCGCCAGGTTCACGCCGAACGGCTTGTCCGTCAGATCTTTCATCTTGAAAATTTCATCCCGGATCTGCTCACTCTCACCCGAACCGGACTCAATAATGCCCATGCCGCCGGCGTTCGAGACGGCGGACGCCAGTGGAGAACGGGCAATCCACGACATGGGGGACTGCACAATGGGATATTTGGTGCCGAGATGTTGCTGTACGCGGTTCATAGAAATCTCCGGAAAGGGCCACGCGACATATTGATCGAACGGTGGCTTGCAGGTCTTGAATTCGGCCCCTATCGTGCATGTGCTCAATAATGAATCAATGGGAAAGTAAGTTGTGAAAGACCTGTTTTCTGTCGACGGAAAAGTCACTCTCATTACCGGCGGCTCTAGCGGCATCGGAGAAATGATGGCCACTGGCTATGTCATGAACGGCGCCAAAACCTACATCGCTTCACGCAAGCTGGCAGAATGTGAACGGGTTGCAGAAGAACTCTCACCCCATGGCACTTGCATTCCCTTGCAGGCTGACCTGTCCAACATAGAGGGCATCGTAAGCCTTGCGGGCGAAATTACCACGCGCGAAGGCAAGCTGGATGTACTGATCAATAATTCCGGCGCCAATTGGGCCGCCCCTTTTGAGGAATATCCGGAAACAGGGTGGGACAAGGTGTTTTCCGTCAACGTTAAAGCACCGTTTTTCTTGACCCAGAAGCTGACCCCTGCCCTGCGCGCCGCCAGCCGAGACGAAGACCCTGCCCGGGTCATCAGCACGTCATCCATCAATGGTCTGACGGTACCGGACCTTGAGACTTATGCCTATTCCGCCTCCAAGGCTGGGCTTATTCATATGACGCGCGTCTTGGCCCGCAAACTGGCGCCGGAAATCAACGTCAATACTATTGCCCCTGGCCCGTTCCAGAGCCGTATGATGAAAGAAACGCTGGAACGCAAGGGGGATGCCTATGTGCAGTCCCTGCCCGCCAAGCGCATCGGCACAACAGAAGACGCCGCTGGTACGGCACTATTCTTGGGCTCACGTGCCAGTGCCTTCATTACCGGCGCCTGCCTGGAACTCGATGGCGGCATGTCGACGACAGCGTAGAAAACTTATCGGGAAAGAGAATTTTTGGCATTTATGCTACATGGCGTATAGTCACCACGAGGAACACACCCACGGCACACCAATATGAGCACATCTACCGCTGGCAACAAAGATGCCAGAAAACACCAAACGCCCAAGAGCATCGCAACACGCCGCAGCATTCTGGATGCGACAGTGCGCTGTTTTGTGGAGATTGGCTATCACCGTACAACGACGACTGAAATCTCGAAGCGTGCCGATGTCACACGTGGTGCCGTGCAGTACTACTTCCCCACGACGCCTGATGTTTTACGTGCATCCATTGAGTATCTGCTGGAAGAGTGGACTGACGCCTACACGGAAGCGCTGAAACTTCGCCCGCCTGAGGCGAACAAGTATGAATTTGCCATCGATACCTATTGGGAGTTCCTTAAGAACCCGCTTTACACCGCCTGGCAGGAACTGATTGCCGCCAGCCGGACCGACGAAGAATTGCAGAAGATCGTGCAAGATGCGTCGATCATCAACGACGTCCGCAGGCGGGAGATGGGCCACGAAATCATGCCCGAGCTTGACGAACTGGCGAGCGACGACTTCAGCCTGGGCCGGGACTTTGGACGCGTGCTGCTGGAAGGTCTATCGACCACGCAGCTAACCTATGACCGTGACCGGCGCGAACAGGCCATCATCAACCTGCTCAAGAAGACCGTGACCAATTTCTGGGAAGAAGCAGAAGAAAAAGCCCGAAGCGGCAAAGCGGATTAACCAGCCTCTTCCATCGCCTTCTTGTAGGTAGAATAACGCGGATTATCGACGCCGATTTCCTCGATTGCAAACTTCTGCAGATGGTCCATCAACGCTGAGTCATCCAGCGCAATCCGACCTTCGCGAATATTGTCGCAAAGCTCGCGGTTCAATGCCCGCAATTCACCCTCATGGCCCAAAATAGCCTCCAGCCGAGCAGACTGATCAGCCTCAATCTGGTCAGATTGAGCAAATTCGCGTCGCGCTATACCAACTACATTCGCTGCAACGCGGGCGTGGAATGAGAGATGCCCCGGCAGGTTCGGCATGGCATGGTCGCGCAGGAATTCCTCTACTGCTTCCAGCAATTCATCTACTGAGGGTCTATCCGGTCTCAAAACGCTTCTCCCAGCAAAATCATCAGATCGGCTTCGCATTCAGATGATCGTCGGCCAATGGCTGCCCGTTCTACCGACCGGTCATGGCCGTCCAGATGTGTAAAGGCCATGCCTCGACAACTGACGCCCCAACGCAAGCTGCCAAAAATCTCGTAATACCGCACCCGTTCGGGGTCGACCTTAATGCCACTCTGTGCCTCATACCCTGCAAAAAGGTCTTCGCGCTGGCCAAAGCCACCAACCGGCTTATCGATATTACCAAAGCGCCAAGAATTCACGCAGATCCATGCCAGGTCTTCCATGGGATCACCGATATGCACGATTTCCCAATCAAGAATGGACCGCAAGCCATCTGTGCCGTACATCAAATTACCATTACGGTAGTCGCCATGCACGAGTGTGACGCGGTCCTGTTCTGGCAATCGCTCTTTAAGAAACCGAAACGCAGCTTCGAAGACTGGCGATGGCTCTTCAAACACCTTGTTATAGGATTCCCAGTTTCGTTCCCAAGTCTCCTCAGGTGTGATGGTTTCCAAGAAGTCCAGCCCATCAATTGGCACTTTGTGGACCGTTGCCGCAGCGGCACCGCATTGATAAGCGAGGTTATTGCGCATCTCGGCATACATCTCGTCCCGATTGATACGGGTACCAAGCGTCTCGCCCTCGATACGCGCCATTACAAACCCGACACCAATGCCATCTTCTGGTTCAGCCTCAAAGACAATTTCCGGCACCAGCACGCCATGCTCATAGGCTATGCGAATGATGCGCGCTTCACTCTTCTGGCGCAATGCCCGTTCTTTGCTTTCAGGCACACCGCGCGGAGGGCGACGCAGGATCAGGCCTCGGCTTTCCCCGTCAACAACGGCATCAAACGACCATGTCTCCTGCGAGGCACCGGCCGTCAGCCGCACCAGATTTGCCATTTCTGCCTTGGACGAAATATATTTACTGAGCGCCAGTGCCAGGTTGTCTTCAAAGTCTGCGATGGCCATGGGCCGAACTCTCTCCTCCCGATGAGCAATTACCGTGCTCGTATTGGCTAGAAAGTCACCGACCAATGGGGGTGATTGCAAGCTTTTTCTATAATCCAATGGACAGCCATAAACCGTACTTGCACGGTAACAAGCATAGCCTGTACAACTTGCCCCGGAAGACGACATCAAATCCTTTGTCCGGACGCAGGTCTTGGGCAGAGCGACCGGGAAGCACCCACAGTGAACAGTACCAATACGGCATCTACACCAGCCAAAACCGCCGGGTCAAAGGCCCATGCGTGGTATGTGGTGGCGTTGCTCATGGTTGCGTTCACCTTCAGCCATATGGACCGCAACGTCATGTCGATCCTGCTGAATTCAATTAAGGGTGACCTCGGTTTAACCGATCTCGAAGCCGGCTTGATGCATGGCCCTGCTTTTGCCTTGTTCTATGTTGCCTTTGGCTTGCCTATTGCTCGAGCCGCCGACCGCTTTAACCGGGTCAACATCATCTCCGTCGCTATCGCACTCTGGAGTGGCATGACCGCCTTATGCGGCGCGGCGGGTAATTTTATCCAGCTCGCTTTGGCGCGCATGGGCGTTGGCATCGGTGAGGCTGGCTGTGTTCCCCCCGCGCAGTCAATCATCGCGGACTACATCCCACCTCACAATCGTGCCTTTGCCATGTCGATCTTTTCGCTGGGGGCACCACTGGGTGTGTTGTTGGGGAATGTGTTAGGTGGTTATCTGGATGATGTCCTGTCCTGGCGTCATGCTTTCTGGATCATTGGCATTCCCGGCATTCTGGTGGCTCTCGTCATCAAATTGACCATCAAAGAACCCGAACGCGGCAGTATGGACTCAATCCCCATGACAGCAGGCAACACCCCGCCCGTTGGTGAGGTTCTCAAGACGATCTGGAAGCTCAAATCACTGAAACACATGATGATTGGGTCTTCACTCATCGTGTTTGGTGGATATGGCGCAACCGCTTGGATGCCAGCCTTCCTGGAGCGTTCCCACGGGTTGGAAACCTTCCAGGTGGGCCTGATGTTGGGTCCTGCAATGCTGCTTGGTGGCGTCGGTGGCCTACTGCTGTCTGGCAGACTGACGGATAATCTGGTTCAGAAAAGTGTTACCTGGTATGCACGCGTGCCTGCTCTTGCAACACTGTGTGCCGTTCCCTTCACGGTCTTCATCATGTTGATCCCCCAGGCAACGGTCACATTATTTGGCATCAGTTTCGCCACCTACTGGCTTGTCATCAGCCTCATTATCATTCCCGGTGCTGCCTATATTTCCTACATGGGGCCGGCCAATGCCCTCATGCAGAATATGATGCCCCCTCGCATGCGCGCCATGACTGTTGCCATCTTCCTGTTCGTGACAAACCTCGTTGGCATGGGCCTGGGCCCACCCCTGATTGGGCAGGTCAGCGACATCATGCAAGGACAATATGGCAATGAGGGTCTGCGTTATTCGCTCCTGTCATTTTCATTTGTTTATGTTTGGGCGGCCTTCCACTTCTTCAGGGCACGGCGCTATCTGGTGAGGGACCTGGGTACCGAACAGATCATCAAACGCTAGCTGTTTCGAAACAGGTTCCGTAGACTACAACTCAAACATCATTTGATTTCCTGGAGGGGGTTCATGGAAACCAGAAATTTGTCGCCGATTGGCGATGTTAGTGTGCTGACGCTTGGCGGTGGCGGTATTGGCCAGGTTTGGGGTGAAACCACGCGCGAGGAGGCCATAGCCACCACACGCGCTGCTGTTGACGGCGGCATTACGCTGCTCGATATAGCACCTTCCTATGGTCGGGGCGAAGCCGAAAGCGTGGTCGGTGAAGCATTCGAAGGCAAGCTGCCCGAGGGCATTCGCGTCACAACCAAATGCCAGTTGGGTTCCCCTGAGATTGCAGATATTCACCCCAAGCTGGAACGCTCGGTACGACGCAGCCTGGATGCCATGCGACTGGAAGCGGCAGACTTGTTTTTCCTGCATTCAAATATCTGCCCGGACGACTACACCTATGCCAAGTTCAGTGAAAATCAGGACCGCTGGGCCACCCGGTGGTCTGTCTATGTCGATGGCGTCATCCCCGCCATGGAGCAGCTCAAGGCGCAGGGTCTCATCAAGAACTGGGGCATCACAGGTACCGGCCTACCCTCCACCATCCGCCAGGCATTGGCGCACGACGTCACACCATCTGCCGTGCAATTAGTGGCTAATCTGATGGACGGTGTTGGTAATATGCGGCTCTACGATTCTGAGCCTGTCTCGCCACGCGACAGCATGGCAGTCGCCAAGGAAAATAGCGTTGGCGTTATGGGTATCCGCGCTGTGGCCGCCGGTTCCCTGTGCGCTGAAGTTGACCGAGACTTGCCAGACGACGAAGACACGATTGTCGACTACAACACCGCTGCCAGTTATCGCGCGCTTTGTGCCGAATGGGGCGAAGATCCCGCCATCATCGCCCATCGTTACGCCATTGGCATGGACAATGTGGATACAGTTGTTCTCGGTGTTAAAAACCGTGAAGAACTGGAGCAATGCCTGCAGGCAGCCGAACAAGGCACGCTCGATAATGCGCAGGTCCAGGCCATTGACGCCCTGAATATCTGCACCATTTAGGACGACGCCATGTCATACGAACATCTCGACATTATTGATGACGGTCGCATTGTCTACTGCACCTATCGCAACGAGCCTCGCCACACCATGACGGCCGAAGGCGTGCGGGAGATGCACCATCTGCTGAACGACCTTGAAGAACACGAGGATATCCGGGTGCTTGTCCTGACCGGCGCTGGCCCCGAATATTTTATTCGCCATTACGAAGTAAAGGAATTAGCTGATGCGGCCGACGCCAATGTGCGCGCCGGTAAAGTAGCCCCCAAAGATCTACCAGAGAAACTACACGCATTTAATCAGCTGTGCTTGCGGCTCGAGAGCGCACCCTATGTGGTGATCGCTGCCATCAATGGGAATGTTGCAGGCGGTGGCTGCGAAATTACCCTGTCCTGCGACTTTCGTGTCATGGCAGCTGGCCCTTATCACTATGGGTTACCCGAAACCAATATCGGCATTATTCCGGGCGGCGGCGGCACACAGCGTTTTGCCCGCCTACTGGGGACGGCAAAGGCGCTAGACCTGATCTTGCACGGGACGGTGCTCAGTCCCAAAGAAGCACTTGATTGTGGCCTGGTCCACCGCGTTTTTCCCGACGATACCTTTGAGCGCGATGTCGATGACTTCGCCCGCAATTTAGCGGCTCGTGCGCCCATGGCATTGCAGGCAGCCAAACAAGCGATCCGCAAAGGCGCAGAATTCCCTATCAGCGATGCGCTACTGCACGAACAACTGGCCTTCAGCCAGACGATGACGACGCAGGACGCCGCCAGCTCCATGCGCGCCTATCTGGAAGCAGGCGTCGATCTGGGTGAGATGGATTACGACTTCGACAAGGACGACTAGTCAGAAAAACCGCTAGTCTGCCAGATACTTATCGAGCACCTGGTGCACATGCCGAGTACGCACTTCCTGGTAATTGCCGAGCGTCTGGCCGCGTTTTTTAGCTGCCTTGAAACCCTTCTGCTGCATGTCCAAATTAGCCGTATCCTGGTCATAGACACCGCCCAAACCGCCAAGTGCCGGTACGGTCGTATAGGAATCCCAGACATCGAGCTTCACGACATCAGCCGGTTCCGGCCGCGGGCCCTCTTCCGGCACTGGCTTCATCAGCATCAGATCCATGATGGAACTGTCCGGGTCCATGCCATTGGGCCGGAAACGATAGACAACAGAGATATTGATACCGGGGAACACAAACATGTTGGGGAAGACAAAATATTCAATTGAATCGAGCGTTTCACTGTCGCTATAGCTGGACAGGTCGACGCCGCATTCTTCACCCACTGCTTTGCGCATATTCTCGGCAATCATGTGCCGGGCCGTTGTGCCTTCCGGCACTGTTGAGCCGGCTGGATAGCCACCCATTTGTTCCAGAATATCATCTTCGGTGATCCGGTCAGCCATATGAGGGCTGGGTGATCCCAATAGCTGCACAAAGCGGGAAACATGGTCGCCAAATGTGTCGTATTGCGCATTGGCATCCCCCGCATAAGGCAGTGCCTGCGGGTGCGTTTCCAGAATGTGGTAGGCCTCCAGGAAGGCTTCCTGAGATGCTTTCCAGTTAGATGGCAGGATTTTCTCGGTCCGCGCTACCGCAACACGATCATCAATCCGCCAATTAGCGAAGTGTTCTGGCAGCACACCCAGATAATCCTCAAGCGGCGCACAGTCCGGGTCCATATTGATGAAGACGAAGCCATTCCAATGGTCGACATGTACTTCTGGCAGCTCAAACTTTTCCTGATCAACATGCGGGAAGTCCCACTCACAGGGTAAATCTGTCAGCGTACCGTCGAGAGCCCATGTCCAGCCATGATAGGGGCAGCGGAATTGGTCTGCGCTGCCTTCGGCCCCCGTTGGGCGCAACTGGGTACCCCGGTGCAGGCATGAATTATAGAACGCCTTGACCGAGCCATCTTCCTGACGGGCAATAATGAATGAATAGAGGCCGATGTCATAGACGATATGGTCACCGGATTCGGGAATGTCTTCCTCGCGGCAAACCCACTGCCAGACGCGTGTCCACATCCGGTCCATCTCACGCTGCAGGAAGTCTGCAGACGTGTAGCGGTCATAGGAAATGTCCTCATCCCCCAGGAAGGTATATGACTCTTCCAACAGCGCAGCAGGGGTTGGCGTCACATCACCCAGGATGACGTCGCGGGTGCTTGGCCCAGGACAACGCGCTTCACCGGGTTTCATCCCCTTGGGGTTTTGAACATTCATGATGGTTCCCTCTCGTTTTGCGCACACTACGACAGCGCAAGCGACAAAAAAACTGTCAAGATTGAGGGGGAGAAAACAAAGGGCCGGCTTTTCCGCGAGCTCTGTCCCTCCGGAGGATTAAACACCTGCAGACAATGGGTTTCCGTTGTTTGCTATTTCGGCGTTTATTGGTGCGGACGGCGGGACTTGAACCCGCAAAGCCATACGGCCGAGGGATTTTAAGTCCCTTGTGTTTACCAATTTCACCACGTCCGCGAGATTAGTCGACTTCCTCGAATACCGGATTACCGCCAAGCTCGAAAGCTGATTGGTAAATTATGTCCGAGACTTCAATCAAAAGGTCTTCCTCCGTAGTCCGTACGACCAGCGACGTCCCGGCTTTGCCATTATTGAAGAAAGGGTACGAGCCGATATCAACGTGTTCGTACTGTTGGTCAAGTTCCGTCAAAACCTTGGCAATACGGCTTTCCGGTAATTCCGTTCGAATTGAGCGCGATTTGACAGGTTTACCCCCTGTCAGGCTATGCTTCAGGCTATCACACATTACCTGCATAATTTGCGGGATACCGGCCATGATAAAGACATTCTCGATCTGAAAACCCGGCGCTTTGGAGATAGGGTTATCAATCAGTGTGGACCCTACCGGCCCATATGCCATGCGTGCACGCGCAGACGTGAGACCCTCTGGTCCATAATATTCCTTAAGAACCTCATGTGCTTCCGGCAATAAGTCATGTTCTATCCCAAAGGCTTTGGCCACAGCTTCCGTGGTGATGTCGTCATGGGTCGGACCGATGCCACCGGTGGTGAATACGTAATCAAACTTGGCGCGGCACTCGTTCACCGTATCGACAATCGTGTCTTCGATATCGGGGATCACACGGGCTTCACGCATCTGGATGCCAACTTCTTCGTTTAACCATTTGGCCAAATAGGAAAGATTGGCGTCCCGCGTGCGGCCGGACAGAATTTCATTGCCGATAATGATCAGGCAGGCAGTAACAGTACGATCTTTTGACATGGCGACCTTATAGCAGAGGCGGCTCTCTATTCACCACCTGAAATGGTACATCAGGACTGATTTGGTCGCTAAGGCCCGCCTAATTATCCGGATCACATTGTTGCCACAGTCGTGCCCAGCTTTGGCCTGATTTAGAGCGCAATACAACATGGCTCGCCTCTTACCTCAGGAGAACACCATGTTTGTCTTTCGTATCGCTGGCTTTGCCATTTTCCTGGTCATGTTCGCTTTGGCCTTTAGCGATCAGGGTAACGCAACAACGCCTACAAAAGCGGAGTTTTACAAGCTGAATGATGTGAGTAGCGGGCAGTTGATGTTGAAAACAACAAGACCTGGATACTACCTCCCTGCACCGACTGTGGCGACAGACATCAAGACCCAGGTAACCGGCACCATAGCCCGCACAACTATCACCCAGCGATTCCGAAATCCGTCAAACAGCTGGGTAGAAGGCGTTTATGCCTTTCCCCTGTTTGATATGGCCGCTGTTGATCAACTTCTGATGATTATTGGCGATCGAATCATTGTGGGTAAAATCAAGGAGAAACAGGAAGCGCGGAAAATATACGAGACCGCCAAGGGAGAAGGCAGAAAGGCTAGCCTCGTCGAGCAGCTACGTCCGAACATGTTCACAAACGAAGTCGCTAATATCGGCCCTAACGAAGAGGTCATTATCCAAATTGAATATCAGGAATCAGTCTCCATCATCGATGGTAAATGGTCATTGCGCTTTCCCACCGTCATTGGCACACGTTTAAATCCGGACAATCTCACAGAAGACAATGGCCGTCACATTCATTCCTTCGACCGGGTGCCGGACCGGGCCAAAATCCCCGCCATTACTACCTATGAACCACACCACAATCATGATCTGACCTGGACCCTGACGCTGGCAGGCAAGCTCGATCTTGCGCAGCTGGAAACACCTTTTCATCGCACGGATGTAGAGCACAAAAGCAACGGTAATTGCGTCGTTACATTGGCTGATGGAAAGACGACGGCCAATCGAGACATCGAAGTCATCTGGTCTCATCGACAAGGCTCGGAACCCAGGATTCAATTATTTAACGAGGACGTGGATATATCCTCCTACCATCTCCTGATGCTGACACCCCAACAGATGCAGGCGGCACAGGTACTATCCCGCGACCTGACATTAATCATCGATACGTCAGGATCCATGAGTGGAACGTCGATTGAACAGGCACGGCATAGCGCCCACCAGGCACTGGCGCGCCTATCAGATACGGACAAGATCAACATTGTCGCGTTCTCCACCAGCTACCGAAAGCTGTTCGACAGGCCCCAAATACTGACACCCGAAATACGCAGGCAGGCCACCGCTTTTATTCAAGGGCTGCGTTCAGATGGTGGGACCAACATGTTTCCCGCCGTGGAATCAGTGCTGATGGCCGGGAATGGTGACATTGAACGCCTGCATCAGATTGTATTCCTGACCGACGGGGCCATCGGCAATGAAGCAGAACTTTTCAACCTGATTGATCGTGAACTCGGAAAAGCTCGTCTATTCACAGTAGGTATTGGGTCTGCACCCAACAGCTATTTCATGTCCCGGGCAGCTGAAATGGGGCGCGGTGCCTTCACCCATATTGGCAATTTGAACCAGGTTGGTGCGCGCATGGCACGCCTATTTAAAATGCTGGAATCACCTGCCATGACAGATATTGAATTGACTTGGCCAGCTGGTACGACCGTTGAAGCCACCCCTAACACCATTGCCGACCTATATGCTGGCGAGACCATCGTCGTCGCTACAAAAGGAGCGCCGAGAAGCGGCATTGTGACACTGAAAGGCATGGTTGATGGCGAGGCTTGGCAACGGTCATTGAAATTGGAAACAGCCCAAACCGGCAAGGGAATCGGCAAGCTGTGGGCGCGTAGCAAGATTGCCGATATCGAGGCAGAACGCATTCGCAAAGCGGGTTTTGCACCAACATCTGAAGCCTACATCAAAGCGAAAGACGATATTGTTGCCCTGGCGTTGGAGCATCAACTTGTCAGCCCGCACACGAGCCTTGTTGCCGTCGACATTACGGCTTCTCGCACCACTGGCGAGAAACTGAGCCGCAGGAATATCCCTCTTATGGTGCCGGCAGGTTGGACGATGTTCGAAACGGCCACCACACCCCTGCCCGCCATGGACCCTGCACTTCAGGCCATGCTGGTCAACAACCCGCCAATTGCCTCGGTACAGTTACCGCAAACGGCAACGCCCATGGTTTTCCTGTTCACAATAGGGCTCGTGCTTCTGCTGTTGGCATTCGGCCTTCATTCTCTAGGCCGAAAATCAACGGTTCGAGCACGATAGAGTGACACAACATGCAGCGACTGTTTCGCTTTCTGTCTCTCTCCCTTTTTGCAGGTGGGCTTGTCATGGTTGGTGACGGGCTTTACATCTGGAGCAAGGCTGCCTTTGGTCAAATACTGCTGGAGCGTAGTTTTTCCTGGAGCACTGAGGATGCAACGCCCGTCAAGCCCTGGACCTGGGCCGATATGGGCGCTTTGGCAAAACTGGAATTCCCTCGCCTGGGAAAAACCAGCATTGTCCTGAGTGAAAGCCACGGAGAGGCTTTGGCCTGGGGCCCTGGCCATATGCGCCAGACACCCCTGCCAGGCGATGCAGGCACAAGCATCATTGCCGGGCACAGGGATACGCACTTTCAGTTTCTGGGCATGCTGAAAATCGGGGACGAATTTTCGGTCAGCCGTTTTGATGGGCATGAGAGCCATTTTCGGGTCATCTCACGTCACATCGTCGATGCCTATTATCCTGGATTGGACATCAACAATGCTGCGTTACGGATAGCCTTGGTCACCTGTTGGCCGTTGAATGCAAGCAGACCCGGTGGCGACGACCGTCTCGTGCTGATGGCAGAACGGATTGATCAACTTTAACCCAGAATCGTGTTTGATCGCTCCCCTGCCCGCGCTAGTCTGGGACCATGCATTTTCACGCCCCTTTGCTACCTGGCACCCTGAAACAACGCTATAAGCGCTTTCTTGCTGATATCATCCTCGATGACGGCCGGGAAATTACCGCCCATGTAGCCAATCCCGGCTCGATGATGGGTATGAAAGAGCCTGGCCTGCGGGTATGGATTTCACCCGCCGCTAACCCCAAGCGAAAACTCAAATTCAGTTGGGAACTTGCCGATTTGGATGGCGTGCTGGTCAACGTCAATACAGGCCACCCCAACAAGGTAGGCGAGGAAGGCATTCTTGCCGGTCAGATCGCTGAGTTGACCGGGTATGACACCTTGCGCCGAGAGGTCAAATATGGCGAAAGGTCACGCATTGATATCCTGCTGAGCGATGACGGTTATAAGCCGGATTGCTTTGTCGAGATCAAATCCGTCACCCTGAAACGTGACATAAACGCCGAGTTTCCCGACGCAAAAACAGCCCGGGGCGCCAAGCATTTAATCGAACTTGCTAATATGGTCCACCAAGGCCATCGAGCCGTCATGCTCTATCTCGTTCAACGGGGTGACTGCGACACATTCTCCATCGCCGACGACATAGACCCTACCTATGCCAAGGGCCTGCAAGACGCAGTGCGTGCTGGCGTTGAAGTGCTGTGCTATGGCTGCGATGTAACAACGGACGGAATTTCCGTGGCAAAACCGTTGAAAATTGCTATTTAGCGCGGGAAGCAGACGTCAGGAGCAGACATGCACAACTTATCGGCAGATACTTTAGAGGCGCCCGACGGCATTATCATTCATGGTGAAGATGCCTTTGAAGCCATGCGCAAGGCAGGCCGCCTGGCCGCCGATACTTTGGATTATATAGCGCCTTTCATTCAGCCAGGCGTGACCACCGGCAAGCTGGACGAACTCTGTGCAGAATTTATTGCCGACCATGGCGGCATTTCTGCGCCCCTCAACTATCGCGGCTTCCCCAAATCTATCTGCACCTCGATTAACCATGTGGTTTGCCACGGCATCCCCGGTGAAAAAGTGCTTAAGGAAGGGGACATCCTGAACATTGATGTCACCCCGACGGTTGATGGTTGGCATGGTGACCATAGTCGTATGTTCTATGTCGGGAACGTGAGTGTAAAAGCACGTCGCCTTTGCGACATAACCTTTGAGGCCCTGTGGCGCGGCATACGTCAAGTGCAACCGGGCGCCACGATGGGCGACATTGGCCATGCAATCCAAAGCTATGTAGAAAGCCAGCGTTGTTCTGTCGTGCGTGATTTCTGCGGCCATGGCACTGGCAAGGTCTTCCATTCCCCGCCCAACGTGCTGCATTACGGCAACCCGCACAGCGGCACAGTGCTGCGCCCTGGTATGATTTTCACTATTGAACCAATGGTGAATCTGGGCCGTTATGATGTGAAAATCCTGTCTGATGGCTGGACCGCGGTGACCCGCGACCGCTCACTATCAGCTCAGTTTGAACACACGATGGGTGTGACGCAGGATGGCGTCGAAATCTTTACTCTGTCGAGCAAGGGTCTAGACAAGCCACCCTATACCATTGCTGCTGACTGAAATCTAACCGGGGGTGATGACGGACAAGCGGCACCATCACGGTCACAGGCAACGTCTCCGCGAACGCTTTATGAAAGGCGGCGGTAGCCTACCCGACTATGAACTATCGGAACTGATATTGTTTCAGGCGCATCCGCGTCAGGACGTCAAGCCACTTGCCAAGGGCCTTATCGCGTATTTCGGCAGCTTTGCCGACGTCATTACCGCCACGCCTGAATGCTTGGCAGAAGTAAAAGGTGTTGGCCCCAGCGTTATTGCGTCCCTCAAAGTCATCAATGAAGCCGCCATTCAGCTGGCGTCTGCTCGCGTAAAAGACCAACCAATCCTGAGTTCCTGGACGGCGCTGATTGACTATTGCCAAACCAGCATGGCCTTTAATCAAAACGAGCAGTTCCGAGTGCTGTTTCTCGACAAGAAGAACCGGCTGATCGCCGATGAAGTGCTGCAAGAAGGCACGATCGACCACACACCCGTTTACCCACGTGAGGTCGCCAAGCGCGCCTTGGAGCTGGGCTCCAGCGCGATCATTCTGGTGCACAACCACCACAGCGGCGACCCGCGCCCGTCCCGCTCCGACATCGACATGACCAAGACCATTGTTCAGGCCGGTGAAACATTGGGCATTGTGGTGCATGACCACATCATCATCTCACGCGGCGACTATGCCAGCTTCAAGGCAATGGGTTTGCTGTAACCAATCGCAACCTGTTTCGTCTGGCACAATTCATCCCGATCACTAGAATAAAGCCCAAGAATCAAGGGGTACAACATGGACAAGATTGTTCGCATCGGCGGCGCCGGCGGGTTTCTGGGTGACAGCTCAATCGCTGCACCACAGCTTATTGAAAAGGGCAACGTCGACTATCTGATCTTCGACTATCTGGCCGAAGTCACCATGTCGATCCTGACCAAAGCGAAGGCCAAAGACCCCACCGCAGGCTATGCACGCGATTTCACAGATTGGGTCTGGAGAGACAATGTCCGCGCCTTGGCTGACAAGGGTATCAAGCTGGCGACCAATGCAGGCGGTGTGAACCCCAGAGCCTGCCGCGCCCGGATGGAAGAACTCGCTACAGAAGCCGGCGTGTCACTGAAAATTGCTATCGTTGAAGGCGACGGCCTGATGGACCGTGTGCCGGAGTTGGCCACTGAGCAACCTGTCGAAATGTACTCCGGTGAGAGTTTCCCAGACCAAGATGCCATCACCTCCGCCAATGCCTATCTGGGCGCCCGTCCGGTAGCAGAAGCCTTTGCCAAAGGGGCCGATGTTGTCATTACTGGCCGCGTGGTCGACTCTGCCCTTACCCTGGGTATTCTCGAATACGAATTCGGTTGGCAAGATACCGATTATGACCTGATGTCGGCTGGCAGCCTGGCAGGGCATATCAATGAATGCGGTGCACAATGTACTGGCGGGCTGTTTACCGACTGGGAAGACGTGCCCGATTGGGCCCATATCGGCTACCCGGTACTGGAATGCCATGCCGATGGCAGCTTTGTGGTTTCCAAGCCGCCGAAAACAGGCGGCCTCGTGAGCGTGGGTACTGTGGCAGAACAAATGCTCTATGAGGTGGGTGACCCGCAGGCCTATCTGCTGCCGGATGTCGCCTGTGACTTCAGCCAGGTACAAATGGAAGAAGTGGGTAACAACCGGGTTAAGGTTTCCGGGGCCAAGGGTTATGCCCCCACCACGACCTATAAAGTCTGCGCTACCTTCCTGGATGGCTATCGTGCCGTTGGCATCTCCCCCGTTGTGGGGCGCGATGCCGCCGCCAAAGCCACACGGCAGGCAAACGCCATTATTGAACGTACGCAGGAATTACTGCGCGACCGCAACTACGCTCCCTGGCGCGCCACCCATGTGGAAGCACTGGGGGCCGAAGCTACCTATGGCGTGCACGCCCGTACCGGAGAAACACGTGAGGTCGTGGGCAAAGTCACCGTTGAACATGATGACCGAGCGGCACTGGATGTGTTTACCCGCGAGTTCTATTCGCCCATGACATCCATGTCGGTCGGTACAACCGGCTGGCCTTCTGGCAGGCCGACCATTTCGCCAATTATCCGGCTATTCTCGCTGCCCATCGAAAAAGACCGCCTGAATGTCAGTATCAATATCGATGATCAGGACTATCCGGTAGAAATCGCCCCTACACCCGGTTTTGATCTGGATGATGTAGCGCGCCCGAACCTACCGGACGACTCGCACATGCCGACCCACACCAAAAAAGTACCGCTGATTGACCTCGCCTGGGGGCGGTCGGGCGATAA